>NZ_JSZM01000025.1:0-253146 GCF_000801965.1 Lysinibacillus sp. A1
GCTAGTTTTGTCCCAGCCTCTTCATTTTATTCTAATCCTAATTGAGTTTTATTCATTAATTTACCACCTTGGAACATTAACGAGGCATTGGCACCTAAAGATTTACCATTATAAGTATACATAACGATATCCCCTGATTCAGAAAGAACCGCACCTTCGCCACCAAGGATATCGAATACTTGTTCTTTTGTCATTCCATTTTCTAGCTTATTAAATTGCTCAAGAGTAATTTCAATATCAGACGTTTCAACACCGAATTGTGCTTTATTGATTAACTTACCACCTTGGAACATCATTGTAGACGATGACATGACTCCATCTGTTTCAAATTCGTACATAACAGTGTGGTGAGGTTCACCAGCTGAGCCTGTTTCGGACATAATATTGCCCTCGGCACCAACAATTTTTACAACTTCTTCGTATGTCATACCATCTTTAATTTGTTTGAATTTTTCTTCTGTCAATTTACCTTCTTCTTTTGCAGCTGGTGCGGATGCTTCTTGTTTAGAATCATTTGTTGATTCATCCTTTGTAGCGGTCTCTCCACATCCAGCTAAGCCAAGACTTAATAATAGTGCCGTGCTAAAAATGAGTTTTTTCTTCATAATGAATTCCCCTTTAATTAAAAGTATTATTAAATTGTATCAATAATGGAATGTATTGTCATTATGTAAAAAACAACCTATTTTTATCAAGCATATCAGGACTAATTAATTTTTTCTTTAGGTACAATGGAGGTTTCAATTCCATTATTCCATGTTCTGAATAGCATGATGGCAAGACATAAAGCGATGATTACTGCACCCAATCCTACCCAATTCAAATTTAGGACGGAAGTATGGCTGATGACAAGCCCGCCTAATCCAGAGCCTAGCGCAAAACCAAATTGAATAAAGGATGTATTGATGCTTAAGGCCATGTCTGGATTTCGAGGTACCAAGGTGACCAAAAATAACTGCTGTGCTGGGGAAATACTCCATGTTGCTAGCATAAATATCATGAGAACTAAGATCAACACAAAGAGATTGAAGCCCGCTAGCGTGAATAAAAGTAAGGTTACTCCCTGTAAGAACAGTCCGAAATAAATGGTGAATTTCGAACCTTTTGTATCTGCTAATTGTCCGCCCATTCTTGATCCCATGAAGCTACAAATTCCTGCTAGAAATAGAATGCCACTAATTTCAGTTATGGAAAGGGTGGATATGGCTTGCAAGAAGGGTGTAATATACGTGAATAGAGTAGCGTATCCACCGATATAAAATAAAGTAATAGCCAGGGCAGTGAGAATTTTTGAATCTTTTAAAATAGAGAGCTGCATTCTAAGAGTAACAGTTTCTTCTTCTTTGATTGCTGGAACCCTTTTATAAACGGTTAGCAATGGGAGAATCGTTAATAAACCGATCAAAATAAATAAAACTCTCCATCCAAACATCTCACTAAAAAAGGTACCGATCGGAACACCAAGCACGAGTGAGCTACTTAGACCCATCAAAATAATACCGATTGCACGGCCTCTTTTTTCTTTTTCAACTAGTCGTGCAGCTACTGCCATGGCTACCACTGTAGCAATTCCTCCGCTAACCCCTTGCAGAATTCGTATCCACAGAGCTGCTTTATAAGCAGGACTTATAAACATTAGTACGTTGCTGACAATAAACACACCTATAGTATTAATGAGTAACTTTTTACGGTCCATATTGATCGTGAGAGCGATTAGAATGGGCGCGATAATGGCCGCAGCGAGGGCAAATACAGTCACCAATAACCCAGCTTCCGAAACGGTTACTCCAAAGTCCACGGCAATCATTTCAATTACTCCTGTAATAATGTACTCAACAGTTCCGATAAGGAAAACAATAAATGCTAAAATATAGATAATCATATTATTTTTCAACTCAATTCCCTCCGTCTTTTTAATTTCTCTCTATAATGGGAATTTGTATTTCCATTAATTGTGCATCCTGTGACGTAGATAACGGTAAATATATTTCCCTACCAGGTTCGTTTTCTTTAATCTGATAGTTGTTTTTTTCAATCCATTTAGCTAAATCTACACAGGCTGTACTAGCAAAATGAGAATCCGAGCGAAAGGTCATGGTTGCCATCATCGGCTCAGGGGGAAGTATTCGTAATTGAAATGTATCTGGATACGTTGGAAGCTCCCGGCTTAAAAAATAACCGACTTCAAATTCGAACTCATCTTCTTGGTCCTCTATTTCTTTCCATAAAACGACCTGAGGACTTTGAGTCAATTGGCGAGTTTCCTTGAGTAATATGTGATTAAATGTCCGAAATAGATCCGGAATGTCTTCTTCTCTTCCGTGCGCCTTCAAAGAAAGGAACTGCTGGGCATCTTCAGCTTTGATCCTGATTTCTTGTAGGGTTTCTACTTGTCCCTCACTTTCTAAAAGCTGCATACGTTCCTCAATCCGAGCAAGCTTGGCTTGTTCCATATCGATAATGCGTTGGATTTCATTTTTTTTTAGCTTAAACATCCCTTGAATATCCTTGAATGTAATATCCTCATGGAGCAAATGAATGATTTGTGGTAAAGTGAATCCTAATTCCTTATAAATAAAAATTCGATTGATTTCAAGTAGCTGGTCTGCCGAATAGTAACGATAGCCAGTTTCGTGATCTACCTTTCTGGGCTTTAATAGGCCGATTTGATCATAGTAGCGCAATGTTTTTAAGGATACTTTGCTTAGCCTAGAAAACACACTAATTTTAAACAATATATCACCTCCAATCTCTATCATAATGGAAGTATATAGTTTCCCGTGCGGGGGAAAGTCAAGAGCAAAATAATTTTTATTCAAGCAGGAACATTTTTAGGTTTTGATCTATAAATTCAGAATCTGGCTTATGCTGTCCAATCCCGGCACAATGTCCCCATTTCGATTCGATAGGGAGGAAGCGGGCATTTGGCATATGTAGTGCATCATAGTTATTATCCTCTGGAGGAAAGAAAAGATCTGTACTTCCTGGCATGACCAATGCACGAGCTGTAATCTTGCTTAATGCCAGCTCGAAATCGCCATCATACAAAGCATTGGCACTAATATTCCCCGTAATGCCAGTACGTAGCATGGAGATCAGATCATTGGCATCAAAGCTTAAAAACACTTGATCCCAGTAATCTACGAGATATTCCTCCAGCGTTTCATAGCCTTCTTGCTGATAGAGCTGTTCTAAATAATAAGCCTGTGAGAAGCCCCAAGCTGCATAGACGCGTCCCATGGCAGCCAATCCCACTTTAGGTTGCTCGGTGTAAAAGCCATTTTTCCAGCTAGAATCAGCTTGAAGGGCAGCAATCATTCCTTCAAATACAATCCTGGCATGGGGTCTGGCCATGGCAGTTCCTCCGAATGGAGCGATTCGTTCGACCATATCAGGGTAACTTGCTCCCCATTGAAAGGTTTGTACAGCCCCTAACGACCAACCAACGACGAGCGCTATTTTGCTAATACCAAACTTTTGAGTAACCAATTGATGCTGTAGTCGCACATTATCATAAATTGAAATGAGGGGAAAATTTGCTTGATCATAGGGTGCTGGTGTATTGCTTGGAGAAGAGGATAATCCATTGCCAAGCATATTTGGTATGATGATAAAATACTTTTCTGGGTCTAGTGCCTTACCAGTTCCGATTAACCATTCATTATCAGTATGCAAGCCTGCAAACCATGTGGGATAAACAATGACATTATTCTTTTCTGCATTGAGTGTCCCGTATGTTTTATAGGCGAGAACTGCATTTGGCAGTATGTCACCTGATTGTAGTTGAATGTCTCCCAGTTCATAAAGTTCATAATCTCTCATGTGAAAAACTCCTTTTCGTAATTAAAGATGGGATAGATGGTCTTTCTTGTCATTACTCTACGAGAATGCTATTGTGAAGTCAAAGAAACGTTTTTGAATAAAACGTTCATTTTTTTTGAATTATGGGGTGAAATAAACATGGAATTACGTCAATTAAAAACCTTTTATACACTTGCTTCGACCCTCAGTTTTAGCCGTACTGCAGAAGTGCAAAACTATGTTCCATCAACGGTTACGATGCAAATGAAGGCATTGGAAGAAGAACTCGGTGTTAAGCTGGTGGATAGATTAGGAAAAAAAGTGATCCTGACCGATGCGGGTAGACGTTTTCTAGATTATGTAGTCCGTATATTGGGTGAAATTGAAGAAGCGGAGCATGCCGTTAAACAATCTGGCGAAATGACGGGGACGTTGGTCATTAGTGCAGATGAAACGTTGTGTACGTATCGCCTGCCTGCTGTTTTGCGTCTGTTTCGCTTACGTTATCCAGGAATTCGGCTCATATTTCGGCCGTTGTCTCATTCGAATTTGAAACAGTGTTTGCGAGAAGGGGACGCAGACATTATTTTTATGCTCGATGAGGACAAAAGCGAGATGGGGTTTTGCGGAGAAAAAATGCAGGATGAGCTCTTTTATATTTTGGTAGCTCCCGATCATCCTTTAGCTTCACGTACTGAATTGGACATTGAAGATTTTAATGGGGAGACCTTTTTGCTGACGGAAAAGGGGTGTTCCTATCGCACATTTTTTGAACGGAGTCTTTCACAAAAGGGTATGGGCGGAATTACCGAATTGGAATTTAACAGTGCGGAGGCCATTAAACAATGTGCGAAAATCGGAATGGGCATCGCGATCTTACCTGAAATGGCTGTGACAGCAGAATTGAGTAGGGGGGAGCTAGTCTCGTTGCCATGGGATATGACAGCTACATCGTTTGCCACCCAAATGTTTTGGCATGAAGAAAAGTGGATTTCGCCTGCCATCCATGCCTTTTTAAACTTGGCACGAGACAGCTTTGTGAATAATAAATAAAAAAAGAGAGCAGTTACGTCTGCTCTCCTTTTAGTTTAGGTTCTTTTGTAAAAAAGCCTTTGTCCGTTCGTTTTGTGGGTTCGTAAAGAAGTTTTCCGGGTGGTCGGATTCGATAATTTGTCCATCATCCATAAAGACAACCTTATTGGCTACTTCTCGCGCAAAGCCCATTTCATGTGTAACGACAATCATAGTCATATGGTCTTCAGCTAAGGTTTTCATGACCTTTAATACTTCTCCTGTCAGCTCTGGATCTAAGGCAGACGTTGGCTCGTCAAATAATAAAATTTGAGGGTTCATCATTAAAGCACGGGCAATTGCAACTCGTTGCTTTTGTCCACCGGATAGATTAGCTGGATAGGCGTTTGCCTTCTCGGAAAGTCCAATTTTTTTCAATAAATCTAGACAACGGCTCGAAATGGCTTCAGCTGATTCTTGTTTTAATAAGCGAGGGGCCATTTCAAGGTTTTGCTGCACGGTTAAGTGGGGGAATAGGTTAAAATGTTGAAAAACCATCCCCATTTTAGCTGTCAGGTTTTTGATTTCCTGAGGCTTGGCATAAACGCCGTCCTGCACAAGATAATCACCATCTACTAAAATGCTACCACCATCTATTTCTTCTAAATGAATTAAGCTTCGAAGCATTGTACTTTTACCAGATCCAGAGGGACCGATCACCGCAATGACATCGTTCTTTTCCACTGAAAATGAAATTTGTTTAAGAACCTCCACTTGATTGAAGGATTTCTTTAAGTTTGTTACTGCCATCAATGCCATATAGATCACCTCTATTCAAATTTAAAACGTTTTTCTAGCCATTTAAAGAATACGGTCAAGATCAGCGTCATGATTAAATAAATAGCACCAGCAATAAAGAAAGGTACAATCGTAAAGTCACGATTGACGGCAGTTTGTGCAAAATGTAGTAATTCTGGAACAGCTACAGCATAGAGCAGGGCTGTGTCCTTAATTAGCGTAACCGATTCATTCGATAAGGCTGGTAATGCTACGCGAAACATTTGTGGCAAAATGACACGTGTTGTTGTTTGCCATTTTGATAAACCGAGTACTTGTGCTGCCTCATATTGTCCTTTATCGATGGCGAGTAAACCACCACGAAAAATTTCAGCAAAGTAGGCAGCATAATTTAAAATAAAGCCAAGACATGCGGCTACAAAACGATCCAATACTAAATATTCACCGATTACTGGCAGCATAGGTAGACCAAAGCAAATTAATAATAATTGTAGTAATAGTGGCGTACCACGCATGATATAAATATACGTATGTGCAAGCCAAGAAAGTGGTTTAATACGACTTTTCACTGCGAGTGTTAGTAAAAAGCCAAATGGAATCGATATAAGAATGGCGATGAAAAACAGTATAACTGTCATTTTCGCGCCTTCTAGCATCGGCCATATCATAGTTTGCCAGTAATCTGCCATAGTGATGTCCCTCCAAAAAGAGTAAGAGTTTCGCAGAGGAAACTCTTACAATAAATATCCTGTCCTTATTTTAAAACTTTATCCTCACCGAACCATTTTGTTGAAATGTCAGCTGCTGTACCATCTTCATTCATTTTGTCTAATGCAGCTTGGAGTTTTTCCAATAATGCTTCGTTCCCTGGTTTTACACCAATACCGTATTGTTCGGGAGCAAGTGATTCCTCTAATAATTTAAATGTGTCAGGCTCTTGTGTCATGTAATATTCTGCTACAACAGCATCAATTACGACGGCATCAACACGACCTGTTTTTAAGTCTGATAAAGCTAAAACGTTATCCGAGAATTCTGTAATGGTTTTCACCTCTTTATGGATAGGGTTACCATTTAATGCATCTGCAGCAGAAGAAAGAGATTGAATGCCTACTTCTTTGCCCGCTAAATCATTTAATTTCACAATCTTAGAATCTGCTTTTGTCATAACCACTTGAGAGTTTTCAAGATAAGGCTTTGTAAATAATACTTTTTCTTTGCGCTCATCTGTAATGGTATAACCGTTCCAAATTAAATCAATACGTCCACTGAGTAATTCAGCCTCTTTCGTTTTCCAGTCGATTGGTTGGAATTCAGCTTCTACGCCCATATGCTCAGCTGCAGCACGTGCTAAATCAATATCGAATCCCACAATTTCATTTTTATCATCACGGAAGCCCATTGGTGCAAATTTATCGTCAATACCAATAATGATGGTTTCTTGATCAGCTGAAGATTGGTCTTTCTCTGCTGAATTTTCTTTTGATGTGCCACATGCTGCTAAAACAATTACAGCTGTTAGTATCATAACTAAAGTGATTATACGTTTCATCCTTAATTTCCCCCTATATAAATCTATCGCTTTCGTTTGCTAAACTACTAATGTGTTAAAGGATATCACCGAGGCTAATGGATGTCAATATCGTTTTGGATTAATCAGAAAATTTTATGCATTTTATAGCTAATTTAGGATGATCTTTGTAAGAAAATTGATTTCATAAAAATAATGGATTAGGGGAAATTAAGTATCTGAATAGAAGGGGAAAGAAAAGGGACTGTTATAGTTAACAGTCCTGTGGCATGCATTGTTTAATGATTATTGTTTTGAATAGCTTTTCGTGCCAAGGCATCAGCAGCTTTGTTTTGAGAATCAGGCACCCATTTAATAAAAAATAAATCGAAGGTGTTGGCGAGCGATAATGCTTTTTCCAGAAAAGGTTTAAATTCCTCGTTTTTCACATATTCTTTTTCCATAGAAGCGACAACGATTTTAGAATCAGAGCGAACGGAAACAAGTGTAGAATTAAGCTTTTGTGCTTCCTCGAGTCCACGGACTAAAGCAGTAAATTCAGCAATGTGATTATTTGTTAGCCCGATATACTCACTAATTTGTATATGTTGACCCTCTCCTTTAATAAATATACCAATACCACTTGGACCAGGGTTTCCTGCACTAGCAGCATCTATATAAACCTCTAACATATCATCCCTACTTTACTATTTGACTTCCATATAATTGTACAACATGGGTACGCTGTAAAACACCTATGTGCTGGTCGTGATGTGCTTGAAAAAAATTGCTGAAGTGGATAAACAAAATAGTTGCTTGTTCAAAATGAACGCTTCATAATAGTAGGAAGTGAATTTTGGACGTGAAAGGAGCGAGAGTTCACATGGATAAAGTGACGGTTATGAAGGATATAGACGAACTGCATGATACGTATTGCGCAGATTGCTTAGTCATTCAGCAATTACGTAAAGAACGTGGTAAACCAGGGGCTCATCGCTTCTGTATTGAAGCTTGTTCAATTGGAGAAAAGCTACAGTTTTTAGGCGAAGAGCTTTTGAAAGTTTACAGTAAATAAATAGGCACCGTTTAGAAAAAGCTACATTTATCAGCAAATGCTAATAAATGTAGCTTCTTTTATAGGTTTATTTTGTTTCGACATAGCTATTTAAATCTTGGTAATACTTTGTAAGTGAAGAAGCGGAAATATCAAAAGTTGCGGCAATTTCTTTTACCGTCATAGAAAGAGATTCAAAGAGCTCTTTTTCCTGGCCATAACGAATTGCACCAGCAGCAATAGCCGCCTCTTTGCGCGCAGTAGGTTGTCCTTCTATTAAATAGTCCTCTAATAGCTCAAGTATTGGAGCTGTTTCACGATCATTTTGCTCCAAGAATTCTTTTACTTGTGTAAGGACTGTGCTTTCAAAATTAGTGAATTCTTCCCCTTTATAGCCGTTGGAGACAAGTAATTCCCAGAATGCAAGATGTTCTTCTTTTAAGAAAGCTCCAACCTTTTTCTCGGATGCTTCAAAGTTTTTCTTGAATTCTTCAAATACTTTTAAATGGTCCTCAGGGAAGAAAATCAATGTAGACACAGCTAAATAATGTGTCAATTTCTTCGTTCCATCCGGTAAAATAAAGGCAAAGACATGCATTCCTTCCGGAATTGGTTTATTATTTTCACGACGAATATAAAGCTCTTCATTTGTAAGTAAATGGCTAGCTTTAAAATATTTTTCCTCAACAACAGTTACCGTACCGATAAATAATGTAGGGTGAGACCAGTCTTCCAGTACTTTTACTGTTGAAGGTCTTACTGCTTTTTTCTTCGTTTTCTTTAAATAACTTTTCCAAATAGAAGGCTCTTGATGGAAGAAAAAGTCGTCTAAAGCGATGGCTTCAATCAGCTCACGCTGTAGCACGCTCTCTAATTTAGGTTGCCATGTGCCTACATGCTCGATATAAGCACGAACATCTTTACGCTCAGGATACTCTAAGTAAAATGATTGTAGCACACGCTCTAATTCTTCGATTTGTACTGTTTCCACTGTTACTTGTTGTTTACCTTCACAACATTTTTTATATTTTTTGCCGCTACCGCATGGGCATGGATCATTACGTTTTACCATAATTAGAACACTTCCTTTGACAATTGTTAATCGTATATTGCTAAATAATTTGCGTACTATTAATAATAACGGTACTTTTGTATGAAGAAAAATGATTGTCTATTTTGAAATATCTAAAAAGTGTGGAGGGACGCCCTAATTCAAGTATATGTATGCACGTTTTCACTTAGAACTAAAAAAAGAAAACGATCTGTACTTTACAAGCACAGAACCGTTTTCTAGAACGTTTATGATTGTTGTACAGCCTCAATTTCTAGTGTAAGGCGCTCAAGCTCGTCTACTAAATGACCAATATAGGCAATCGTATCTCGAAGTGGTTGATCCGTTGTAATATCAACGCCTGCCATTTGTGCTAATTCCACAGGGGATTTTGTTCCACCAGCCTGTAGGACAGCTAACCATTCTTCAACAGCTGCATCACCTTCTTTTAAAATGCGCTGAGATACTTGTGTTGAAATAGTTAAGCCTGCACTATACGTGTATGGGTAAAGGCCCATATAATAATGAGGCTGACGCATCCACGTCAGTTCAGCACCTTCGGTAATATCTACTGCATCACCCCAGAATTCTTCTAGCACCGAACGTTTTAACTGGTTTAAAATATTCGCGTTGACAGATTCACCAGTGTCCACCAATTCATATACTTTCCGTTGGTACGCGGCTTCAAGTAAGTGTGTGACAAAGTTATGATAATACGTTTTAGAAACAATATTTGAAATCACCCAACGCTTAAAGCGCACATCTTCATTATGCGTTAATAAATAATTCGCTAGCAGCATTTCATTCATAGTAGATGGTGCTTCAATAAAGTATAGGGAAGGGCGACTGTTAAAATAGGATTGATGCGCATACGTATTCGCAAAATGTCCTGCATGACCAAGCTCATGAACGAGGGTAAAGACTTCATTCATACGTTCATTCCATGACATTAAAATATATGGGTGACTACCATAAGGACTTGAACAGAATGCCCCTGTGGATTTCCCTTTATTTGGTGCAAAGTCGATCCAACGTTCCTTGAAGGCTCTGTCCATTAGGTGATTGTAGTCTTCACCCATAACCGCTAATGATTTATCAACATATTCCTTCGCTTCGTCCATCGATAATTTTGGATCATAGGCAGAATCTAAAGCGATTTTCAAATCTGCAAATGTCATGTGCTCAATGCCATTCGCTTTTTGAATTAATTTTGCATATCGACGCATATGTGGGGCAAGCTCTTTTGAAATCAAATCGATTTGGCGATTATAAAGGGAGCGATCGACATCTTGATCGAATAGTAAATAATCAAAAATGGAATCAAAGCCTCGCAGATCCGCCATTGTTTTTTCTTGTTGAATATGTGTGTTGTAAACTTGTGCAGTTGTATGTTGATAATCACTCAACTTGCTTGAAAAAGCTTTAAAGGCAGCACGGCGAACTTCTGTATTGGCTTCAAACTCCCAATTATTTTCATAAAGGACAAAGCTTAACGGATGCTTTTCACCATCTGCTTCAAATTCACCAAAATTCATATCTACTAATTTCGTCGTATTATATGTTTCGTATGGCGCATCAAAAGTAGAACTAAAGGCAGCAAGCGTTTTTTCAACTTCTGGATGTAGCTGATGAGGTTTTCGTTTTAATAATTCCTCTAAATAATGTTTGTAAAGAGGGCTTAATGTTGCTGCTTCTTGTAGTATCTCTTCATCCAAAGCAAGTAATTCACTCCGTACGAATGATAAGGC
Source organism: Lysinibacillus sp. A1 (assembly GCF_000801965.1). Lineage (NCBI taxonomy): Bacteria > Bacillati > Bacillota > Bacilli > Caryophanales > Bacillaceae > Lysinibacillus > Lysinibacillus sp. A1. Next base: position 10,974 of record NZ_JSZM01000025.1, read on the forward strand.
ACTGCTTATTTTACTGATAGCTGTACCAAATTTTGCAGCACGCATTTGGGCGACATCATCCGTTCGATCTACCTGTAGGTTTAAGCTCGCATACGTACCAATTGGAACGATACTTTTTTGCAAATTTTCGAAAGCCGTTAATACATCAATAACTTTTTGCGCATCTGTAATAGAGCCTTGATACGTTTGTTCAAAGCTAAGAGCTTCCTCTACAAGCTGTGCTAAAATAGGTTCAAAATCTGCATCATTTTTCAGTAAATCAGTTAAATCCCACGTTTCTTCTACTGCAACATCTTTTCGTAATGGTAAAACTTTCATTTATAAACACCCCTTTACATATAAGTGATTTCATTATAACGAAACTATTTCGGAAAGTGAAATAATTTAATAGAATAGTTGAAATATTCTTAAAGAAAACAGTCCTGTTTTTTAATCCAGTAAGTACGAGTATGTTTGAAATATTGCTAGACGGGAACAATATGTGTATAGCCAACATCATTTGTAACGCATACTAAAGGCTAGAACAATTGACACATTGGAGGAGAAGTAATTATGACACAAAACTTAAACAAACAATTAAATAAGCTAGTATCAACATGGTCAGTACTTTATACAAAGCTACACAATTATCATTGGTATGTCACAGGGCCCGCATTCTTTACACTGCATGCAAAATTTGAAGAATTGTATAATGAAACAACGTTGAATTTAGATGAAATTGCAGAACGTATTCTTTCGAAGGATGGCAAGCCTGTTGCGACTTTAAAAGAACATCTAGAGCTATCCTATGTAGAGGAAGCAACAGGAAATGAGTCGACGGAGGAAATGGTAGCAACGACGATTTCTGATTTCCAAAAGCTCATGAAAGCATTGAATTCCACAATGGAGCTAGCAGCAGAGGAAGGGGATGACCGTACAGAGGATTTACTGAATGCGATGTACCAATCCCTTGAAAAGCATACTTGGATGTTAAAAGCCTTCCTCGACAAATAAACGGTTTACAAGCATTCCCAGATAATTTGGGGATGCTTTTTTTTTAGGTTTTTTTATCTCTTTATGACAAAAAGAGTACTTGTATAAAAGCATAGTAACAATTATTACGGTTTGGTAACGAAGCGGCAAAAAGAGTTTGTTTCCCCATAGTCAGGGTAATTATTTAGTAAGCCATACAAATTAGGAGGAATTGAACATGAACATGAACATGATGAATGAACAAAATCCAAAAATTGAGGTGGCCCATACAAGGGACGAAATGCTTCATATTCTAGAAAATATGCGAACAGAAGGTTTCCATAAAGAGGATATCCATATTATTGCGAAAGACTCCCAGCAGTTGGAGGATGTGAAATGGGATGATGATGTCCACACACATGAGGCTGGTAACTGGGTGGACCAATTTAAATCTTGGTTTACAGGTGATTCCGCTGTAACAGAGGGCTTAAAACGCTTTAATCTTTCCGAAGGGCAAATCGCTTACTATGCTCATCTTGTAGAGCAGGGGAGTATCGTATTATTTGCAGAACGGGATGATGATTATGATACGCTACCATCACAACATCCGGAAACAGCTGCTGAGCAGGAAGAGCGTTTAAGACAAGAACGCCTGAATGAGGCTGAGCAACTTAGAAGATTTTTATAAAAGGAAAAAAGATTGATCATTGTGAATCACTCTGTTCAGACTGTAGACAAACTCAATGAATTTTGAGAGTTTGCCTACAGTCTTTTTTCTTTGACAATTGGACAATAAAATAAAGTAAAGATCGACACCGCCCGCAGAAAACGTATACCAATAGTAGCTAGTGTATTACTAAAAATGGGTGATTAAAGGGATGACAACAGCCATCGAGAGTAAACTTCTCGATGGCTGTTACCCACAGTTTGAACAGAGTGATCATTGTGGATCACTCTTTAATGAATTACTTTTTCTGGTGCATCTTTTTTAATAAAGCGCAACACATGGAAATGCTCTAATTGAGCAAATAAATTACCAATCAAAATAAAGCTACCACCAATAACGAGTTTCACTGTCAATCCTTCACCAATGAACATCATCGCAAACATCGCTGCAAATATAGGTTCTAGGGAAAAAATTAGACCTGTATGTGTAGCAGAAGTATACTGTTGTGCAACAGTTTGACCAACGAAGCAAAACGCACTACAAATGATTCCAAGACCTAAAATAGCAATCCAGGATGTCGTATTATTTGGTAACGTAGGTGTTTCAAATAATAATGTTAAAATTAGCGCATAAATGCCAGCGAAACCTAATTGGTAAATACCGTATGAAATAGATTCCACATTCCTTGTAAATGAACTGTTTAAAAGTAAATAAATTGAATAGCATAGCGCAGCGATTGCTACTAATAAATCTCCTTTATGGAAGGAGAATGAACCTTGCGCCGTTAACACTGTTATACCAATCATCGTACAAATAATTGCAAAGCTGACGGCTCTGGAAGGTAATTTTTTATCAATAAAGCTACTGAAAATCGGCACTAATACAACCGTTAGACTTAAAATAAAGCCTGCATTTGAAACTGAAGTGGACTGTAAGCCAAATAAGCTTAATGCGAACACAATGAATAATAAAAATCCTTGGATAGCTGCATATTTTAAAGTCTTACCATTTACCTTAATCATCCGTTTATAAAAAATAAGCCCTGCTACTAAAAATGCGATGATACAACGCAATGCCACCACATTATAAACAGCCAATGTTTCAAGCCCCATGACCATAAAGGTATAAGATAGTCCCCAAAACATTGTGACAATAACCATCAATACATTTGCTTTTCCTTGGATACTCATTATGTTCACCTACCATCTGTGTACTAAAACAGTTTTTATACTAAAAATTACTATATATCTTGTGTTGAGATTAGTAAAACGAATGTTTATAATGATTAGGATTAAAAAAATTCATGTATGTAGAGGTATTGCTGATGAGCTTAGTGAAATATGAGATTTTAACAAAGGTAGCAGAGGTAGCAAGCTTTACAAAAGCAGCAGATGCACTAGGTCTAACTCAGTCTGCTGTCAGTCACGCCGTGTCAAGTTTAGAAAAAGAATTTGGATTTGCGCTCATACATCGAAGTAGAGCGGGTGTCACACTGACAAGTGAGGGGCAAACCATGCTAAGGGCGATGCGTCAGGTTTTAGACGCACAGGAATTATTGCAACAAGAGGCAGCACATATTCATGGAGTAACAAGAGGAAATGTGCGTATTGGCGTTATTTCAAGTATATCTTCCAATTGGATGCCAGAAATTATTAGGATTATGGATAATCAGTTTCCTGGAATACAGGTGGAATTACGCGAGGGTGATTATTATGAAATTGAACAATGGCTACTCAGTGGGGAAATAGAGGCTGGATTTTTAAATGGTCAAAAATCTGAGCAATATCAATATACGGAATTACAGCAGGACCCTTTATTATGTATCGTTTCAGATCAAAGTCCACTATTTAATAAGTCTGAGATCGATATTGTTGATTTAGAAGATATGCCTTTTATTATGACTTCCTATAAAGGGACCAATGATGTCAAAGTTTTGTTGGAACAATATCATGTGAAGCCCAATATTCGCTTTGAGCTTTCAGAGGAGGTCGGCATTGTTTCTATGATTTCTCATCAACTTGGGATTAGTATTTTACCCCAATTGGTCATTCAGACTTTGCCGCCTACCTTAAGAGCGATTCCTCTGAAGCAAGGTGCCTACCGTACGATTGGAATTGCGATGAAGCATAATGCATCACCTGTAACGAAGAAATTTGCGGAAATTTTAAGTGCATGGCTGATGGAACAAAAAAATGCACTATGATGGAATCTATTGAAGCCTATCCTTGCATTACGGTAAAATAGTAGGTGTATATATTTTAGAAAATAGGTGAGTGGATGGGGACATTACAAGGTAAAACCGTACTCATTACAAGTGGGGGAACACTTGAAAAATGGGATCGTGTACGAGGGCATACGAATTTATCAAAAGGGACAATGGGCTGTTATTTAGCGGAGGCGGCACTCGCTGCTGGTGCTAATGTAGTATATATGCATGGTTATTTTGCACAGCTTCCAGTGAATCACGATCAAATGAAATTGATTAAATTTGAAGGTATTGAGGATTTAGGAGAAAAGGTTCGTCATGCTGTCCAACAAGAGCGTGTTGATATCGTTATTATGGCTGCGGCTGGCTCCGATTGGGTCATTGATAAAGTATATGATCAATCAGGCAACTTGATGGAGGGAGCGGGGAAAATGCCTTCAGATGAGCCACCTATTATTCATTTTAAAAAGGCGCCAAAAGTCTTAGGGCAAATTAAGGGCTGGCAACCGAATGTGACGTTAGTAGGGTTTAAGCTAGAAGCGACCGATGATGAGGAGTTTTTATTAGCACGTGCAAGACTGCGAATGGAAACAGCTCATGCTCAATTGATGGTAGCCAATAGCTCTCAATCTTTATATGACGGGGACGAGCCCCATTGGATTGTACCTGCTGATGGACAGCCTATGAAAGTAATGGGCAAGCAAAAAACAGCCGAAGCTTTAATGATATATTTACAACATCTATAAATATGAACTGTGTAGAGAAATATTTCTACACAGTTTTTTCTTGTTTAAAAGAGGTGTATCATTTAATATTTACTTAACGGTAGGTAAAAAAGGAGAATGATGATGGGGAATAAGGAACAAACTTTTCAAAAGATTATAGAAGTCGCTTATGTGATGTTTGCAGAAAAAGGGTTTGAAAAAACAAGTTTAGCCATGATTGCTGCAGAGGTCGGTATATCGAAACCAGCCATTTATTATTATTTTCAATCAAAGGATCAATTAATCACTTACTTATTTGATGAACTGTATAAAGTAATTCAACAGGATGTCGCAGTGGATTATAAAGAACTTTCTCGCGTTAATTTCAAGGAAAAATTACTAGAGTTGGGCTATAAGTCTATTGAGGCGCAGGGCAAGGATCCTTATTTTAATAAAATATTTAACCAATATATACTATTAGCAGCTCGCGATGAAAGCTATAAGAAACAATTAGTAGAGCTAGAAACCAGCTTTTTAACAAGCTTTGTTGAGGTTCTACAATATGGCGTGCGGTTAGGGGTTCTAGAGGATACTCCCAATATAGAAGCAAAGGCACAGATGCTAGCCTTGGTCTATGATAATATCGGTAATTTCATGTTAACAGGTAACCAATTGAACTACAGAGCTATTTGGAAGGAGGCTGTGCATAGCGTTATCCAAGGAGGCGGAGATGGCAAAAAGAGTTGATGATCGGCGCATTGAAGGCCTTGATTTTGCAAGAGCTCTCGCCATGTTTGGTATGTTCATTGTCAATTTTGGAGTCATAACGGGTTCTACAAAGAATGGTTCAACATGGTTGGTGGCCTTACAAAATCTATTTGAGGGGCGTGCCTCGGCCGTATTTGTCATGCTAGCAGGAATAGGAACAGCTTTAATGACTCGTCAGGCTAGAGAGACTAAGGACCCAATACTTCTTCGCAAGAATCGACTTACTTTGTGGAAGAGGTCGCTTTTGTTATTCGTGATAGGGATAGTCCTATATACGGTCGGTTGGACAGGAGATATCTTACATTATTATGGCGTGTATATGTTTGTTGCCGCATGTTTGATTGCCCAATCCAAGAAAATGATGATGTTCATAATCGGTGTCATCCTCATCCTTTCACAATGGCTCCAAATTCAATTTAATTACCTTGCTGGGTGGCACCCAACATATGTATTACTTGAGTATCTTGATTTTTGGACACCGGCAGGATTTATAAGAAATTTGTTGTTTAATGGCTATCACCCACTATTTCCCTGGATTTGTTTCTTACTAATTGGCATGGTAATCGGCTCATTAGATTTAACTAATCGCTCATTACGAAAAATCTTATGGGTGATGGGCTTATTGCTAGTCATAATGACGGAGACTTTTTCAACGCTATTTATTAAGATGACAACGATCCATTTCTTAGATGTAGAGAGTGCATTATATTTATTTGATACGGGACCGATTCCACCGAATATGATGTATGTACTATCTAATTCGGCGTCGGCAATTGTCCTTATCGTGGGCTCCATCTATCTTGTTGAGACATGTAAAAATAAAGTAATTGAAGCTTTGATCTTTACGGGACAATTGTCTTTAACGCATTATGTCGGCCATGTTTTTATTGGGATTGGAATATTAATTGTTTGCCAAAAGTTGGAGAATCAGACGCTTGCTTTTTCCATGCTATATGCCTGCTGTTACTTTGTAGGATGTGTGCTTGTTTCTGTCTGGTGGAGAGCTAAACATCGTCGAGGTCCCCTTGAATTCTTGATGAGGAAATGGAGTTCGTAATAAATTAATGGATTGCCATCTATTTTTCGTTGATTAGGCATAAAATACTTTAGATATAGATAGTTTTCTAATCTAAAATAATCATTACAAAGTATTCAGCTAGGTTTTCTAATATTTTGTATTGACAATCTTATAACAGAATTATAGAATTATTTTCAAGAAACGCAGTACTCTTATCAAGATAGGTGGAGGGACTTGACCCAATGAAGCCTCGGCAACCGAAACATAGGTGCCAATTCCAACAGATGTATCTGAGAGATAGGAGGGGCTATCAATCAGTTTGATGCATTGGCCTCTTTTGTACAACAAGGACGAAAAAGAAGGGGTGTATCGTATGGCTCAGTCGGCAAAGGTAGAAGATAAGAAATTAGAGGCTATTGCAAAGGCCATTCAAAATCTTGAATTTGGTGAAGTGCATATTACGATTCAGGATGGTGTGATTGTTCAAATTAATAGGCTTGAAAAGCAGAGATTTCCTCAGAAGAAATAAAGGATCATTTCAGTTGAACGATGTGGAAAGGCCACCAATAAGCATGGTTTCCGTTGCTTACAAGTGGCCCTTTTTTTATGGCAATTAGCTATAGAAGCTTTTTGGAATCTGACCGATATGACGGCGATGATAGAGAAGCGGCTCCTTTTGAGAGTTTGTAATATCTAGCACTTGCCCAATAAAAATAGTATGATCACCTGCATCTATTTGCTGAAAGGATTTACATTGTAAAATAGCTGCTGTATCATGTAAAATCGGTAGTCCTAAAGAAGAAGTGGACCATTTTGCTTGAGCAAAGCGATCTGGGATTTTACTTGCAAATAATGTACATAATTGCTCTTGATCACTTGCTAAAATATTGACAGCGAATTTTTCCGCACTCATAAAGTAAGGATGAAGCTGAGATTTTTTATCAAGTGACCATAAAATAAGTAGTGGGTCAATGGAAACAGATGCAAAAGAATTGACGGTTAAGCCAATTGGATTCGTTTCATGACATGCTGTAACAACTGTTACACCTGTAGGATAGTTACCTAATGCCAATTTAAAAGCAGCAACATGATCTGTCATTCAAATCACCTCTTTATAGTTAGTAATAAATTAGTTAACGGAGTTAGTAGGTAAATTGCACTTTTTTTCATACCATATTGTAACTCCTTTTCTTAAGTAAATATTAAATCAATTACACATCCAGGTAAAGCTAATGGGGGAAAGAAAGGGGAATTGCCATGACTTTATATTTTGATCATCTGGTACATCAAGTAGAATCACCGGAAAATATAAAGGTTTTCTTCAATAAACGAAATGTCCATACAGTGAACGGTGGTCAACACACAATGTGGGGGACTTACAATACACTAAGTTATTTTGGCTTAAGCTATATTGAACAAATCGCTATTTATGATCGTGATTTATTTGAGCAAGCAGCCCTGTACCCATATTCCCTACATTATACGTTTAAACGTGATCATGAGCGCCAAGGATTTTCACGAATTGCCTTACGCACCAAAAATATTGAAGACGAGGGTCAACGATTGCGTGCATTGGGCTATGAAGTATATGGTCCCGATGCTTGTAGCCGCACAAGACCGGACGGCACGATAATCGAATGGAAGCTATTGCATTTTGGCAGACCCGGCCTTTCAGTGGATTTTCCATTCTTAATTGAATGGGCAGATGGAGATGAGGAGCGTTTGTCTCAATTAAAGGCTAGTGGCGCGATTGATGAAAAACAAGCCATTACAATGGAATCCATTCAGTTTTTTGTCAAGGATGTGATGGAAACGGTGCAGCTTTGGCAGAAGGTATTGCAACTACCCGAGTTTGAGCAGCATGAGCAGTTTATGTCTCTACAGCTACCGAATATGCGCTTGGATTTTTATGAGGAAGCCTCAGCATCTAGCATGACGCTCGGTCATTTAAAAGAAGGGCCAATCGGTGTTACATTGAAGGATCCACACCGAACAAAGGAAACATTAGTGTGTCCAGGTGCTTTTTATTGGATTAATAGATAAATTAAAAATCCACTTCAATCGTTGAAGTGGATTTTTATGTGCAAACATGCAAAAAGTGGATTGAGCCATTTTCAAATACTTCATCCACTTACTATATCCTATCTTATAATTTTACAACATTTGATGCTTGCGGGCCGCGATTGCCTTCCACAACATCAAATGAAACCTTTTGACCTTCTTCAAGTGTACGGAAGCCTTCCTCCTGGATGCCCGTAAAATGTACAAATACATCTTCTCCATCATCACATTCAATAAAGCCATAACCCTTTTCATTATTGAACCACTTTACGATCCCATGTTGCATAAGCATTCGCCTCCAATGCGCTTGAAAGTAAAATAAAGTTAAAGAAGTCGTGCTATCAATGAGAAAATGTGAAAAAATTGCATTTTCTCTTAGAACATACATGAATTGAACAAAAATGTCAATTGATTGTCGGAATGCTAGCATATCTGACTTTCTTTTTTTTCACAATTAAGACTATAATGGAAATGAACAACATAGAAAGTAGGATGCCAAATGACAACGAAAAATCAACCATTAACAGATTTAGAAATCGCGAGTCAAGCAGTGATCAAACCTATTACGGAAATTGCCAATGCTGCAGGTATTCCAGAGGATGCGCTTGAGCAGTATGGCCGCTACAAAGCGAAGATTGACCCATTAAAAATTACAGCTCAAGGTGAGGACGCAAAGGTTGTATTAGTGTCAGCTATTAGTCCAACCCCAGCAGGTGAAGGGAAGTCGACTGTGACTGTAGGACTAGCTGATGCCCTTCATCAATTAAATAAGAAAGTGATGGTAGCTTTACGTGAACCATCTCTTGGTCCAGTAATGGGCGTAAAAGGTGGCGCAACAGGCGGAGGCTATGCACAGGTAGTACCAATGGAGGATATTAACTTACACTTCACTGGTGACCTTCATGCGATAACAACAGCCAATAATGCTTTATCAGCTTTTATTGATAATCATATCCACCAAGGGAATGTCTTAAACATTGATCCACGACGTATTATTTGGAAACGTGTGATGGACTTGAATGATCGTTCATTACGGAAAGTGATTGTAGGATTAGGAGGGCCTGTTCAAGGCATGCCACGTGAAGACGGCTTTGATATTACGGTTGCCTCCGAAATTATGGCAGTGTTCTGTTTAGCAACAAGCATTGAGGATTTACGCGAGCGCATCGCTAGCATTGTAATTGGCTACACATTTGAGCGCGAGCCTGTTTTTGTGCGTGATTTACAGGTAGAGGGTGCCTTAACATTATTATTGAAGGATGCCTTTAAGCCAAACTTAGTACAAACATTAGAAGGGACACCAGCTATTATACATGGGGGTCCATTTGCTAATATTGCCCATGGCTGTAATTCCATTATGGCGACACAAACTGCTCGTAAGCTAGCTGATATTGTGGTGACAGAAGCGGGCTTCGGCTCTGATTTAGGTGCTGAAAAGTTCATGAACATTAAAGCTCGTAAAGCAGGCTTTAAGCCAAGTGCCGTTGTGATCGTAGCAACGATTCGTGCACTAAAAATGCATGGTGGTGTTCCAAAAACATCACTTGTCGGTGAAAATGTGGAAGCCCTGCTCCAAGGGATTGAAAATTTAGCTAAACACGTCGATACGGTACGTACATTTGGTGTTGAACCGATTATTGCATTAAATCGTTTCATTACAGACACAGAGGCAGAGCTAGAGGCCGTTCTAAACTGGTGCCAAGAAAATCATGTACGTATTGCCCGAACAAATGTCTGGGAAGAGGGCGGTAAAGGTGGAGTTGCCTTAGCTGAACAAGTACTAGCTGTGTTGGAAGAAGAAAACAACTTCTCACCATTATACGATGTAACAGAGTCCATTGAAGAAAAAGTGCGTACCATTGTACAAAAGGTATATGGTGGAAAAGATGTTCAATTCACTGACCAAGCTAAAAAACAAATGGCTCAAATCGAAAAATTCGGCTGGGATTCTCTACCGATTTGCATGGCGAAAACGCAATACTCTTTATCCGATCAACCTAGCTTACTTGGACGTCCAGAAGGCTTCACGGTCACAATTCGTGAGGTGATTCCAAAGCTTGGTGCTGGTTTCTTAGTTTGTCTGACAGGCGATATTATGACAATGCCAGGACTACCGAAAGCTCCTGCAGCCTTACGCATGAATGTCGATAATGACGGACATGCGGTAGGATTGTTCTAAATAAATGTTGAAAAGCTGCCCTTTAAAAGAGGTGCAGCTTCTTTTTTTATTTATTAGCTGATAAAAGCCTAGTCATTTTAACATCTCCTTCCTCAAATACCACTAAAAAGGATTTTGATACCTTCCTTCTATACTTGATAACCTGTCGAAACATTCATCATCGCCATTTTTTTTAGAAAATTTACGATTCTAGTTGAAAAACTAGGATTTTTTTCATGCGATTAAAAACTCGAGAAGCTTCCTTATATAAATGTGTTTGGTATTTTTTATCAATAGTTCTCTGTTATTGGAAGGAAAAAGCGGATTTTTACAAAGAGAAGCAATTGTCAAATGAATTTTTATTTAAAAAATACATTGAATTTTCTTTTTCTTTTAAATATAATTTACTTAATTCTAATTCGGAACACTGTTCCGATTATAGGAACACGGAGGGATGGAGTCTTGAAAATCGCAACAGATATTGGCGGTACTTTTACCGACCTAGTTTATACAGATGAGAAAGGAAATCTTCATTTTGACAAAGGGCATACGACGCCAGGGCATTTTGAGGATGGGATATTAAACGTATTAGGACGACATGTAACAGAGGATTCTCTCATTGAATCGTTTATCCATGGTTCTACGGTAATTATTAATACATTAACAGAGAGAAAAGGTGGCGTAGTCGGATTAATTACAACAAAAGGCTTCCGTGATATTTTAGAAATTGCACGTGGTAACCGACCCGACTTATATAATTTTAAATATAAAAAGCCAGAGCCATTTGTAGAGCGTTATTTACGACAAGAAATCGATGAGCGCATTGATTTTAAAGGAAATATTATGAAAGCGCTTAATAGGGACGAGGTTGGAGAGATTGTCCATCAATTTAAGGAATCAGGTGTAGAGGCAATTGCCATTTCATTGATTCATGGCTATAAAAACCCTATTCACGAGCAGCAATTAAAAGAAGAAATATTAAAAATTTGGCCCGAGGTGTATATTACACTTTCAAGCGAAACGATTAAGGAATATCGTGAATATGAAAGAACAAATACAACGGTTTTAAATTCATATGTGAAGCCCATTGCTCACGCTTATTTAAAAAGCTTAAAAGAAAAATTGAGCACAGTTGGTATTACGGATCATTTAAAAATTATGCAATCAAATGGTGGGACAACAAGCTTTGATAAAGCGATGGAGTTACCAATCAATCTAGTAGAGTCTGGCCCTGTAGCAGGAATGTTTGGGGCAGCAAAATTAGGTGAGCTACTAAATGAGTCCAATATTATTGCCTTTGATGTGGGTGGTACGACAGCGAAATGCTCACTTATTACAGATGGCAAAGTAAACGTTACGACAGATTACTATATTGAAAAAAATGAAAAATTTGCTGGCTATCCAATTAAAACTCCAGTTGTAGATATTGTTGAAATCGGCAATGGCGGGGGCTCTATCGCTCGTGTGGATCAGTTCGGTTCCTTAAAGGTTGGTCCGGATTCTGCTGGGGCAAACCCAGGTCCAGTAGCCTATGGGCTAGGCAATACACAGCCAACGATTACGGATGCTAATGTTTATTTAGGAAGATTATCATTAGCAAACTTCGATAATCCAGTTTCTATCGACAAAGTAGAGGAGGCACTTGTTGAAGCGATTGCGAAACCGTTTAATGTTTCAGCGGAAGAAGCAGCGCAAGGTATTTTAGATATTGCGAATTCCAATATGTTAAATGCGTTGAAGCTCATTTCCATTCGCAAAGGCTATGATCCAGAAGACTTTACAATGGTTGCCTTTGGCGGCGGTGGTCCACTCCACGCTATTAATTTAGCAGAGGAATTAGGCATGAAAAAGGTCATTATACCTTATGGGTCCTCTGTCTTTTCAGCATTAGGAATGATGATGACAGAATATCGACAAGACTATATCCAAACAAGTTTAATGGGCTTTGATCACACGCATCTTGCGGAAATTCAAGCGAATATTGATCAAGCTATTGAAAGTGCCTATGCTGACGCACCTTTATCGAAAGAGCATTATTATTTCGAAATTAATTATGATTTACGTTATAAAGGCCAAGAGCATGCAGTCAAATTGAACGCATCGAATATCACGATTGATGATGAAGGGCTTCTTCAATTGGCTGAAGCGTTCCATGTAAAGCATAAACAAGAATTTTCATTCGATTTACCAACTACTCCAATTGAATTAGTAAATCTACACATTACCATCTATGGAAAAGATGAGGCTGTTCAATTTAAAGAATTAGATTTCTCTCATATTGATGTGTCAACATGTATCAAAACAAAGCGCAACTTATATGTGAAAGAAAAGGGTTGGGTTGAAGTCAATGTTTATGACCAGCAAAAGCTTGCTCCTGAATATGTCATTGCAGGTCCTGCTATCGTTGAAAACCCAACATCTACAGTCGTGATCAATGAAAAGCAATCCATAGAAATTGATAAATATGGCAATTTGATTGTAGAGATGGAGGGGAAATAAATCATGAAAAAAGACGTTTTTGCTGTAGAGATTATTCAGGATTCATTGCTAGCCATAGGGGATGAAATGTTTGTCGCTCTAGCTCGCTCTTCTATGAGTCCCGTCATCTATGAAGTATTAGACTATGCCTGTGGTTTAACAGATGCACAGGGTAACTTAATTAGCCAAGGAAATGGTGTTACAAGCTTTATTGGTATGCTAAGTCCAATGGTGCAGCGAGTCATTGAAAAATTCGATCATGGCCAAAATTTACATGAGGGCGATGTCATTATTATTAATGACCCGTATGTAGGGGGAGGCTCGCATTTATCCGATGTTGGCTTAGTGCTTCCGATTTTTTATAATGGTGAAATCATTGCTTACTCTGCCAATAAAGCACACTGGACAGAAGTTGGGGGCATGGACCCTGGTTCATTTACAAGTAATTCTAATGAAATCTATCAGGAAGGTCTACAACTGCCAGGTGTTAAACTTTATCATAAAGGTGAATTGAACGAAGCCATTTATGAGATTATCTCGACGAATGTTCGTTTACCAGAGCTATCTATCGGCGATATGTTTGCACAAGTAGCTGCTTTAAAAACAGGCGAAAAGCGAATTACAGAGCTTTGCCAGAAGTTTGGTGCTGAATCGGTGAAATTGTCCATTCAAAAACTATTGGACAAGGGTGAGAAAATTGTAGAGCTAGAGCTTCAGCATTTGCCAAAAGGTGAGTTTTACGCGGAGGACTTTATTGAGGGAGATCCATTAAAGGGTGGACCATACCCGATTAAAGTGAAAGTAACGATTAGTAATGAAGAATTTATTTGTGATTTTAGAGGCTCCCACCCAGCGGTGAATGTGCCGGTAAACTGTTCTAAATTTGGTTTAATGGCAAGTGTGCGTGTAATGTTCCTAGCATTACTAGGTGATATTGATGTCATTAATGAGGGAGTCTTTAAACGTTTAACTATTTTAACGGATGAAAATTCAATCGTCTCGGCTAAACGCCCACATCCAGTATCCATGAACTTTGAGGCACGTATTGGGGCAGCAGATTTAATTTGGAAAGCACTTGCGTCACATTTACCAGAAAGATTATCAGCAGGACACTTACAATCCGTTTGTACATTTATTCTGACAGGTAAAAATCCTGAAAATGATGAGTCATTCCTTATCGTTGAACCATCTGTTGGTGGTTGGGGAGCATCGAATGATGAAGATGGTCAAAGCGGGCAATATTGTATGGGAGATGGTGAAACTTATAATCTACCTGTGGAAATTGCCGAAACAAAATATGGCATTCAAATTGATGAGTATAGCTTAAACTGTGACGGTGCAGGTACAGGCCAATTTAGAGGTGGCTTAGGTGTACGTCGTGTATATACAATCAATAATGATGGTCAAAAGGTTTCAGTCAACTTAGGGAGACACCAATTCGCTCCATTTGGTTTAAGTGGAGGAGGCGAAGGGTCTCATAACTATTTAATCGTTCATAAAAAGGATGGCTCCACAATTGGACCAGTTGGCGTACTAGCCAATTATGAATTGCAAAAAGGCGATCGCATTGAGCTAGTTACGGCAACAGGTGGTGGCTATGGTAATCCACTTGAAAGAAGTCAAGAGGCTATTGAGCGTGATGTGTTAAATGAATATATTTCTGTAGAAGTAGCAAAAAAGCATTACGGTTATTAAAACGCTTAAAGGGAGAAATGAATGACTGTCAAGACATTAAAAAACTCATTAGATATACTAGAGTGTTTTGCGACGACAGAAAATGCAATAGGTGTTCGTGAAATTTCGCGCATGATGAAAATGCCGACAAGTGTCGTACAAAGAGCCATTAATACATTTACAGAAACGGGTTATTTAATTCAGGATGAAGGCACGAAAAAGTATAAATTAGGCTACAAAATGTTCCTTTTTTATGATGTGCTCTCACATACAATGGACCCACACTCGACTATTTATGAATTAATGCAAAATCTTGCAAGTGAAATAAACGAATCGGTGTTTCTCACTTATATGGACAATGAATATGGTGTCACAACAAAAATTGCCGAAAGTAATAAAAATGTAAAGTATGCGGTGTCTTTAGGAACAAAGACACCCCTTTACATCGGTGCTTCCTGTAAAGTCATGTTCGCCTTTTTAGAAGAAGATAGACAGCTTGAATTAATAGCATTTTTTCAAAGCAAGCAATCGAAAGAGGAGCATAATGAATTTCTTGAGACATTAAGGGAAGAGCTACAAAGTATACGCCAAAATAAATGGTGTGTAACCGTTGGAGAATACAATGAACACGCTTTTGGTATCAGTGTACCGTTATTCAACTATAAAAAAGAAATTATCGCATCTCTTACAATTTCTGGATTAGTATACGATATAGATGATCAAAGGGAGAAATATATGCTTGACCAGTTAGTGAAAGTAGTTCATCAGATACAATCGCATATTTCAAAACTATAACAGCAATAGGGGAGCTGACAGTATGAATAATAAAGTATTACACCCACGGGCTTTGGAGCCTGTAACGCTACTAATGATTGTTTTAACATCAGTCGTTGGGGCCATTATCGGGATACAGCTGATTACGACTTTGGGGATTTCTGCCAATACATCAATCGTTGGGGCAATATTTGCGATGATTTTAGGAAGAATTCCAATTGGCAAACTAATTGCATTTAAATCGGTGCATAGACAAAATATTATTCAAACGGCCATTTCATCAGCTACTTTTAGTGCAGCGAGTAGCTTAATGTTGCCAATTGGTATTCCATACGTTTTAGGCTATGAAAATTTAGTATTACCGTTGTTTATCGGTGTTATTTTAGCGATGTTTGTGGATGCTTTATTATTATATAAATTTTTCGATACAAAAATTTTCCCAGCAGCAGGTACTTGGCCACCAGGGATTGCGACAGCTGAAGCAATTAAAGCTGGCGATAAAGGCGGTAAAAATGCCAAAGTATTAGTTGGTGGTGTATTAATCGGTATCGTGGGATCTGTTCTTAAAATTCCAATGTCAGCTTTTGGGGTAGCGTTTATCGGTAATATTTGGGCGCTTACGATGTTTGGGATTGGGCTTTTACTAAGAGGCTATTCGGTTCAATTATTTAATATTGATTTAAATGCTTATTATATTCCACATGGCATTATGATTGGTGCCGGTATCGTGGCTCTATTCCAAGTAGCATTCACCCTATTAGGGAAACGCGCTGCTAAAAAGTCAGAAGAGTTAAGCTATTCAAAAGATACGAAAGAAATTCGCCGAGGGTTCGGTGTTGGGTTTATTGCCTATTTAGCGATTGCCTTATTAATTGCAGTTTTAGGCGGTATTATTACACATATGTCATTTGGAATGTTAATAGGTTTCATCCTCTTTGCAACTATCGCAGCATTTGTCCATGAGCTGATCGTTGGTATTGCGGCAATGCATGCTGGATGGTTCCCAGCGTTTGCAGTGGCATTTATTACACTGATTGTTGGTATTTTAATAGGCTTCCCTGCACCAGCTCTTGCTTTGTTAGCAGGTTACAGTGCAGCTACAGGGGTAGCATTTGCGGATATGGGTTATGATTTGAAAACTGGTTTTATTCTTCGTGGAAACGGTAGTGATCCAGCACTAGAAAAAGAAGGGCGTAAACAGCAAATGATCGCTGGTATGATTGCCTTCTCTATTTCTGCAATTGTTGTTTTACTATCCTACAAATCCTATTTTGCACAAGATTTAGTAGCACCTGTTAACCATGTTTATGCGGCAACTATTCAATCTGGTGTTACAGGGGATGTAGCGAAACAACTAATGATTTGGGCAATTCCAGGTGCATTGATCCAATTGATTGGTGGCTCGAAACGACAAATGGGTATTCTTTTTGCTACAGGTTTATTACTGATCAATCCGATTGCTGGATGGGCGGTATTAGCAGGTATCTTACTTCGTGTTATTTTCACATACGTGACGAAAGGTAAGAGAGAATCTGAAATGACTGTCTTTGCAGCAGGTGTTATTGCTGGGGATGCTTTATACAGCTTCTTCTCTTCTATTCTAAAAATAGGGAAATAGAAAGGAGTAATGCTCGATGGCAAAAGTATTAACGTATGAGGATGGGATTGCTGCTGTTTATGGAGGTGCAATCCTTGGCGGAGGCGGAGGTGGCCTCCTAGAGGAAGGGCTCAAACTGGTGGAGGAAATTTTTGCAGCTGGGGAACCTGAATTAGTCGATCTGACAGAATTAGATGGCGAAGATTTAGTGGCTTGCGTCGCAATGGTAGGCGCACCTTCAGCAGCCGATCAATATATTTCGAACGAGCAGCTTTGCTGGAGCTATCTCAATATGAACACACATACCAATCACCGTCTAAAAGGCATCATTACCAATGAAAATGGTGCCATCACAACGATTAATGGCTGGCTGCAGTCAGTTTTATTAAAGGTGCCTGTCGTGGATGCTCCTTGTAATGGGCGGGCACATCCAACGGGAATTATGGGTTCCTTAAATCTTCATGAACAGCAAGACTATCAATCAGTGCAATTTTACGCAGGTGGCAAAGATGACTTTGCGGTCCAAGGGTTTGTGGAAGGCCCACTACAAAACACGGCTAAAACGGCACGACAAGCGTCTATTCTAGCAGGAGGGTTAGTAGGTGTGACGAGGAATCCTGTGACGATAGATTATTTACAGAAACATGGGGCACCGAATGCCATTACAATGGCTATTGAGCTTGGCTATCGTTTCCTCAATGGACAAACCTTTGACGATAAATTGACCCATATTTTACAGCAATTGAATGGGGTGCATATCGTAACGGGGAAGGTCCAACATTATTCATTAACGAAGGAAAATGGCTTTGACGTAGGGAAATTATCCGTTGGCGATTACGATTTGACTTTCTGGAATGAATACATGACGTTATCGAAAGAAGGACAGCTACAATCGAAATTTCCAGATCTTATCATGACATTTGATACGGAAAAGATGCTGCCAGTTCCAAGTGCGAGCATAAAAGAAGGCATGCATGTGGCGGTCATCCATGTTGATCAATCTCAATTAAAATTAAGTTCAACGATGCAAAATCAAGAACTATTAAAAGAAATTGATGAGGTCATCAAGGCCGTGTTGTAGGATCTACAAGTTAACTAGCAAATAACATAATAAAAGCTGCCATCATCTACATGACTGTAAGATGGGCAGCTTTTATTCGTCCTTCAGCGGGAAGGTATTACATTTTATCACGATCGTTCCTACTTCCATTATAACTTCTAACAATTTGGCTTACATGAATCTTCATTATTTATACGACTCATTCACGTGGTTCTATAAACTGGAAGTCATCATCGTGTACGATTTTCATTAAAGGGAGGAGCTACGTTCATACAACTTGAAGAAGGTAACAACCAATAACGAAAAACAATTACACATGGCTTCCATTTAATAATAACCTTTTGGTCGTAAAAACAACTAACTTGTTGTTCACAATTTTCGGCTGTACATCATGCTATGCGGGTTAAACAAAGAATTTCTAAGGGAAAGTGTTCACTTTTATTTGTTTGATGATTGGTTTTCTTTACTTATGTCATCTTGCAAACATACTATTCAATTGTAAGCCCGCTGAAGTTGATATTCATTCTGTCAAACACATAGCTGTTTGTACATAGCTGAAAAATATGAGGTACAGAACAAATTGTTTGTTCTGCACGTTTATCATATAATATTCTGAAAAATTAGTCAATTGAAAAGGTGTTGATTTTTTATTTTTCGTAGGGGCTATAAATACAGTATAATCGTGTAGGAAGGGAATGAGTTTGAACTATGGATTATTTAATGAGTAAAGTACGTGAAATTTATGAACAGTTTGACGCTAGCCATGATTTCCAACATATTGAGCGTGTCTATCAAAATGCACTAGCGATTTTACATACAGAGCCAGCAGCAGATGCTGAAGTTGTTAAAATTGCAGTGCTGTTGCATGATGTGAGCGACAAAAAGTATACCGATAGTAAGGAACAGGAGGAACAGTTTATTGCAGAGCTCCCTGTTAGCGAGGAAAAAAAGCAACATATTCGAAATTGTATTGCACAAGTATCGTTTAATGGTGGAAATGAGCTAGAGGCTACATCCTTGGAAGCGAAAATCGTTCGCGATGCAGACCGTTTAGATGCAATTGGAGCTATTGGCATCGCACGAACATTTGCATATGGTGGTGCGAAAGACCGCAAGCTTTATGATAAGGATGAAGAAGCACGCACAAATATGTCGGAATCAGAATATCGTCAAAAAAATACGTCATCTGTCACTCACTTTTACGAAAAGCTATTGCTTCTAAAGGATTTAATGGTAACGGAAAAGGGCAAGCAAATGGCACTTGAACGTCATCAATTTATGGAAAGCTTTTTACAGCAATTACAACATGAAATAGGTCAATAGCATAAAGCACCGCCCTCAATGGAAGGGTGGTGCTTTATGTGATAGTGGGCTATTTCTTTCGTAGTACTAAAAATGTGAAAAGTATGTTCAGCCCTATAAAATAAAAATACCCGAAGGCAAGTAATAATGTATCCTTTATATGGGATACCTCCACATGGTCGATCAAAACAGCTTTAGAAAACTGTATCAACATTATACCGCAACCTAAAGATAAGAGATTGAACAATGTAAATAAAAATTTCCCCTTCATTACACTGCGATTGTTCATATTATTTTCTTTTATAAATACAAAATTTGCGAGGTATAGAAATAAATTAATAACAACAGCTAATTCCATCTAGTTGCTCCTGATATGTAATAGTTGGATATGGTTGACATAAGCATTTTATTGTTACTGAAAGTTTCTTTTGATGAAACCTGCAGTACTTGCATATTGGGCGATTTCATAGTCGGTAAATCGTAATGAATCGTCGGAACTCTCTTCTATAAAGCTATATTCAATACTTGCCTTTGGTTGAATTGTCTTTTCAAAGAGAGTAAAAATGGACACGAAATCTTCCTCGAGGTATCTATTTGCTTGTGTTAAAGTATGGTCCTTAAAATAAATTTGGACAAATATATTCGTACATTCACCCTTTTGATTCATTTCTCTACAATTGAACCAACTATCGCCTTTGCCACTGGGAGAGTCAAATGTAAAACGGTCATTTTCGACTTTTTCTTTTTTGGATGCCCATTTTTTATTTTCATAATAACTAGCAACTGTCGCATTTGACTTCTTCATATAGAAGAGTAGCTCTTCTTTTGTATGTACGTTCTCTATACTCTTTACATCAAAGCTAAGGACAGTGCTTTCACTAACTTCCTTCATATCAGTGACGTTCACATCGTCAATAGTAGCCCCACTCTGTTTGATGAGCTTTTGTAATGCAAAAAAACGATCTAAGTCTGCTTCCTCAAAATGCGCAATATCTAATGCAGTAGGGGAATAAAGATTAGCCGATATACTATTTTCAGAGACGAAAAGTAAGTTATCCTCTTTCGAAGCAACAAAGCCAAGCTTTTCTATTTCTGGCATGACCTTTTTTAATTGATGAAGTTCACGATCAGCTTCTAGCATTCTAGCATAATTGTCCGTTAAACTACCTTCATGATCAATAATGACAGATAATGTTAGATCCTCATGATCTTTTGGATAGACCACATATTCTTGATCTGATGGAAAACCATTCGTAAGTCCTTTATTTTTTATGACACTATCCATGTCATATTTGTCTTTCATATAGGTTGTCACGCGCCGATCATCATTTTGAGTAAAAAAATATAGAAATATGGCGACGACAAATATAATCGGTAGCATGACAATAAACTTGGAAATTTTCATCATTTTGCTCCTTTTTATTAGCTTGGAATATTATGTTACACTACTGTATTAGACTTCTCAAATGGTAATTTGTACTAATTCACTACCGCTATTGAACAATAAATTCATCAAAAGAGGCAAGCTGCTGATTGAGCAGGACTAGAACAAAACATCATCAAACTATCCGTGTATTGACAGAAGAACGGGAACACCATTAGGACAAATTGTTGATAGTTTGTTGTTCTTTGTTTACCTATCAATTGATGTTATGATGAATAGTGGATATCAATAATCGTCTACATAAAAGTAGTGTGGGCATGAACAATACCTAACATGAAAGAGATGGAATCGTGGAATGAGTCATTTAATTGTACAAAATTTAACAAAAACCGTGGGCGATAAAACGCTTTTTGAAAATATTGAATTTACTATTTATGAGGGTGAGCGAGCAGGCCTAATCGGTATTAATGGTACGGGGAAATCAACCCTGTTATCAATCTTAGCAGAGGATATCGAAGCGGATACCCTCACAATGGATCGCCCCAATAAATACCGTGTCGCCTATTTACCACAGGAACCGACATTCCAATTAGGAGAAACGGTTTTACAAGCAGTCTTTGCGGGTGACTCACCGGTTTTACAACTGAATCGTCAATATGAGGAAACAGTTGCTGAACTAGCAGTAAATCCAACATCTGAAAGTTTGCAAAAGACTTTATTTGGCTTGCAGCAGCGTATGGATGAAGAGCAGGCATGGGATGTCAACGCGCTTGCAAAAACAGCCTTAACAAAGCTTGGCATTGAAACATTTGATAAAGAAGTGCTAACGCTCTCAGGCGGCCAGCAAAAACGAGTAGCATTGGCTAAAGTATTAATTGAACCAGCAGATCTCTACCTATTAGATGAGCCGACCAACCATTTGGATGTGCAAGCAACAGAGTGGCTTCAAGAGATGGTGCTCCGACTCAAGGGCGCAGTTATTTTTATTACCCATGATCGTTATTTCTTAGATGAATTATCGACACATATTTACGAGCTAGCCGATCAAACCCTGTATCGTCATACAGGAAATTATGGTGATTTTTTAGAGGCCCGCGCCATCCGTGAGGAAATGAAGGCGGCTTCTGCTCAGAAGGATCGCAACCGTTATCGTTCAGAGTTGAAATGGATTCGTCGCGGTGCGAAGGCACGCTCCACTAAACAAAAAGCGCGTATCCAACGCTTTGAAAAGTTAGAGGATAATTTAGAGCGTAAATCAGAGGACGTTTCATTGGAAATGGGACTAGCTACAACACGTTTAGGGCGTAAAGTGCTAGAGGCTGAAAGTATTTCGAAAGCATTTGGCCAGCAAAAGATTTTAGATAACTTTTCATTTTTACTCCAGCAAGGGGACCGTATTGGCATAATCGGCGCGAATGGTGTAGGAAAATCTACTTTGTTGAACATGCTAGCAGGAGAGCTTTCACCTGACCAAGGAGAAATTCTTGTTGGATCAACAGTAAAGCTAGCTCATTTCAAGCAAACTTTACCGAAAATGAATGAAAATGAGCGTATGATTGAATATATACGTGAGGCTTCGAATGATATTACAGATGCAGAGGGTGTCCGCTATTCTGCGGCTCAAATGCTAGAAAGATTTTTATTTCCATTACATGCTCACGGTACACCCATTGGTAAATTATCAGGCGGTGAGCGCAAGCGCCTTCATTTATTACGTTTACTAATGGAGCAGCCTAATGTTTTATTATTGGACGAGCCAACCAATGATTTAGATATTGAAACATTGGGCGTGCTAGAGGATTTCATTGAGCATTTCCCTGGCGTAGTCATCACGATTTCACATGACCGTTTTTTCCTAGACCGCATTGCGAAAAAGCTATGGATCTTGGATGGAAAAGGGCAGGTAGAGGAAACGCTGGATCTGTATAGTGAGTATTTGGAGAAGCGTGAGCATACTCCTGCTACTGCAAAAGCTGAGGCACCGAAAGCTGAAAAGCCGAAGTCCGAAAAACCAAAATCCGATAAGAAAAAGCTATCGTTTAAAGAGCAAAAAGAATGGGAAACGATTGCAGATGATATTGAAAAAACAGAAACAGCTATTATGGAGACTGAAGAGGGAATCGCTAATGCTGGTTCAGATTTTACAAAACTACAGGAATTAACAGCTCAGCTTGATGAGCTCAATGCACAGTATGAACATCTGATTGAAAGATGGTCTTATTTAGATGAAATAGTTAATGGATAAGGAGCGATAGACATGAAGATTATTACAATTGAACCGACACCAAGTCCCAATTCTATGAAGATTGTTGTTGATACAGAGCTACCGTTCGGGAAAAGCTATAATTTTACAAAGGATAATAAAGATGAAGCCACTGGTGAAGCAGCAGCTATTTTAGCTATTGAAGGGATAAAGGGCGTTTATCATGTAGCTGATTTCTTTGCGGTGGAGCGTAATGCCAAATATGCATGGGAAGGTATTTTAGCAAGTATCCGTCAAGTATTAGGTGAAGACGTTGAAACGCAAGATGAAACAATAGTAGCTAACGAGTTTTACGGGGAAGTTTATGTCCATGTACAGTTTTATAAGCAAGTACCACTACAAGTAAAAGTGTTTGATAACCAACGTGAACATCGTGTGAGCTGTGGTGAACGATTTGTAGATGCGTTTAATCAAATTATTGAATCAGCAGTAGATGAAAACTATATTTTCCAGCGTAAATGGATTGATTATGGTGTGCGCTATGGCGAACTAGAAGAAATTGCAGAAGCGGTCAAACAGGAAATTGATGTCACATATTCTGTAGAACGGTTAGAAGAAATTGTTGCTGCGATTAATAATGACGATGAAAAAACTATCGTTCCATCAAATAAGCTGAAAATAACGGTGGAGCAGTTCCAACAACCGGAATGGGAGAAACGCTTCCAGTTATTAGACCAAATGGCTGATCCAGAGCTGGATGATTTACCTCTTTTAGATGTAGCTTTACAGGATGAGCAAATGTCGATTCGTCGTCTAGCAACGGTATATTTAGGGATGGTTGAAGATGTTACGGTTGTTCCGTATTTAGAAAGAGCCCTTCAGGATAAAAATGCCGCCGTGCGACGTACAGCTGGCGACTGCATGAGCGACCTTGGCTTTGTAGAATTTGAAAGCGCCATGCAGCAAGCCTTACAAGATAAGAACAAATTGGTACGCTGGCGTGCAGCAATGTATTTATATGAGGTTGGTACAGAACAATCATTACCAGTATTAAAAGCGGCCGCAGATGATAAAGAATTTGAAGTGAAGCTACAAGTGAAAATGGCGATTGCCCGTATTGAGCAAGGTGAAGAGGCAAAGGGCTCCGTTTGGAAGCAAATGACTGAATCTCGCCAACAATAGTTATGTAAGAAAAAACCAGCAGCCGCTGGTTTTTTTATTTTGTGGTGAGAGTTTTATTCTAAGGAAATGAAGTCACTCAATATCCTCGCTAATCACACATACTTCCTCTTCGAATTATCAAAAATTAGTGTAAAGTAGAAAAAAATGTTGTTTTTTAGCGATTTATTGCTAAACAAAAAGTTAAGGTCATTCTATGAATCATTAACATATTGTCTAGTTTCATAGAGAAGGGTCAATGTTAAAATAACATAAATTCAGAATATTCCCTAAAATAGGAGGTCCTTTGCATGACAGTAACTAGTTTAAAAACAACCAAATCGTATGTGCGAGATCGGGAGGCGGTCATCGCGTTAACACAAAAGCTAGTACGAATTGAAAGCGTTTACCGTGAGAATGATCCAAAGGGTAATGAAGAAGAGGTGGCACACGTTGTTGCGGCGTATTTACGGGATATTGGCATTGAGACGCATGTAGAGGAAGTTGTGCCTGGACGACCGAATGTTATTGGTATTATTGATTCGGGCAAGCCTGGGAAAACATTACTTTTTGAGGGGCATACAGATGTTGTGACGGAGGGTAATCGTGATGCATGGGCATACGATCCGTTTGGAGCAGAGATTGTTGAAGGGCGTATGTATGGCAGGGGAACAAATGATACGAAGGGCAATCTTGCTTGTATGATTACTGCCTGTCAATCATTACTACTAGATCAGGAAGAATTTACAGGCAAGATTATTTTATGTATCCCTTGCGATGAAGAGGGGCTCATGCTAGGTATAAAACATTTTATTAAAAACGGCTGGGCAGACGGAGTAGATGGGGCTATTATTTGCGAGCCACAGGAAAACAATGTATGTATTGCACAGCGTGGGGCCATTCGTTTACAGGTTGATATTTTCGGTAAGATGGCACATGGCGCGATCTCGTGGAGTGGCATTAATCCAAACTGGCGTATGGCACGGTTGATTGTAGAGCTGGAGAAACTAGAAAAAGAGGAGCAGGCTCGGTTAGGCCGTGACCCGATGCTGAATTGGCCATCTATTACGCCAACGATATTACGTGCGCCTGTTAAAGGAGATGCACAAAT
Source organism: Lysinibacillus sp. A1 (assembly GCF_000801965.1). Lineage (NCBI taxonomy): Bacteria > Bacillati > Bacillota > Bacilli > Caryophanales > Bacillaceae > Lysinibacillus > Lysinibacillus sp. A1. Next base: position 36,248 of record NZ_JSZM01000025.1, read on the forward strand.
CAATGTCATTCCTGATCACTGTATGACGACGCTTGATATTCGTACGGTTCCTGCCCAAGATCATGATGAATTACTAGGAAAAATCGATGCAATTATTAAACGGTTACAGGCAGATGATCCAGATTTTAATGTGGAACTAACGATTCTTGATAATCGACCTGCTACAGCAACGGCTAAGGAGGAAGCTGTTGTACAGGCCATATACGAGGCCGTGGCAGAGGTGACAGAAAAGGAACCTAAATATAACGGTGTTCCTGGTGCAACAGATGGTACGTTTCTTCACGTCCATGGTATTCCAATTGTGACGGTTGGTGCAGGAGATCGCGAAATTCCTCATCAAATCAATGAATATGTAGATATTGAAGAATTGGCAGAGACAACAGCTATTTATCGTTTAGCGGCATTAAAATTTTTGGCTGGTGATGCACAATGACAACAATAAAAATGGCGGTTATACCAGGGGATGGCATTGGGAAAGAAGTGATGCAGGAAGCATTAAAGGTTGTAAAATGTGTGCAAGAACGGGATTCATCCCTACAAATTACAACGACGGTTTTTCCGTGGAGCTCTGATTATTATTTAGCGCACGGTCGTATGATGCCAGAGGATGCACTGGAGACACTACAAAAATATGATGCGATATTATTTGGAGCGATTGGTGATGCTCGCGTACCAGATGATGTCACGGTATGGGAACTCATTATGCCGATTCGGAAAAATTTCCAGCAGTATGTGAATTTCCGTCCTATTAAGTCATTGCCAGGGATTTCCTCACCTCTGGCTGGAGGGAACGAAATTGATTTTGTTATTTTCCGTGAAAATGCTGAGGGGGAATATTCGGATAGTGGGGGTCGACTATATCAACAGCAGCCTCAAGAAATGACGATTCAAAATACGATTATGACGCGTATGGGGATTGAAAAAATTGTTCGAGCAGCCTGTGAATATGCTCAACAGCATGGGAAAACCAAGCTGACAAGTGCGACAAAATCTAATGCGATTATTCACTCCATGAAATTTTGGGATGAGCATACAAGAAAAACAGTGACACAAATTGCACCAGAACTACAGCTTGAAGCCATTTATATCGATGCATTAGTCGCTTATTTTGTCGAACGACCACAGGAATTTGAAGTCGTTGTAGCTTCCAATTTATTTGGCGATATTTTATCTGATTTAGGCTCTGCTATTGTTGGTGGGCTAGGCTTGTCCCCTTCTGCCAACTTAAATCCAGAGAAGACATTTCCATCTATGTTTGAGCCTGTGCATGGTTCAGCCCCAGATATAGCAGGCAAGGGTATTGCTAATCCAATTGCTCAAATATGGTCGCTCGCCTTACTGCTAGGACATCAAGGTAGAAAGGATTTAGAACATTTGATTGTCCAAGCTATTAGGAAAGTGCTAGAAGAAGGCGTCGTGAAAACAGCAGATATTGGTGGACAAGCAACAACGGCGCAAATGGGCGATGCGATTTGTCAGGAAATCATTCATATGACTTTAACAGCAGGGGGTGTATAGTATGACAACGGAGCCAAAGGTGATTGTTGTGACAGGTGCAGGTGGCGGAATGGGAAAAGCCATTATGGAAGAGCAGCTTAAGCAAGGTAATCTGGTCATAGGGCTTGATTTATCTGTTAAGGCGCTGTCCGATTTAACACATGATTCCCTGCAATGCTTTGAAGTCAATGTATTGCAGGAGGAGCGAGTGAATGACATCTTCCAGCAAATTGTTGATAAGTACGGGAGAATTGATGGGCTTGTCAATGCACTTGGAATTGCACAGGCAGCAACGCCAGTTGAACAAGTAACGATGGACGAGTGGAATCGCTTAATGGATGTCAATGTAAAAAGTTTATTTATTACAGCAAAAGCTGTTGTCCCCTTTATGAAAAAACAGCAAAAGGGGTCTATTGTTACGATTGCTTCCATATCAGCAGTTCGCCCTAGGCCTGGCTTACAAGCCTATATTGCATCGAAGGGTGCAGCGGAAAGTTTTACGAGAGGGCTAGCGATTGAGCTGGCACCAAACCAAATTCGTGTTAATACGATTCATCCTGGACCTGCCGATACACAAATGCTCGGGCAATTTGCCGCACAGGGCGCCGATGTTGAGCAAACAAAGCAAAGTGTGTTTGTGCAATCTGTCCCATTAGGACGATTGGTTAAGCCATCTGATATAGCAGGAGCCGTTAGTTATTTATTGTCTGATGCAGCTAGCATGGTCACTGGGACAACCTTACATGTAGATGGTGGTCGTGGATTATAGGAGGGGTACGATGAAAAATATTCCTATGTTGATTAATGGGGAATGGATTTATGGTGATGCAGAAGCATTGCTAGATGTGGGCAATCCATCAACGGGAGAAATCATTGCGCAAATTAGTAATGCCAGTCTAGCACATGTAGAAGAAGCGGTGCGATCAGCACGGAGAGCCTTTGAAAGTGATGAATGGCGTCAATGGAAGGCTTTTGAACGAGGCCAGTTATTAATCGACTTCGCTCATTATATTCGTCAGCATGCCGAGGAATGGAGTCTCCTAGAATGCCGGGACGTAGGTAAACCTTTAACGCAAGCAAGGGCAGATATTGAAGCGGCGGCTCGGTATTTTGAATTTTACGGTGGAGCGGCTGATAAGGTGATGGGGGATACGATTCCAATTGAGGATGGCCTATTGAATGCAGTAGTGCTCGAACCTGTTGGTATTACTGTACATATCGTGCCATGGAACTATCCAATTCAAATTACAGCACGAAGTGTCGCTGCAGCCATTGCTACAGGCAATGCAGTTATTGTGAAAAGTGCGGAAGATACGCCACTAACAACACATGCTATCACGGAGTGGCTTTCAGAAAAACTGCCAAAAGGGATCTTTCAACATATTACGGGCTTAGGACGAGATGTGGGTCCGTATTTAACATCACATCCTGATATTAATCATATTACCTTTACGGGGTCCGTTCCTACTGGGGTTGCAGTGATGAAGGCGGCAGCGGAAAATGTTGTCCCTGTAACATTAGAGCTTGGCGGAAAATCACCCAATATTGTTTTTGCGGATGCCAATTTAGAGCAAGCATTGGAGGGCGTAGTACGGGCTATTATTCAAAATTCAGGGCAAACATGTTCGGCTGGTGCTCGACTACTCATTGAAGAAAGTATAAAGGATACATTTCTCCCGCAATTAGTACAAAAATTTCAAGCGATACAGGTGGGGCCAGGTGAGGCGGACATGGATATGGGTCCGTTGCTCAATGAACGCCAGTATACAAAAATTACTACATTATTACAGCAAGCAAAGAAAGATGGCTATGTCATCACTGGTGGTGAGCCATTGACGATGGAAGGCTATGAAAATGGCTTCTATGTGCAGCCAACTATACTAGATGGTGTACAGCCGAATGATCCTTTAGCGCAGGAGGAAATTTTTGGACCCGTGCTGACGGTTTTAACATTTACGAGCGTGGAGGAAGCCATTACTCTTGCCAATAGCACAGATTATGGCTTAGTAGCGGGTGTTTGGTCACAGAATATTGATACAGCCCATTATGTGGCGAGTCGTGTGCAAGCAGGACAAGTATTTATTAATAATTATGGGGCAGCAGGTGGTATTCAAATGCCGTTCGGAGGCTATAAAAAAAGTGGGATTGGTCGAGAGAAGGGCTTTGTTGCTCTGCGGAACTATACGCAAATGAAAAATATTGCCATACGCTATGCACCACCTATTCAACGCTGACAGGGAGGGACGCCTATGGAACATGCAAAAGATAAACAAGTGCTCTTGGAGGTCAATCAATTATCGATCCGATTCCATTTGAAGAATGGCAAAGAGGCAAAAGTGGTAGACGATGTGAACTTTACTATCCATAAAGGAGAAACGGTTGCATTAGTGGGAGAATCGGGCAGTGGCAAAAGTATTACCTCCTTAGCAATTATGCGTTTACTGCCAATCCCTCCTGGGGAAATTACAGCAGGAACTATCAACTTAAACGGCAAAAATCTATTAGCCTATAAAAATAAAGAAATGAGCCATATTCGTGGCAATGAAATTAGTATGATTTTTCAAGAGCCTATGACTTCATTAGATCCGGTATTTACGATCGGCAATCAAATGATCGAAGGCATTCGTAGACATCAAAAGGTTTCAAAAAAAGATGCTTGGCAAAAAGCATTACAATTATTAAAGGAAGTGGGGATTGCCAACGCGGAGAAGGTAATTGCCGAATATCCTCACCAATTATCAGGGGGGATGAGGCAACGTGTCATGATTGCCATTGCGATGTCAAATAATCCCCAGCTATTAATTGCGGATGAGCCGACTACAGCATTGGATGTAACCGTACAGGCACAAATTTTAAAGCTGATGATGAAAATGAAGGAAGAACATCAATCAGCGATTTTATTCATTACTCATGATATGAGTGTTGTCGCAGAAACAGCGGACCGTGTCATGGTTATGTATGCGGGGCAAATAGTGGAGGAAGCTCCTGTAAGAGAGCTTTTTTTAAATCCTCAGCACCCTTATACGACAGCGCTGCTCAAAACAATGCCGAGTCTTGAAACAGAGGTGAAAAGACTGCCATCTATTCCTGGCACTGTGCCACCCGCATATGCATTACCAGAAGGTTGTCGCTTTGCACCACGATGCCCGCATGCTATGGCGCAATGCCATCAGGATAGTCCGACCATACACTATATTCAAGAGACACATAAAGTGCGCTGTCATTTATTCACAGAGAAGGGGGAGCTGGCACATGACGGAGAAAGAAGTTTTGCTGGAAATTAATCATTTAAAAGCTTACTTTCCTGTGAAGCGCAAGTCTATGAAAGAAGAGAAAAAGATGGTCAAAGCGGTCGATGATATTTCCATTGAAATTTATCGGGGAGAGACGCTAGGCATTGTAGGCGAATCTGGCTCAGGAAAATCTACATTTGGACGAACGATTTTGAAGCTCGTTGAACCAACAGCCGGAGAAGTATTATATAAAGGACAACCGATCCAGCATTTAAAGGGCAATAAGCTTCAATCTTATCGCAATCAAATGCAAATGATTTTTCAAGACCCCTTTGCCTCACTAAATCCTAGAATGCGCATTGGAGCGATTATTGAGGAACCGATGAAATTACAATTAACATTGACGAAGGAACAGCGAAAAGAGCGCGTGAAGGAATTGCTACAAAAGGTTGGACTTCCTGAGGATGCCATGCAAAAATTTCCTCATGAATTTTCAGGAGGTCAGCGACAAAGGATTGGGATTGCAAGAGCTCTTGCCATTCACCCTGAATTTATTATTGCGGATGAACCAGTATCGGCATTGGATGTGTCTGTGCAATCACAAGTCCTTAACTTAATGATGGATTTACAGGATGAATTTCAGTTAACTTATTTATTCATTTCCCACGATTTAAGCGTTGTGAAGCATATAAGTGATCGTGTGGCGGTGTTGTACTTAGGACGGGTTGTGGAAATAGGAACGAAAAAGGAGCTATACGCTCATCCATTACATCCTTATACACAAGCGCTGCTATCTGCTATTCCAGTGGTCAATTTTGATGAGTCAAAACAAGAAGTACTTTTACAAGGTGAACTACCTAGCCCGATTAATCCACCCATTGGCTGTGTTTTTCATACGCGTTGTCCACATGTCATGGAAAGGTGTCGGCAGGAGAGGCCTAAGCTTCAGGAGGAAAATGCAAATCAGCGAGTTGCTTGCTTTTTATATGATTAATAATCAGAATATTTAATTTATTTTAGAGTGGAGGTGTTGATATGTTTGGCAATATTACCGATGTTCCAGGTATCAAGGTGGGGCATCGTGAAAACGAAGAGGGGATTACAGGCTGTACGGCTCTATTAATGGAAGGCGGGGCAGTGTGTGGGGTAGATGTTCGAGGGTCTGCACCAGGTACTCGTGAAACGGATGCATTAGATCCCATCAATGAAATTGATCGTGTGCATGGTATTTGTCTGTCAGGGGGCAGTGCCTTTGGATTAGATGCTGCTACAGGAGTCATGCAATTTTTAGAGGAGCGAGGGATTGGGGTTGATGCAGGTGTTGCCAAAATTCCGATTGTGCCAAGTGCGGTCCTCTTTGACTTATTTATTGGCGATCCTCAAGCTAGACCTACAGCACTAATGGGCTATGAAGCGGCCCAAGCGGCCCAAGTAGGTTCATTTCAAAATGGCAATATTGGCGCGGGCTATGGGGCGACGGTAGGTAAACTGGCAGGACCAGACTTTGCCATGAAGGGTGGACTTGGCAGTGCATCTATTGCGGGCAAGGATGGGCTTATTGCTGGGGCTATTGTGGCTGTTAACGCAGTAGGTGATGTCAAGAATCCTAATACACGGCAAATTTTAGCGGGAGCGAGAAATCCTCAAACAGGACAGTGGCTGGATTGCTGTGCCTATCTCGAAGAGCATGCACAATCAGAGGCACTTGCTGGCACGAATACAACCATTGGCGTAGTAGCGTTGAATGCAAAATTAACGAAGGCAGAAGCAAAAAAGATTGCCCAGCTTACGCAAAACGCTCTTGCCCGAACGATTTATCCTGTCCATACGATGCTTGATGGCGATACTATTTTTGTGCTAGGTACAGGAGAGCAGACATTTGCGCTAGATTATTTGGGACATTTAGCGACTAAGGTGATGGAGGAAGCTATTCTTGCTGGTATTCAAGCGGCAGAGAAGTTGGCAGGGGTGGAAAGCTATACAAGCATTCAAAAGATAAGCACTTAGGAGAAAAGGGGGAACGACAATGAATTTGAAAAACGGTGGGGTAATACTCTTAATGTTCATGATGGTATTTATCATAAGTGCATGTTCTAGTGATGGAGAGAAAGTTTCAACGAGCTCTAATAGCTCTGATGGACAAACTACAGCAGATGTGCCACAGGAAATTGTAGTGCGTGTAAATGATGATCCCGATTTTTTAGATCCACATAAGGCAACGGCTTCCATTTCGTATCAGATGATTATGAATTTATTTGAAGGACTAATGGCGCCAGAAACAAATGGTTCTTTAAAAGAAGGACTTGCAGAGAGCTATGAAGTTTCAGAGGATGGTTTAACGTATACATTCAAAATTCGCCAAGGTGTGAAATTCCATAATGGTGATGACTTAACGATGGACGATATTCAATATTCCTTTGATCGTTTAATGGGGAAAAACGGTGGGGAAAAAATGTCCAATAACTTCGATAACGTGGCATCAACTGAGGCACCAGATGCCAGCACATTTGTGATTAAGTTAAAGGAGCCTAATTCTAACTTCCTGTATTCATTAACGGCAAGACAATCAGCTATTATACCTAAAAGTAATGATGGGAAGCATAATGAGAATCCAATCGGAACAGGTCCTTTTGCCTTTGTGAAATACGCGCCAGGGACAAATTTAGAACTTAAGAAAAATGATCACTACTGGCAGGAAGGCTTACCTTATTTGAATAAAGTTACGTTTACCTTCCAATCGGATGATCAAGCAGCGATTATGAGCTTGATGGCAAATGAGGTTGATTTAACAAGTGTGCCATGGCATCGTGTGAGTGAGGTTGAAGGAGGCTACAATTTAACGCATCAAAATAATAACTCTTCTTTAATCATCACATTTAATGAAACAAAGGCACCATTCGATAACGTAAAAGTTAGACAGGCTATTAACTACGCGATTAGTAAATCCGATATTATTGATTCGGTATTTGCGGGCTATGCTGTCCCACTTGGTTCTAATATGAGTCCAGCGATGGGCGATTTCCAAAAGAAGGGCTTAGAAAGCATGTATGAACGCGATGTAGAAAAAGCGAAGGCATTATTGGCAGAGGCTGGTTATCCGGATGGCTTCAAAACAAAAATTACGGTATCTTCCCACAATGATATGTATTCGAATATAGCGCAAATTGCAGTTGCAAATTTGCAAGAGATTGGCATTGATGTAGAGATTGAGGTGGTGGAGTGGGGTATTTGGCTAGACCGTGTTTATTTTGGTCGTGACTATGAAATGACAACGATTGATTTAACAGGTCGTGCATCAGCCTACGAGGTGTTAAATGATTATATTTCTACAAATGATAGTGAAAACTTCTTCCTATTTAAAAATGACGAGTATGACAAAATTATGACGGATGTGCTAAAGGAAACAGATCAAGCCAAACAAATTGAGTACTACCATCGAGCACAGGAAATCTTAGCTGAGCAGGCTACTGCGGTTTATATTGCTGATTATCAAATTGTTTGGGGTGCTGACAAACAAGTGACGGGGCTTAAGAGCTATCCATTCTGGTTCCATGATATGTCAGAGGTTCAATTTTCAAACTAGAAAGGGATGAGTGCTCATGATGTATATTTTACGTCGTATCATCCTGTTAATAACAACCATCCTGCTAGTATCCATCATCACATTTGGTGTTTTTCAAATATTACCTGGAGATCCGGTACGAACGATGTTAGGGACAGAAGCGGATCCCACACAAATTGAAAATTTACGATCTGAACTCGGCTTAGATCGTCCTCTTTATGAACAATATGTGGATTGGATGAAGGGCTTATTGACAGGTCAGCTAGGCGATTCCATTCGTTTTTCAATGCCTGTAAAAGATTTATTATTTGATCGACTTCCTGTCACTATGTCGTTGGCGGGGATTACCTTGCTCATTGTTTTATTCATTTCCTTACCTTTAGGGATGTTTGCAGCAAGAAGGCAAAATAAAATAAGTGATGTGTCATTATCTACTGTGACACAAATTGGGATGGCTGTACCATCCTTTTGGTTAGGGATGATGCTTATTCTTTACGTGGGCTTACAGTTTAGCTTCTTTAAAATTAGTGGTTATATTCCATGGACACAGAGTGTTGCAGGGGCGCTCAGTACGCTCCTTCTCCCAGCCCTAACCATTGCGATACCACAAATTGCTGTGAACTTCCGCTATGTCCGTACAGCTATTCTAGAGCAGGTTCAGCTCGACTATGTACGCACAATTCGCAGTAAAGGAATGTCTGAACATAATGTCATGTATAAGCATGTATTGAAAAATTCCATGATTCCGATTTTAACCGTATTTGGCCTAATTATGGCGGAAGTTGTAGCGGGGACGATTATTGTGGAGCAAGTATTTTCTTTGCCTGGTATTGGACAGCTTCTCATAACGGCTATTAGTAACCGTGATTTTCCGCTTGTGCAGGGGATCGTCATGTATATTACGGTTGCTGTGGTTATGATAAATTTTATTGTTGATATTTTATATTCTGTATTAGATCCTAGAATCCGATTACGTTAAGAGGTGGATACAATGAAACAGCTACAACGTTATACGAAAAAACTGAATTTATCCATTGGTCTCCTCGTCATTGTCGGCTTTTTGCTCGTCATGTTGGTCAGCTTTTTTTATACACCTCATGATGTTAACGCCATGAACATACCTGAGAAATTGCGTGGGCCAGGTGGTGCTTATCTTTTTGGGACAGATGAATTCGGGCGTGATATTTTTAGCCGAATTATGAAGGGGACACAAACTGCTTTCGCTGTTGGATTATTAACTGTAGGAATTGGCACATTTTTTGGGATTACCATAGGTGGGATTGCAGGCTATGTTGGCGGCTGGATTGATGAAATATTTATGCGAACGATGGACGCATTAATGGCATTTCCGGGCATTATTTTAGCGTTAATGCTAGTAGCTGTTTTTGGCCCAGGGATTGTCAATACGGCCATAGCATTGGGCATTATCGCCATCCCTGCTATTGCTCGAATTGCGCGAAGCGGCTTTGTCCAACAACGTGATTCGGAGTATGTATTGGCAGCGAAATTAATTGGCGTTAAGCCTCATAGCATTATGTTTCGTCATATTTTACCTAATATATCATCGCAAATTATTGTCGCAGCGACGGTCACATTCGCAACTGCCATGCTAGCAGAGGCAGCACTAAGCTATTTAGGGCTTGGTGTTCAGCCACCAAACCCTAGCTGGGGCAGAATGTTAAAAGATTCACAGGCTTATTTAATCGGTGCCCCTTGGTATACGTATGCGCCTGGAGGAGCCATTACGATGCTTGTTCTTGGTCTATATATGCTTAGTAATGCCTTACGTGATTTTATGGACCCGCGTTCAAAATCGTAATAAATCAGGTGCTGTTTTTTGCAAAAGCTCATAGGCCTTGACTGCAATTTCAATGTTTAGTCGATGTGGCGCCTGTAAAAAATCAGCACCGAATATACTTTCTAGTCGTTCAATTCGTTTATAGAGCGTTTGACGGACGATAAACAATTGCTCAGCCGTATCATTTTTAGCTCCATTGCAAGCTAAGTAAACAGCTAATGTTTGGAATAAATCATGACCATTTTTTTGATCCAGCAATAATAGTTCTTGTAAATAATCTTTCACAAATTGTAATAGGGCGGTCTGCTCCTGCTGTAGTAATAACCGGAAGACACCTAAATCCTTATAATAAATGGAGCTAGTCAATTGATGATGTTGCATTTGAATAACCGATTTAGCCTCCTTATAGCCAAGATGGACACTTTCTATCGTTTGATAAACATTGCTAATCCCACAAGTAAGGGTGAGCTGTTCAAAAAATTGAGATGCTTTTCTAGCAACAATTTGTGATATCGCTTGATCAAAAGAATCTCGATTATCCTTCATATAATCTGCAGCAATAAAGAAGGCTAAAATAATAATTTCATGCTGTCGTACTGAAACGGTAGGGAAGAATCCTAGCTTCTTTAAGATGGAGCGGACATACATGGCATTTTGTAATTGAATTTCCTGCCACTCTTCCTCTGGTACTACTTTGGCTTCGTCATGTAGATTGAACACAACGACACGGTAAAATAAATTGCGACTTTCAATCGGTAAATAGCTTTGATAGTATTGGATATCCACAGGCTGGCCTTGAATTAACGCAAGAATAAATTCATCTTCACGGCTTTGTTGACGTTCCTGTAGCATGCGATTTCGCATTAAAATATGGGCAATCGACATCGTAGCACGTTCCAAGTTTAATAAGGTATAATCACTCGGTTTTGGCAGTCCAGAATGCATACATAAATAGCCCCAAACTTGCCCAAGGCCATTTACGGGGATAATGACAAAATGATCCTTGTCGATTGATAAAAGATGCAAGGGCTCCTGTAGTTCTAACTGCTGACAATGTTCTTCCATCATACGTAAATACTTTTTGGCTTCGACTGGATAATAAAAGCTTTTGGTATCTTCAGAGACAAATAAAAATGGTGCCTCGGTATCTTGATGAAGGACTTGTAAAATTTTTAAAATACCATTTGGCATTAGCGATAATTCCATAAATGTTTTGGAAAGGGTATCGAGTTGTGTAAGTGCCTGTTGATGTTGGTTAATTATGTACGTATGTAAATCTTGTGTAATATCGATAAAGCGTACTATTTCTTCAAAGACAATGATTGGGAAATGATGCGCATTCGCCATGGCAATCAGCTCGACGGGGACATGATCAAAATAGTCTCCAATTTCAATACAAAGCCCTGCTGCTTCATTCCGAATAAGGTTTTGTAAGTAGGCAATTTGTGTTTCGCGCTCTAACTGTAAACCGACACCGGTAGTTAAAATGAGCTCACCACCATTAATTAATGTATCAAAATCTTTAATTTCTAAAATATGTGTCCACTGAACTTGGCGTTCAAGGCCATGTTGTCCTGCTATTAGCTTCGCCGATTCAAAATATTTGCGCTTCAGGACATCACGTACGAGTAGAGGATGTTTCGACATAAATTAGCACCTGCCCTTCGAATGTACAATGTCTATTTTTTATTATGTTTGAGAAGTCAGAAAATTTCAACACGAATGAGAAGAAATTGACGAAAGACAAAAGACATCTAGGATACACGATTGGAGGTCATGATATGGAACGAAGTGATCAGTTCACCCATACCTTACAGCAAAAAGATCGTGAAAACGTTTGGCACCATATGTCCATTTATAACGACCATACACCCGTCATTATTGAACAGGGAGAAGGTGCCTGGATAACAGACAGTTTAGGCAATCGATTTTTAGATGGCATGTCAGGCTTATGGGCGGTCAATGTAGGTTATGGACGTGAGCGACTTGCTAAGGTCGCTTATGGGCAATTAAAAAAACTATGCTATGCTCCTTTAACTCAAAGCCATGAACCGGCTATTAGATTAGCTGAAAAAATCAACAGCTTATTAGAGGATGACTATATGATGTTTTATTCGAATAGTGGTTCTGATGCAAATGAAGTAGCGTTCAAGGTAATACGACAATACCATCAACAAAACGGGGAAGGGACCCGCTATAAAATGATTGCTCGTTATCGTGCCTACCATGGTAGCTCACTTGGAGCATTAGCCGCTACAGGCCAGGCATTACGTAAATATAAATATGAGCCCTTAACACCAGGCTTCCTGCATGTTGCCCCACCGGATCCTTATCGCCGTCCAAAAGGACAATCTATTGAAGCATATAATTTAGCAAGAGCACGTGACATCGAGGAAAAAATTATTTGGGAGCAAAAAGAAACAATTGCGGCAGTGATTATGGAGCCATTCATAACAGGTGGAGGTGTCTTAATTCCACAGCCAACATATGTTCAAGAAGTAGAGCGCATTTGTAGAAAATATGGGGTATTACTCATTATCGATGAAATTATTTGTGGTTTTGGGCGAACAGGTAAGCTATTTGGCCATCAGCATTTCGGTATTCGCCCAGATGTTATTACGATGGCGAAGGGACTCACTAGCGCCTATTTACCATTATCAATTACAGCAGTAAGAAAAGATATTTATGAAAAATTTAAAGAATCAGATGGCTATAGTCATTTTCGACATATTAATACGTTCGGTGGAAACCCAGCAGCCTGTGCAGTAGCATTAGAAAATATTAAGATCATTGAGGAAGAGGGACTAGTACAACGAGCAAAAGATTTGGGAATTCAATTACTCCATGACTTACAAGACTTATTAGAACTACCCTTTGTTGGTGATATACGAGGACTTGGGTTGCTCGTTGGTATCGAGCTTGTTGAAGATAAAGCCTCACAAAAACCTGCTAAGGAAGAACGTGTAGCAAGCATCATAGCTGCTTGTAAAGCGAATGGTTTAATTGTTGGGAAAAATGGCGATACAGTGGAGGGCTATAATAATATCATTACGTTAAGTCCACCACTTTGCTGTACCGATGAAGATCTTGAATTTATGGTAGCTGTTTTAAAAAAAGTATTTGCCACCCATGTCTAATAGGAGGCGATTCCAAATAGGGCTAAATCAGGAATCGCCTTTAATAGTGTCGCTTCTGTCCTTTTTTTACAGCTTCCCAATCAATTTCAATATTTTGTAGGACGCGCGTGAGTAAATGGTGAATGCTATCGACTTCTTCGCTAGAAAAACCATCAAGTGCTCGTTCGTTGGAGTACTCGCCCTCCCGTTTTAAAAATGGATAGATGTCTAAGCTTTTATTAGTTGGGAAAAGTAATTTATTTTTCTTATTTCCTTGATCACTTCTTTTTTCAATAAAGCCTTTTGTTTCTAATTTTTGAATCGCCCGAGAAGCGGTTGTGCGATCGACCTTCAATAGCTCTGCTACTTTTTCTTGAATGATCCCAGGATTTTCGCAAATTCGGATTACATATAAATATTGACCCTTCGTTAAATCCAATTCCTTAAATTCTATATTACTAATCGAGTCTAATGCCCGTGCGATCGCACCAATTTCACGTAAGATTTCTTTCATTTTCTATCCTCCTGAGATTTTTATTGTATTTGCAATAAAAATCGTTCTATACTAATAGTATCATCTTCAGGCGAAAAATGCACCTGGAGAAGAGGATGATTGAAGTAAAACTAGGAGGCGTATTCATGAGCATAAAAAAAGTAACAACTGAAGCAGACTTACAAGTAGCATTTGATTTTAGACGAAAAGTTTTTATTGAAGAGCAACAAGTACCTGAGGTAGAAGAGTATGATGAATTTGATTCACTGCAAGCACCATGTGATCATATTCTTGTGTACTATAAGGAGCAGCCAGTAGGAACGGGTAGACTCCGTGTAGTCGAGGGCTATGGTAAATTGGAGCGTATTTGCATAGTAGAAGAGTTCCGTAAATTTGGGCTTGGCAAAGAAATCATTATGGGGTTAGAGCAAATTGCCCGCGATAATGGTCTGACAAAAGCTAAATTAAATGCTCAATCGTATGCAGAGGGTTTTTATGAAAAATTAGGCTATAAGCGTGAAGGGGAAGAGTTTATGGATTGTGGCATTCCCCATATTTTAATGAAGAAATATTGGTAAATGTGCTGGGAATGTCCACGTACTCTTTATTGAAGAAAGCATAAAGTTAATGATCATTAAAAATACCTCCTCCTGTTGACCTTGGGGGGAGGTATTTTATGGTTAGCCTATGAAAGTTGGATATGTGTTCGATGATCCATCATGCCTCATACGTCATTGTGTTGCTTATCTACCGCTAATTTCAGCTATTTGTTTATTTTTCTTTCACAACCGTACCCGCAAAGCTGTCATGGGGAAGGCATTGACCTTGCTGTTGCTCGAAAGCTTGGCGATTTTTTAAATAGTGAAATGAACTGATTGTGTCGCGATAAGCCATGCGTTTAATAATTTGACGGTCTGATAATGCATGACCCTCTTCATGTTCAAGTACTAGTCCCATTGCTTTGTAGCCAATGGTCTGTCCATTTTTACGAAGCTGTGCATACTCTAATGCCCATAACATGGCGGTCGGTGTAACGAGTGCATGAACCACCTCACTTTTCACTTTCTTTCGTAGAAAATACTCTACGCCTAATGTGACAGCTGTTGAAATAGCTGTATCCATTAAAAAAGCAATGGCTCGTTTTTTTGTTATCGATTCCATACAGGTCCTCCTTCCATTGATTTCTCACCAGTACATACGGAAAATAAGGATAAAAAGTTTCGAATGATGCTAGATTCATTCCAATAATTGTTCAGGATAAGAGGGGATTGCCCCGTGCTTCATTGTTGTGATTCCTGCGTAGCGGTTTGCAAAAGTAAGCAGTGATATCGCATGCTGTTCACAATAGGCCACCAAATGATCCACAGATAATTGATGTTGAAGGAATTGACTTAATATCGCTCCAATAAAAGCGTCCCCAGCACCAGTCGTATCAACTGCTTGTACGTTCTCAGCATTGACCTTACTATGACATTTTTTTGTATATAATGTTGCGCCTTCTGCTCCATGTGTAATGATAATCGTCTCTAGATGTCCCTGAAATAATGTGTGTACAGCCGACAATTCTTCTTCTATGGCTGTTAGAAATAACAGTTCTTCATTGGAGAGCTTTACAATATGGGCTTTTGGTAAAAAAGCTAGAATCGTTTCTCGACATGCCGTCTCATCCTGCCATAAAGGCAATCGCACATTCGGATCAAAGGAAACGATGCTGCCTGCTTGATGTGCCTGCTCAATAAAAGCTATATGGGCAGACTTCATCGGACTTACCACAAGATTAACCGAACAAAAATGAATGATATCTTTGTCGGTTAATAGTTGTGAGGGGAGATACTCTTGTTTATACAATAGATCTGCAGCATGACGTCGGTAAAATTGAAAATCACGCTCCCCAGTTTCAGAGAGTGCTACAAAAGCAAGGCTTGTTTCTCCCTCAGTCGTTTGACGAATATATTGTGTATCCACACCTGCTTGCTGCAAAGTCTTCTTCAGAAAATCACCAAACGCATCCTGCCCTACTTGTGTTAGGAGGGCAGCCTGTTGACCAAGCTTGGCACACACTGCTGCTACATTTGCAGGGGCTCCGCCAGCATGCTTCGTAAAATGCTCAATATGGGCTAGATCACCATGCTGCTGTGTTGGTGTGAAATCTATTAATAATTCGCCAATTGTAAAGAGTTTGCCCATTAGGATACCTCCTGTGGTAGCCGTTTCTTCTTTGGTGTATAGATCGTATAGAAAATCCCACCGAAGATGAATAGAATGCCCAATGTTTGCATAAAGTTCGGCATAAAATCAAGCAGCAGCATATCGAGTAAAATCGCGACAACTGGGTCGACGAATACTAATACGGAAACTAGAATGGTAGAAAGACTACGGATACTATCAAAAAATAAATAATAAACAAATCCAGTGTGAATAAATCCTGTCCCTAAAATATAGAACCAATTGGTTGAGGTTAAACCTTCAAAGAGCGAGAAATCAATGAAGGGCAGTAGTATTACAATGCCAACCGTTGTTTGTATATATGTTAAGGCGTAGGAGCTAAGGTTTGTAATGGTCTTGCTTGTTAGCATAGTAAGGGCATAAAACACCGCTGACAGTAAGGCCCAAACAAATCCTGATTGCATAAATTCAGAGAAAGATACAAAATTTTGAAGACCCATAATAAAAATACTACCAATAAAGCAAGTAATGGTTGCTACGAGTGCTCGAATGGTCATTTTTTCTTTTAAAAAGATAGCGCCTAAAATTAAGACAAAGATAGGAGCTAAATTATAGATAGAAATCGCAATTGAAATGGACATTTCCTCAAAGGCTTTAAATAAAAATACCCAATTTAACACTAGGAAAACGCCACAAATAATCGTTTGAATAATTTCTTTCCTTTCCCATTTCTCCGTTTTATGTCCACCTGTGATGAGCCACAATACTCCTAGAAAGAGGGTTGCGCAAATACATCTAACAAAAACAAGCTCTGTTGCAGGAACCCCCGTATGAACGGTGAAAAAGCCGATGGAGCCAAAAAGTGCCATCGATACGGTTAGTTTAATAATGGCTGAGATGTTCATACAAAACCTTCTTTCTATTTTTTATTTGTAAATGTGAAAATGAAAGCTAGTAGGGTAAATCCCTACCAGCATTTATCTTGCTATCGCATTATTCGCGAATTTGCCCATTACCATATATAAAATATTTTGTAGAGGTGAGGGCAGGTAATCCCATCGGGCCACGCGCATGTAGCTTTTGCGTACTAATACCAATTTCTGCTCCATAGCCAAATTCAAAACCATCCGTGAAGCGGGTAGAAGCGTTATGATAAACTGCCGCTGCATCAACGCTGTTTAAAAACGTTTCCGCCACTAATGGATCTTCCGTAATAATCGCTTCAGAATGATTTGTCCCAAAATGATGAATATGCTCAATGGCCTCGTAAACATTTTCAACTAATTTAACACTTATTTTTAAATCAAGGAACTCAGTCGCATAGTCATCCTCAGTCGCTAGAAGGGCTCCAGAAAATGCTTCGCATACTCGCTCGTCACCAATAATCGTAACACCTGCTTTATGGAGCGAAGATAAAAGTTGCGTGCCATATGTTTTAAACCATACAGGGTGAATTAATAAGCTTTCTGCAGCATTACAAACAGAGGGACGCTGTGTTTTGGCATTCAAACAAATTTTTTCTGACTTTATGTAATCCGCCATTTCGTCCACATAAATATGACAATTGCCTGCACCTGTTTCTAATACAGGGACAGAAGCTTCTCGGACGACTAAGTCTATAAGAGTCTTGCCGCCTCGAGGTATTAATACATCCAAGTACTCGTTTAAATGAAATAATTCCTTAGCTGTTTCGCGGCTCGTATCCTCAATTAGTTGGACAGCATCTGTCGGTAGAGACGTTTTTGCCAATGCACGATGAATACTTGCTACAAGGGCACTATTTGAAAACGTAGCAGATGAGCTCCCTCGTAAAATCACGGCATTGCCTGTTTTTAGGGAAAGTGTCGCGGCATCCACCGTAACATTCGGTCTTGCTTCATAGATCATTCCTATGACACCAAGTGGTACCATGCGTTTTTCGATGTGGAGACCATTATCTTTATCTATATGTTCGATGACTGTGCCAACTGGGTCCTTGAGAGAGACAAGTAAATGAATGGCATCGACCATCGCCACAATGCGTTCCTCATTGAGCATGATACGGTCCAATGTAGAAGTCGACATCCCTTGTTGTTCTCCATTGACAAGGTCTTTCGCATTTTCTGCAATGATGTCATGTTGGTCCATCAATAGCTGTTCGGCAATTTTAGTTAGAGCTTCATTTTTCTCACAAGTCGTTTTAATATTTAATATATAGCTAGCGGCTTTGGCACGTTGGCCCTTTGTTTGAATTTCACTTACCATGTTTAGACCTCCTTATTTAGTTTGAATTTTCAGCCATTTATCTCTATGAATAACCTCGATCGGGCATTTCGAAAATGCATTTGACCGTTTGCCCATTGCGGACATCAATTCTTGTGAGGAATACAGCACTTCACCACGTCCAAGTAGACCTTGTTCACTATACACTTCAACTACATCTCCATTGTTAAAATCACCCTCCACCTGATAAACACCAGCAGGTAACAAGCTTTTACCATTGACCATAAGTGCTTGTTCGGCGCCACTATCTATAAAAATTTTACCAGAAACTTCCGTAAGTGCAATCCACTGTTTATGATTCTTTAACACGGCTAGGTCATCATGTCCAACATACGTGCCATCACCACGCCCTGCTAAAATATCAACAAGCTTTTGAGCGCCACTCCCTGTACCAATAAAAACTTTAACTCCTGCCTGTAAAGCTGTGCGGGCAGCCAGTAGCTTAGATGCCATGCCACCTGTACCCACCTTTGAACCTGTACCGTCTGCAAGGTTTAATAGGTCATCTGTAATGGATGTTAAGTAATCGATGCGCTCTGCATGAGGGTTTTTGCTAGGGTTGGCGTTATATAAGCCATTAACATCTGTTAAAATGATGAGTTGATCTGCATGTACCAGTCCACTAACAAGCGCAGACAGCATATCATTGTCGCCAAAGGTTAATTCACTTATAGAAACGGTATCATTTTCATTAATAATAGGTAGCATCGAGCGTTCAAGCAATTCCTCGAAAGTAGCATAGGCATTTTTATAGCATTCCTTTTTAGAAAAATCGGTACGCGTCAGTAAAATTTGAGCAGGCATTATATCATAAATACTAAATAAGGCACTATACGTTTGAATAAGCAAGCTTTGCCCAACTGCCGCCGCCGCCTGTTTGCCCTTTACCGTAACAGGACGAGCTGGGTAGCCAAGCTGTTTAAAGCCTGCTGCTACTGCACCTGATGATACAAGTAATACGTCATGTCCCTGATTCTTCAACTCCGCGATTGCCTGAACATGATCCATTAAGCGAACTTTATCGATTTCGCCTTTTGCATTTGTTAAGGAGCTACTCCCAATCTTGACGACAATTCTCTTTTTTTCCACCACAAGACCTCCAATTGTCAAAATAAAAACCCTTTCATCCTAAAAAAATTAGGACGAAAAGGGTTGCTTTCCGTGGTACCACCTACATTGAATATCGTGCGACATTCCACTTTCCTCATAACGCTAGAGACTGCGCCTAGTTTAGCTAGGACGATAGACAAAGTAGGTTCATTGGTCTTACTTGCACAATGTCTTGCAGCCGATGGACATCGCTCTCTGCTCAAGCAGTTACTAATTACTGGTCTTCGTTCGTTTTCTCATCATAAAGTTTTTCAACTATTGAGTAAAGAATGCACTACTTCCAAATGCCTGTCAAGATGATCGGGAAAATTACTTGAAAGTTTTGATAAATTAAGAAAAAAAGATAGAAATGGCATGATATTTTTATTTAAACCACCAAATGGCGATGAAAAGGGGGAGCATTGCTAGCATAATCACAAAGAAGCTCCATAGTACTTGTTTTCCTGAGGACATGTTTTTTGGCTTAATGCTCATTTGTTCATAAAGCTTGTTAATGGCACGTTGCTCTTTCGAATAAAGCATTGCTTGAAATTCTTCATAATCCTGAATATAGCTTGATGGGGGACGCGGACTAAAACGTAAATTTCTAATAGAGTCGGTAATATCTTTGTCATTCATCCAGTAGGTGATAACAGGAGCTAAGCCTGTATTTTGTGTAGCTTTTACTTGTATGTCATAGGACTTCATTTTATAGTAAACCTGACCGTGCTCATCTTCATACTGTGTAACAATATCACTAACTGCCATCTAATAATCACCTCTTATTGAAGTTGTCTATTTTATGATGAGTTTCTTCTATTATAATGTAATAAGGGAGAAAAGTATTGCTTAAACGAGCAATAATTGTGAAACGAATGTTCACGAAAATTTTTTAATAAAGTCATAAACTTACATCTAAAGTAAAGTACGGCATGTAGTATAATGAAAATAGTTTGTTAAAAGTAGTGGGGGAAGGGCATTATTGGAGGTTTCCAAGATGCATAGAGTCACCTCTCAATCTTATTTTTTATAGAAAAGGGATAGTAATGAGTAATCTTCAATCCCTTGTGTAGTGATCACAGTCGTCAATACATCACTTGAACATAGGGCGTTTCAAATGCTTATTTTGGGTATAGTATTTTTAGTACAAGCATGAATAATATTTTTTTGTTTAGTATTGGTGCAGGAAAGATAGATTCGTCATTATTGGAAAGCCTGTGCTTGCTAAGCGATTAAATATGGTTCAAGGTATCCTCTTTACTGATAGGGATACAGATTGCCATTAGCAAACATTAGGAGGAATTCACATGGCTATTTTACATATAACCTTTAGCTTAGCAACCCAGGGTTCCATGAAGCTTGCTATACGCCAACATCTTTTGCAACGTAATGAATCCGTTTTAAGTGTCCATGATGATTTCTCTATTGGACCTCTTCGCAGCTTAGAAGAGCGCATAGTATGGTTAAACACTCATATTATAAAGGATAATGAAGATCAGCAATTATACGTAGATATGTATGAAAGCTGGAAGAAAAAAATTGCCGAGCTGCCATGTGATGTGGATGTTTGGGTTTGGTATAGTCAAAATACACATGAACAGATTGGTTTGCGCTATGTCATGAGTGAGTTTATTCATAAATGTAGTATGGTTTATGGGATTGACGCAACAGATGGCCTGAAGCAAATTCAACCACATCTCGCTATTCGCCATACAGGGGAGCTTTCCTCAGACATGCTCATGAAGCTTCGTCCTTATGCAAAACGATTTTCGGTTAAGGAATGTCAACAGCTTGCCAAGGAATGGGAAGACCTTAAAGAACATGCAAGTCCACTCCGATTGTGGAAAGAGGGCATTGTACATGTTGAGGAAGATGCTTTGGATACGCTCATCATTGCCGCTGTGAAGGATATGCATGCACAACAAAATGAAGAATGGCTTTTACTTATGCCTATGATCAATACTATTAACGTCGCCATAGATGATAATATTAGTGATGAATTCATTATGAAACGCATAATGACTATAATTGAGCAAGGCTTCTTTCAGATAGAAGGAGATTTATCCGATTTCCATTCCTGTAGAGTGAAGTATATAGATGTATAATAAAAAGCGGTAGGCTGCATGGGCAACCTACCGTTTCAGTTTTCCTGAGAGGGAGGAGATATTTTTTTATCATAAAAATCAAAGACAAATTGTTGGAATTGGCGAGCAGATGGTGACAAATAACGATTGTCTATCCAGGCCATGCCAATAATACGTTCACAAACCATATCCTCCACATGGATTTTGACGATTTTTTTCGGATTCAAATCCTCATCATCAGGTAGCAATGAAACACCGAGACCTGCACCAACAAAACCTGCAATGGTAGATACCTCATCACCTTCATAAGAAATTTTAGGCTTAATGCCCGCAGCATGTAACAAGCGATCAGCTGAGCGGCGGAGGGCATACCCTTTTTTCATCAGCACAAAGTTCTCATGCTCCAATTCTTTCATTTTTATGCTTTTGCGATGAGCAAGAGGATGATCAATTGGAACCATAATAAATAACTCATCTCGCCAAAGTTCTTTCCAGCTAACGGGAGGCTCTGTATCAATCGCAGCTAGTAAGCACAGGTCTAACTCTCCAGCAAGCAATTGTTTTAATTGAGAATGCGAGTAATTTTGGGTGAAATGAAAACGGATATGGGGGTGCTTCTGACGAAAAGCACGAATTAAGTCAGGCACAATACTAGTCCCAAGAGTGTGTAAAAAACCGAGTGACACATCCCCAAGCTCCGGATTATTAAGCTCTTGTAATTCTAAGACAGCTTTCTCATATTCTTTCCGCATTCGTTGCACACGATATAAAAAAAGTTCACCATAGCGATTGAGCATAATGGAACGTCCCTGCCTATCAAAAAGCGGTACACCTAGTTCTTCTTCCAGCTTTGAAATCGAACGACTTAGCGCTGGCTGTGAGATTGCCAAAGCTTCTGCAGCACGTGTCATATGTTCTAACTTTGCAACGGTTACAAAATATTCTAATTGTTGCCACTCCATTTTTTCACCTCTATTCTCGTAATTTTTAAGTTAACTGCATTATAACGGGAAACAGAGAGGAAGTATAGGTGGCAAAAACTTTTTAAAAAGACGTTGCCTTTAATTAGAAGAATGGAAAAGTTAAGTAGCAGAAAGTGTGATAGTACAGGTGTTAAGTTGACATCATTCATGCATGAGACATATTGATTTGATAAAAACTATAAATTGTACATTATGAATAAAGGGTGTTAAGATAGACACATAAAATACACAATTAATAATTTCCGTGAAGGGGATATCCTAAAATGAAGTTAACAAAGCCGCAACCTCTAACAATTGAGGGAGGCAAAAAAGCCGTACTATTATTGCATGGATTCACAGGTAGCACAAAAGATGTGAAAAAGCTAGGAGAATTTTTATCTCAACGAGGTTATACCGTTCATGCACCGATTTATAGTGGTCACGGAGTAGAACCAGAAGCATTATTAGAAACAAAACCAGAAGACTGGTGGAACGATGTTGTTGAAGGCTATAACTTCCTTCAAAGTAAAGGCTATGAAGAAATCGCAGTTGTTGGCATTTCACTAGGTGGTGTTTTCTCATTGAAAGTAGCAGAGACATTTCCAGTAAAAGCATGTGTAGCGATGTGTGCACCGATTACACGTGATAACTCAAAAGGCTTATTTACACGCTTGTACCACTATGCTCGTTTATATAAACACTTTGAAAATAAATCAAAAGATCAAATTATTTCAGAATTACATGAATTACGTATTTCACCAAAAGATTCATTAGATGGTGTAACACGTTTAACGACTGAAACACGTGATGATTTATCTACAATTAAAGCTCCAACATTAGTACTTCAAGGGTCATTAGACGATGAGCTTTATCAGGAAAGTGCACCGTTTATTTTAAATACTGTAGAGACGGATGACAAAGAAATCATTTGGTATGAAAATTCAGGTCATATTATTACGTTAGATAAAGAACGTGACAAAGTATATGAAGATGTTTATAAATTTTTAGATCATATTGAATGGTCAGTTGCAAATTAAGGAAGGGCTGTCAGAGGGCAGCTCTTTTTTTTATGTACTAACTTTCTATATTCATAATGATATTCGAAAAAACTATTGTAATTATAATAAATGCTTGATAACATAATTGAATTGTAATGAAAAATCATTCGATTAAAATAATTTGCTATAGTTAAAAACTTCTAAGGAGCACATCAATTATGCAACAAAAAATACCTTTCTCAACCTATGCAGTCATTGGCACTATGTTATTTGGGCTGTATTTTGGAGCAGGGAATCTTATCTTTCCAATCCAATTAGGTCAACTAGCAGGGACCCATTTTTGGCTTGGGTTAATCGGATTTTTAGTCACAGCTATCGGTCTACCATTCCTCGGAATTTTAGCGATTGGTTTATCAGGTAGTAATGGCTTACGCGATTTAGCGAGCCGTGTTCATCCCGTCTTCGGTATTGTCTTTTCATTGGCCCTTTACTTAACAATTGGCCCGTTTTTTGCCATTCCACGTACGGCGACCGTCCCTTTTGTAGTGGGCTTTGAGCCATATATTCAAGCACAGCATGTTACATTATTGCTTGCCGTGTTTAGCTTCATTTTTTTCGCCATCGTTTTTTATTTCTCGTTAAATCCAGCAAAAATTATGGATTACATTGGTAAATATTTAACACCAGCCTTTTTAATTGTGTTATTCATTTTAATTATTACGAGTATCGTCAAGCCGATGGGTGATTTCCAGCAACCGATGGGTGATTATATAGATGGAGCCTTTATGACAGGCTTTAAAGAGGGCTATAATACGATGGATGCTTTAGCTTCGCTTGCCTTCGGGATTGTGGTCATTCATGCAATTAAAAGTGCAGGTATATCAGATCGGAAGGAAATAGCGAAGGCGACATGGACGTCAGGTATATTTGCAATGGCCCTAATGATGCTTATTTATGGCTTGATTACGTATATGGGTGCTTCCAGTATTTCAGCTGTAGGTACCTTTGATAATGGTGGTTTAATTTTTGCCGCAGTGGCTGACCATTATTTCGGTTCATTCGGTGCTATTTTATTAGCCGTTATCATTGTGCTCGCTTGTTTAAAGACAAGTATCGGCTTAATCACTTCATGTAGTGAATTTTTCCACGAAGTGTTTCCGAAGATTAGCTATAAATGGTTTGTATTTTTATTGTGTGTGGTATCCTTCGTCATTGCCAACTTCGGATTAAACAATATTATACAATTCGCCATCCCTGTTCTTATGTTCCTATATCCACTTGCGATTGTTTTAATATTACTGGCACTAAGCTCATCGTTCTTTCACAATAAGCAAACGGTGTATGCCATCGCGATGATTTTCACATTTTTCATTAGCGTAATAGACGGCTATAAAGCTTTAGTAGGAAGTGTGCCTGAAGCGGAATTACATGTATTTGATGTTGTAGAGAAGGCTTATTCTTCCATTTTACCATTTTATGATATAGGGTTAGGGTGGATATTGCCTGCGGTCATTGGAGCAATACTTGGAGCTCTAATTCCATCTAAAAAAGTACTATAATTAAAAGTAAGCACGCACAGAAAAAGACATCTGTGCGTGTTGTTTTTTTACGATATTAGTAAGCTGTCCATCCACCATCGACAGCAATAACTTGTCCGTTCACAAAGCTCGCTTCGTCTGAGCCAAGGAAAATAGCTAATTGAGCAATTTCCTCAGGTTGACCAGCACGAGGATTAATCGATAAACCAAGTGATTGGCGTGCTGCACCTGTTTGACTCATATTTGTCATGGAAGAGGCGATATTCGTCATAACTGCCCCTGGCGCAATACCATTACAGCGAATATTTTTATCTGCATACATAAAGGCTGTATTTTTAGTTAATCCAACAACGGCATGTTTAGACGCAGTGTATGCAGCTCCTGCACGTGCACCGTATAAGCCACCAGCAGAAATATTATTGACAAAGACACCATGTCCTTGGGCAAGGAAAATGTCTGTTGCCATACGCATTGAGCGCATCACAGCTGTTGTATTCACCGCAAATACTGTATCCCAACGATCATCAGAGATTTCTCCGACTGGTTCCATACCATCCATAATACCTGCATTATTGACTAAAATATCTAATTGTCCATAGTTACTTTTTGTTTCATCAAATAAACGTTGTAAGTCTTCTGTTGATGCGACATTTGTTTGAATGGCAAACGCTGTACCCCCAGCCGCTTGAATGCCTTCCACAACCGCTTGGGCACCTTCTAAATTTAAATCTGAAACGACAACCTTAGCACCTTCTTTTGCATAACCTTCTGCTATAGCTTTCCCCATCCCTGAAGCTGCACCTGTCACAATTGCTACTTTACCTTCTAATCTCATCTCAAAGACCTCCTCATACTATTTTTCGATAGATATTGAACATCTGTTCATTAAAATCATATAATAAATATGAAAGCGATTTCAATATGCAAAATATCCGGATGTGTTGAGTAATCAACACTTTTGAAAAAACTGTTTACTAAGGAGCTGAAAAAATTGTCTACAACGGATTTACGTATTATTAAAACAAAGCAAGCCTTACACGCCGCCTTATTGACACTACTTAGTCAAAAGCCTTTGGAGCAAATATCCATTGCAGAAATATGTAGAGAAGCCAAGGTGAATAGAGGAACCTTCTATTTGCATTACGAGCAAAAGGAAGGACTCTTTGAAGAATACTTTCAAGAAATTATGGAGGATTTATACCAATCCTACGAAGAGCCTTACCGTGCCGTGACAACATTGGATACACATCAACTAGATCCGAACACGATTCGTATTTTTCATCATATTGAACGCTTTAAAATGTTTTATCGTATTGTGTTTTCCAAAAACGTCCCATTGACGTATTATTACATGCTGTTTGACGGAATTTATTCATTGCTAAAGAGAGACATCACCTTGCATCACGAGCATCAAATGACAGAATCAATTTCGACTGATTATTATAGCGCCTACCAAGCAAATGCGATTATCGGACTCATTATCCAATGGTACCGTGGCGACTTTAAGGACAGCGTAAGCGTCTTAAATCAGCAACTCGCCGCGATTTTGAAAAATGTCCGTAGTGGTGAATAGAGCGGGGATTAGTGGATGGAATTCCTAGGGTGGGATTGAGCGTAAAAAGTGGAGATAGGGAGGAAAAAGTGGTGGATAAAACGTTGAGAGTGACGGATAGAGCAAAAAAGGTGATAGTCCGCTTGAAATGATGCGAAATGAAGAAATCAGTGGATAGAACGGTCGAAGTGACGGTTAAAACGCTCAAAGTGACGGATAGAGCAGAGAAAAGTGGTGGATAAAACGCTCAAAGTAGTGGATAGCTCACTCAAAAACGGATAGCCCCCCGTCCATCCAGCAAATGAACAGAGCAAGGGGCTAAAGCATACAACTAACTAGAGGTAAGAGCAGGAGCGGGTTTGATTGCTACGGTTACTGTAGCAATTGCCAGAGTGACTAGGATGATGATGGCTAAGGAGCTACTGTTTTGTAGTAAATTAGCGGCACTTCCTCCAAAAATAATAGTGTAATAGCCATCGGCACCGTAAGTAGCGGGAAGCAGGGCAGCTATTTGCTGGTAGCCTTCAGAAAGCATGATTTTCGGAACGAGCACTCCAGAGGTTACTAATTGGAGGGATAGGGCACAAATATTAAAGACCATGCCGATATTTCCAAAGAGAATGACGAAAACTTGTGCGAGGCAAAGGAAAGCTAGGAACATCACAGATTGGAAGAAATAGATGGATAGAAAGCTTTCATTACTCGAAATAGTAAATAGATGCATTAAGCCGATTGTAAGGAGTGGTAAAGTGAGAGCGACTCCAATATTGAGCAACTGGCGTGCAAAGAATAATTGCCATTTTGAAACACTACTTTGTACCATTTGTGCGGCTTGCTGATGTTGCATAATCATCACCATAGCCCCTACAAAGGAGGAGATGATGACCATTAGTGGGACAAAGTTTGCTGCAAATCCCTCTACATCATTCGTTTTAACGATAGTCGCATCGACGGCATGATCTTTAACTGTCTTCATGGTTGTTTGGACAGATGCATTTATTTGCTGTGAGGTATTTTGCTCAAATGGAAGCTGGGCAAATTGTTGGGAAAACACCTCGATTGCCTGATTTTGTTGTAATGGGTAGAGCATTTGGTTCATTTCTTCTGTTAATTGCTTAGCTACGCCATCCATCATGTTTTTCGCAACACTAGCATTGGCCTGATTAATCGAATAAATGATTTCTGCTTTTTCTCCAGCCCTAAGCTGCTTCGTAAAATTAGCTGGAATTTGCATAATCATATTAATTTGCCGTTCATTGAGTGCTTGCTCGGCATCCTTCATAGAGGAATATTCTTTTAGCGTAAATGGAATGTTGCCCTTCATGTCCTTTACTATTTGCGACCCCATTTCTGTATCTTCTGTCAACAAGCCTATTGATAATTGATCAGCTCGCTCATTGACTCCGTCATAGGCTGTCATCCAAATTGTAAAGAAAATTAATTGAAAGGCAATTGCAGCAACAATGCCAATATATGTTTCTCGAATTCTCAATAAAGTTTGTAAACCTCTCATGTTTAAACCCCCTATAATAAAGTAAGTACTTACTTGCATCGAAAGGAAAAATTTTTTCTAGGAAACGAGTCCCCTAGAAAAAATAGCAACACTTGTCTGTAATAGTTCTTCGGTTGGTATGTCAGACACCATGGTACCAAGACGTGCACGTGACATAAAATGACCAAAGTTAAGCGCAATTAGTGATAACGCTGCAGCTTCAAAATCAACCTCTCTTATCTTCCCTCGTTGTTGCATTTCTTGGAAGTAATGGCATAGTTCCTTTTTGATTAGAAGAGGAATATTGGCTATTTCCTCACTGATTTCAGGAAACTGGATGGACTCCTTAAAGCCGATCATCACCAAGTCTTTAATCGACATTAAAAACTCAAAATGCTTTAATGAGAAGTTTAATAAATCTTTTTCTAAATCCCACGTAACATTTTGATGGATCTCCTTTTGTAAAAGGGGATAATACGAAAATTGTTCAACTATGGCTTTCAAGAGGCCACGCTTATTGCCAAAATGGCGGAAAAGTGTAACTTCATTGACGCCGGCTAATTCAGCAATCGTTTTCGTTGTGGCGGCAGTATAGCCCTTTTCACTAATTAATTGTAGAGCAGCTTCGATGATTCGTTCTGCAGTTCCCTTTGTTGTCAATCCTAAACTTCCTTTCGTGCAAGTAATCACTTACATGCTAGCATAGTGCATAATTCTCTGCAACAAAATAATTTGTTTCAAGGAAATAATCAACAACAAGAACATTGACAACTATATCGGCGGCTGATAT
Organism: Lysinibacillus sp. A1; assembly: GCF_000801965.1. Taxonomy (NCBI): domain Bacteria; kingdom Bacillati; phylum Bacillota; class Bacilli; order Caryophanales; family Bacillaceae; genus Lysinibacillus; species Lysinibacillus sp. A1. The sequence goes on from NZ_JSZM01000025.1 coordinate 64,880, forward strand.
ATTTTAAATGTATCGGCTGACGATATATTGGTAGACGATATAAAGGGGGATTGTATGACACAGGAGCATCCGCCGTTAACTGAAGGCGTATATTATATTTTATTAGCATTGTATGAGCCTAGACATGGTTATGGCATCATGCAATTAGTAGAGGAAATGAGTAGTGGGCGAGTACGCTTAGGCGCAGGTACCATTTATGGGGCCATTAAAACTTTGCTTGAACGAGGCTGGATTGAGGCGCTCGACGAGGATGGCCGCAAGAAAGAATATGTAATTACAGAAACTGGGAAAAAGATAGTTGAATATGAAATTTTGAGATTAAGGGAACTTTTTGACAATGGTATCCGTATAACGAGAGGAGTTGAATAATATGCATAAATATCGTTTGATGATTAATCCATATGCAATTGAAAATTGGGTCAACAACATGGCTTGCCAGGGCTGGCATCTGAAAAAGTTTACATGGATTCGTTTTACGTTTGAACGTGGAGAAGCAGGCAGCTATATTTATCGCCATGATGAATTAGAGCGATTTGGCACTCATTACGAAGAGGACTATCTAGCATTTTTAAAAAGTTCAGGCATTGAACAAGTTGATCGCTCTGGTAATTTTGTGTTTTTTAGAAAAGCTTCCCAGGGAGGTCCGTTTGAGCTTTATACGGATAAAAAAACTAAAATAGGAAGCCTGTCAAAAAAGATGGCTCTCTTTTTCTCTCTTATTCTACTTAATTTATATTTTGGTATTTCAGGCTTGATCGGCGATTTTTCTCATGAAAAGACGAATTGGATAGGGTTTATTTTACATAGCTTACATCTAATTGTAGTCATCTTATTCTCTTTCCCATTATATAGGCTTAGACGAGTCCGCAATCGATTGAAGAAGGAATTAAATATATTTTCAGATTAGTGGACGTCCATTATTTTCTGGGAAATCAGAAAATAACAAAAAATATAGTGGGGTGAAAGGATGGAAAAAAGAATATACCGTTTTTTTATCGATTATGAAAAGGAAGAACGGTGGGTCAATGCAATGGCAGACCGGGGGTGGAATTTAAAAAAAGCAGTTGTAGGTTATTTTGTTTTTGAAAAAGGAGAACCACAACAATATATTTATCGGAATGAATTTGTGAATAGCAAATCGAAGGACTATTTTGAGTTTCTAGAGGCGATGAATATAGAATGTGTGCACAAATTCGGTGTTTGGGCATATTATCGAAAACTAAAGGAAGAAGGGCCATTTGAATTATTCTCAGATACTACCTCTAAAATTAGCTATATAAAGTCAATGAATCGTATTTTTATTGTACTGTTGCTATTTAATATAGTGGCTGGGCTTTATAATTTTTCGATTGGAGCTTGGGGACCTTCTGTAACAATCGTCAACACTAGTGTAGGATGTTTAAATTTTATCGTATCCATATTGGTGTGTATCTCTATATTTAAAAATGAAAACCGTAAAAAAAGATTGAAAGAAAATTTACATATATTCGAAGGATAAGGAGGATGACAACATGACTTTACAGTTACAGCATGTCACGAAGAAGTACAAGGATTTTACGGCTGTAGATGGATTGAATTTTACAATTGAAAAAGGTGAAATTTTTGGTCTGATTGGCCAAAATGGTGCAGGGAAAACAACTACTTTCCGTATGATTTTAGATTTACAGGAGACAACAGCAGGTACAATTACATGGAATGGTCAGCCAGTAAATGCGATTAACCGAGATGTGCTAGGATATTTACCTGAGGAACGTGGTATTTTCCCGACGATGAAAGTAGAGGAGCAGTTGTACTTTTTTGGTGAGCTACGTGGCATGAAAAAAGCCGAGCTGAAAAAGGAAATTGATTTTTGGATTCAACGTTTTGAGCTGGAAGAAAAACGAAAAGATAAGGCTGAAACACTATCAAAGGGGAACCAGCAAAAAGTACAGCTTATTGCTAGTTTTATCCATAAACCTGAATTTTTAATTTTGGATGAACCGTTTAGTGGATTGGATCCGGTTAATAAGGACTTACTGAAGGATGCCATTCTACTTTTAAAGGAGCAGGGTACAACAATTTTGTTCTCTAGTCACCAAATGGATAATGTGGAGGAACTTTGTGATCACTTATGCCTATTAAAAAGAGGTGTTTCTTTATTTTCTGGTAGTCTACTAGATTTAAAGAAACAATATGGCAAAACAAAACTGGCAGTACGGACAGATTGGTCAACAACACAGCTATTGGCGTTAGAGGGCGTCAGGGATGTACGTGTAGAGAAGGAACAAACAGTTCTTACATTAGTGGATGAAAGCTTTGCCCAAAGTATTTTTGAGCAGCTTTCCAATGGGAAGTATATTGAAAAATTCAGCCTGGATTATTTATCATTAGATGAAATCTTTAAAGATAAGGTAGGTGGCAATGTTGTCGAAGTTTAATTTATTGATGAAACAATTATATAAATCAAAAATAAAATCAAAATCCTTTATTTTAATGACATGTTTATATGTACTTGTCATGTCTGTAGCTGTTTTCTGGTCCGAAATTAAGGAACTATTTACAGGTGATGATGAAGCACAGCAAATTGCCATTATTAATGAGACATCTGCTGATTTAAGTGGTATCTTTGTTTCCAATGGGGATATGGCCTTTATCCAAGATGAAAAGGATAGATCGACACTTGAAAAAAAAGTGAAGGACGGCAAACTAGATGCCATAGTGACGATTAACGATCAAGGTGGTCAGCTACAAGCTGAAATTGCTACGTTTACACCACTGAAATTAAACGATCAATCGACATTGTCATCTTTATTGCAATATGCTGGTCAGCACTATGCGGTACAGCAATTATCACTTTCACCAGAGCAGGCAGCACAAATTATGGCTGCTCAAACTACGATTTCCACTAAAAACTTAAATGAGGAATCAACGGGTGGAAAAAGTGAAGAAGAAAAGCAATCAGGTTTAGTTGTTTCCTATGCAGTTGGAATTTTAATTTATTTCTTTATTTCTACATTCCTATCTATGATTACGACTGAAATTGCCTCTGAAAAGGGTTCAAGAGCAATGGAAATGCTTCTAGTAAGTGTCAAACCAACTACTCATTTTAAAGCAAAAATTGCAGGTGTTTTATTGCTTGCTTTAACGCAGATGGGCATTCTTGCAGCAGTATTCCTGATTTATGCTAAGCTCGTAAAAGGCGGTATCGTTTGGGATGCGGCTGCTAGCATTGTCAAAGAATTGTCTGTTGGCTATGTTATCTATGCCATTGTATTCCTATTGCTAACGGTTATCCTGTATCTTATCATTGGCGCATTATTTGGCTCATTAGTATCGAAAGTAGAAGAAGCAGGTCAGGTATTAATGCCTGCCATGATTATTACGATTATCGGCTTCTATGTCATGCTAACAGGGATGGGTAATCCAGATACAATCATTATTAAAATATTCTCTTATATTCCATTAACATCAGGAATGATCATGCCTATGAGGATAGGTGCTACAGATATCGGAGGGTTAGTTCCATTACTATCTTTAGGTATTTTAATCGCAACGATTATAGTCGTGTACCTATTTAGTTTATCGTTCTATAAGCGTAGTGTACTGACATATAGCTCAGGCGGGGTCATTCAAAAAATTAAAACAGTTTTAAAGGTTACCACTTAAATGATAAGCAGCTACACGATGATGTAGCTGCTTTTTGGTTGTTTCATGCCAACGTTAGAAAACAATGTAAAGGAATTTGCGTAATCAGTCGAATTTTGTTTAGAAAGAAGCTATAATTTAATTAAGAGCTTGAAATTGGTTTTGTCTTTCTATCGGAAATGAAACCTTTTTCCAAAGTAATCGTAAGTAAATTGTAGAGATAAATTGCAGGGGGTAAAACGTATGTCTGAATTCAACAATGATCTTTTAAAATCCAAGGACCCATTCGCTACTGAAAATCCTTTATTACAACCTAATCCACTTATGCAACAAGAGCCTGAACAAAAACCAGTACTTGTATCTGAGCAAGAGCTATCACAAATTGCGCAAAACCAGCTTATGTTAAAGAAAGATCCAGAGGTTCATGCACTTGCTAAACGAATTGATGTTAAAGATCAAATTGCCATGCTAGAGCTTGGGAAAGAAACAGCAAGTGGCATTTCTACGTTTTCTGATAAAATGCTGGCTACTATGAAGTCCAGCAAACTAGAAGAATCGAGTGTCCTTTTAAATAATCTCAATAAAATTATGGATAAATTTGATCCTCAAGATTTCTCGGAGGAGAAAAAAGGCGGCTTTATTTCCAAGCTCTTTAATAAAGGAAAAGAGCAATTGGAAAAGTTTCTATCTAAATATGACAGCATGAATAAGGAAGTAGATGTCATTTACCGCGAAATTCAAAAATATGAAGGTGAAATGAAGCGAAATACAATTGACCTTGAAAATCTATACGATCAAAATTTAAATTACTTCCAATCTTTAAGTAAGTTTGTCGCTGCGATTGAAGTCAAGATAGAAGATGTTCGTTCAACATTACCGGCCCTTGAACAAAAGGCTCAGACGGGCGATCAATTAGCGGCAATGGAATATGAAACAATGCTACGTGCAGTGGAATTATTAGAGCAACGTCGCTATGATTTAGAAATGGCGCAGCAAGTATCATTTCAATCTGCACCTCAAATACGTTTAATGCAGCAAGGTAATAACCATTTAATTGCGAAGATTAACTCAGCCTTTGTGACGACAATCCCTATTTTCAAACAAGGTTTAATTCATGCCGTTACTTTAAAGCGCCAAAAGCTTATTTCCGATTCTATGATTGAGCTAGATCGCCGTACGAATGAAATGCTTGTGCGCAATGCCGAAAACATTAGTAAAAACAGCGTTAATATAGCACGAGCAGCAGGTAGCCCGAGCATAAAAATTGAAACAATTGAAACAACATGGCAAACGATTATGTCTGGTATTCAAGAAACGAAGCAAATTCAAGCTGAAACAGCTAGAAGTCGTGAAGAAGGTCGTAAACGTATTGAACGTTTGCAATTAGAATATGAAAAATTGAAAAAAATGTAATACTCGAAGCTTCTTGTAGAAATTTTTGCAAGAAGCTTTTTTTATTTTGTATGTATTAATTGTTCTTTGACAAAAAGGAAAATACTGATTATGATAAAATTAAATGAGAATGATTATCAAATGAAAAAGGAAGCGAACAGATGTTATACAAAGCAATACGAATACATGAAATCATTCGTGGAGGAGTGAAATGATGACCAATAAAGTAAAATCCTCTACATTGTCGTATGAGCCTTTTGAAGATGGAACGCTTGCTCTTCACGCAGCTGAAACTTTAATGCTTATTCCACAAAGCCGTTATTTAGAGTTATTGCATAAGGAAAAAGTGTATAGTGCGAGACATGCAGATTTAGATCATAAGCAAAATGGGATAGAACAAGAACGAAAAATATTAAAAAAGCAAAATGCAGTACTGACAGAGGACTTGCAAAAATCTAAGCAGCAAAACATTGTCCTGCAAAAAAAAGTAACGGAATATAATTGCGTGGTAGAGGAAATGCAGGTGCTCCGACAACAAAATACGGAGCTATTAATTGAACTGAGTAAATATACGTCCTTGTCGAGAGAGTCATTAACGGGACCGCTTAAGTCGATGATCCGAAATATGCGAGAGCAAGGGGTTGGTATAAAGGAAATCCATATTCGCATCAAACGCCAAATCAATCCAGATATTAGCTATAGTACAGTGCGTAAATATATCTCCGAGCTAGAATCAGAGCAGAAGAATGGACGTTGATCTAAGAAGTCTAGAAATTTAGCATTTACAGTTGCCATTCAAAGCCCTATAATGAGTCTATTCTTTAACTAGTTTAATATTATGTGAGATCGCAATTGATTTCACTATGAGTAGGGAGCGTTAGTGGCAATGTCAAATGAGAAAAAAGGGGTTTTGGCGGCATTTTTTGCCTATGCCTTTTGGGGTGCCTTTCCTCTCTATTGGAAACTACTTGAACATGTACCAAGCATGGAGATTTTATTATCCCGAGTGATTTGGTCGTTTGTCTTTACTGTACTGGCTGTCATCGTATTTCGAATGCGTAAAGACCTTATCGCGGACTTAAAATATTTATGGTCACATCAAAAGCATTTCTGGCAGCTTGCGGGTGCATCCTTCGTCATTTCAATGAACTGGTACTTGTATATTTGGGCAGTAACCCATAACCATTTAATTGAGACAAGCTTAGGCTATTATATTAATCCGCTCATATCTGTTATTTTTGGAGTAATTTTCTTTAAAGAATCGTTGAGTCGCGCACAATGGGTAGCGACAGGAATTGCCTTTATGGCAGTTATTATTTTAACGATCAATTATGGCTCAGTACCATGGGTAGCACTATTGATTGCGCTATCTTTTGCGATATACGGCGTATTGAAAAAGAAAATTACACTGGATGCGACGAGAGGATTAGCTATTGAAACATTATTAATCCTACCATTTGCTTTAGGCTATTATGTGTATCTATTTACAACCCATCAAGCTTCGTTTTTACATGTTGACGTAAAAACAGATATCTTGATGATTTTCAGTGGTTTAGTAACAGCTGTACCACTCATCCTATTTGCAAAAGGTGCACAAAATATTCCATTGTATTTATTGGGCTTTATTCAATATGTTTCACCAACCATTGTATTGATTTTAGGTATCGTACTGTACAAAGAGCCATTTAGTCAGATAGAGCTTTTAGCATTTAGCATCATTTGGGGAGCATTATTACTATTCTCAGGTTCCAAGATTATAGAAACAAGAAAAGCTCATCATAAATCAGTAGACTTGTAGAATATTCTACAAGTCTTTTTTTATTCAATGGACTACATGGAGAGCGCACCTTTACAATTTAGTCAGCATATAGTAAGATGATGTCAATAATTAGATAACAATGATAAAAATTGAGAGGTGCTTTTTGTGAGTGCGGTAGGTTCTAACTAGGTAAAAATTACATGAAATAAATGATATGGCGACAGGGGATATATGTCATGAACAGACCCCTTATTTGGTCATGGATTTATTTCAAAACCTATGTAGATACCTACAATACTTTATCAAGCGGTGCATATATGGATGAAACTTCTGAAAATGAGGTTTTATTTGTAGTGCTATGAACACTCGCCTTTTGAAGATAGAGCTGTGGGGATTCCTCACAGCTTTTTTTAGTTTATTTAACACTTCATTGCTATCTAATATTGAGTAGGTATCTTCATGAATGATAAATATCAGAATGAGGAGCATATACAAATGAATTTTACTACGCTAGAGAAGTTACAATACCAAGAATTAAAAGATATCGTTAAATCCTATTGTGTAAGTGGATTGGGCAAACAGTTATTAGATAAATTAATGCCAAGCTCAAACTTAGCAGTTGTAAAAACTCGCTTGAATGAAACAACTGAGGCACGGGTAATCGTAGATGCGGAGGGTCATGTCCCATTTCTAGGCGTATCCAATATTGAACATATCATGACCAAATTGGCAAAAGGTATGATTTTGGACCCCAGTGAGCTCATCAGTATGTCAGACTTTTTACGAGGCTGTCGTAACATTAAAAAATTCATGTTGGATAAGGAATTTTTTGCGCCAGTTCTTTCATCTTACGCAAATTCGATGGCTGAATTTAAAAGTGTGGAAGAAGAAATTAATTTTGCCATAAAAGCTAATCGCGTTGATTCAGCTGCTAGTCGAGAATTGAAGCGGATTCGTCATCATATCGAAACGACAGAGGAAAAAATAAAAGACCGCTTAACAAAATTCTTGAACAACAGTGCCAATAAAACGTATATACAAGAGTTCTTTATTAGTCAAAAGGATGAACGCTATACGATTCCAATTAAGGCTTCCTATAAAAATCATGTACAAGGGACGATAGTGGAAATCTCCTCAAAGGGTGCAACTGTTTTTATGGAGCCAAGTGTGGTCGCTAAATTAAATGGAGAATTAGCTACTTTAAAGGCTGAAGAGGCGGTGGAGGAGTATCAGATTTTAGCATCTTTATCTGGGCTTTTAATGGATCATCTTCAAGCTCTCCATATTAATATGGAGTTGATTAGCCAATATGATATGGTTTTTGCTAAAGCAAAATTTAGTAAACAAATTGGCGGTATGGAGCCACGCCTCAATGATTATGGCTTCATCCAAGTAATCAATGGTAGACATCCTTTATTACCAGGGAATGCTGTGCCACTTCAATTTACGATTGGAAAAGATTATAGGAGTCTAATTATTACTGGACCAAACGCAGGCGGGAAAACCGTTGTGTTGAAAACAATTGGCTTATTAACATTGGCGACAATGTCCGGCTTTCATATCGTGGCAGATGAGGGCACTGAATTGGCTATATTCGATCATATCTTTGTCGATATAGGTGACAATCAAAGTATGGAAAATGCGCTAAGTACGTTTTCATCACATATGAAAAATCTCTCCGACATTATGAGAGCATCCAATAACCATACGCTATTATTATTTGATGAGATCGGCAGTGGTACTGAGCCGAATGAAGGTGCGGCACTGGCTATTGCGATTTTGGAAGAGTTCTATCAAATGGGCTGTATGACAGTAGCGACAACACATTACGGAGAAATTAAACGATTTTCAGAGATGCATCCAGACTTTATGAATGCGGCTATGCGATTTAATAGTGAAACATTAGAGCCTTTGTATCAGTTAATGATTGGAACGTCTGGAGAGAGTAATGCTCTTTGGATTTCTAAAAAAATGAATGTCCGTGCAGAGGTTTTGCAACGAGCACAGGATTATATGGATAATAAGGATTATCAGCTGACTCGGGTGCAGGATAGTAAAATTCGTAAGCCGAAAGAAGAGAAAGCTGGCAGGGCAGCAATCATTAAATTTGCCAAAGGGGATCGTGTGAAATTATTGGATCATGATGATGTCGGGCTTGTTTATCAAGAGATGAATCAGTTCTATAATGTCACTGTGTACTATAAGGGTCAAATGCTAGAGGTTCATGTGAAACGACTTACATTAGAGCTACCGGCAACCGAATTATATCCTGAAGGATATGATCTTGAGACCTTATTTGTCGACTATCAAGAACGTAAGCTTCAGCATGATATTGAGCGAGGGTCAAAAAAAGCATTACGCAAAATTCATAAGCAAATCAAAGAAGATCAGCAAAAGTAAAAACAAGGGATTGCACGAAGCGGTGCAATCCCTTTCATATTAAGAAGTAGAATCAATCTGTGCCTTAATCGTCATATAGACTTCTTCGATTTTGCGTTTATAAGGCAAATCAACTAAATCCAGTGAATCGTTGTATGCCATTTTCGCAATATCATAGGCGGTTGTCAGTTCCCCGAAATGCGCATAGCAAAGAGCCTTATAGGAAAAGCATTCATTTAAGCCTAAAATATCATATGGATGGCTGACGAAAACAGGTGATGCTTGAAAATGCTCAAATGCAGCCCTTGCCTCCTCATAACGACCAAGTAAATATAAGGATTTTCCTTTTTCCGCATAATAATAGTTTGAATCCAAAATTTCTAAATCCTCATGCTTGAGCTCATTAAAGCTCTCAATTTCTATTAACGCCTGCTCATAATTAAACATGTAATTATTATAATAATGTGCCCGTAAAATATAGATGAAAGCATCTACTAGTACGCGTTCGGCAAATGCCCGATATTGCTCCAGCTTCATAAACATATGCTCAGCTTGTTCAAAGTCATGGTCAATCATCGCGCAATAAGCACCGATACGATACATATCATCGATTTGATAAAACAGTTGGTTTTTATGAGCATTCGCAATGGTTTCGTTGATTAATTTTTTCCCTTCTTCATGTTCTCCGATGGCGAGCTGTAAAATGCTTGTATAATAAGCCATTAATAAAGCATCCCGAGAATCAAGCTGATAATCCTCTTGTTCAATAATTTCTTGCGCCTGTAAAATACAGGCATAGGCCAAGTCATATTGACGTTTTTCCGCCAATATGTTCATTTGCAGGATGAATGTTTTGAACCAATGGCTAAGTAAATTAATTTCCTTAAAGATAGTGCGGGCTTGAAGGAGGGATGTTTCCCATGAAGCTAATCCTACTTCATACTGTGTGACAGCATATATATACAATAAACGGCCTGCTTCGTAGCTATCAGGAAGGCCCTCTACTGCTGGTTTTATCAAATCAACAATTTCTTGATGACGAACTATATCTCCCCATTTTACCTCTGCAAATAAAATTTCAACCTGCTCTAAAAGTGAACGGATGGATGAAGGGGTTACTTCTTCGAGTAATTCACTAGGCTTGACACCTAACCTTTCGGCAATATAGTCAAGGCTTTCCATAGAGGGCTTGGCCTTTTCATTTTCTATTTGACTCAGCATTCCTTTTGTTAGACGATCACCGGCAAGCGCCTCTAATGTTAATTTTTGTTCTTTCCTTAATTTACGAATTCGTGCGCCTAGAGAGTTCACTGCCTCGCCTCCTTTTGTTTAATTATATTAAACTTTTTCTTGCGTGAAAAGGGGGAGCTGTGTTATATTTTGTTTAATAAAATTAAACTTTTTAATTTAGTTAAAACACGGAGGGGGTTTTGAGATGAATGAAGTGGAGAAATTAAAAAAGGCGACCTATCATTTATGGACATTTACAGCGAGTAAAATGATTGCCATGCTAGGGGCAAATGTCATGGCGTTTGGTTTTAGCTTGTATATATTAGCCATGACAGGGTCCGCCATGAGCTTTGCGACCAATATGATTTGTTCTGTGTTACCTCGTGCTCTCGTAGCACCATTGGCTGGGTATGTCGCGGATAATTTTTCAAAAAAACGAACAATTTTATTAGCGCAGGCAGGAACTATTTTGACCGTAGGGGGATTACTGATTTATACAGAAACGGTAGGGATGTCTGTTTATGCTATTTACATAGCTACTGTTTTTAATACGATATGTTCCGCATTTTCAGGGGTTACGTTTTCATCTGCAATTGCTACACTTGTTAATCCAGAACGTTTACAGCGCGCGATGTCTTTTAATCAATTATCGATGTCGGTGGCTGCCATTGGGGGACCCGTCATTGGCGGTATGATGTATGGATTTTTCAATATTGACGTATTTTTAATGGTAAATATCGGAGCGTATATCATAGCGTTTTGCTTAGAGGCAACAATGGATTTTAAACTCTATAGTACAAGAGGAGAAGATGAAAAGAAGGAAAAAGTGTGGGAAGGGCTTAAAGGCGGCTTCTATTATATAAAACAGCGTAAAGTCATAAAAACAATCATGTGGGTGGCATTATGGATTAATCTATTCTTTTCCGCCATCGCTGTTGGAGGAACGTTTATTATCATTGAATTGCTAAAAGTAGAATCAACGCATTTTGGTTTTATTCAGGCATCAGGTGCAGCGGGTATGCTTATCGCTTCCATTTATTTTGCGACAAGACCAGAAGTCAAAGCACCATTACGTTTCTCAAAAATTAGCTTATTGCTGTTGGCAGGTAGTCTTGCTTTAGCCGTGATTCCATTAGTCACGAATTTTTCCTATATCGCAATTGTTAGTTTTTATCTAATCATTTATTTTATTTTCGCCATTTTCGAAATGGGTATTAATATGCCAATAGGGGTCTATATGCAAAAAAACATCTCGGAAGAATTCCGCGGCCGCGTTTTCGGACTAATGGAAACAATGGCAATGTCCATGATGCCAATTGGTATGGTTGTGTATGGAGTATTATACGATGCTATACCAGCCACGATCATATTGCCTGTTACAAGCGTCATTATCATTATCATTTCACTAGTGATGCTACGTACTTCTATCTTAAAAGAAGCACATCCAGAGTATTATGAAAAAGAAGCCATCACAAAAAGCGTGCCTCATTCAACAACATAAATGCATGCTTATGACTGTAGACAAAAGCTATCGTGACGTCATGATAGCTTTTGCTTTTTTCTTTTTATAAGAGTACTGCAACCGCCTGAAGTAGCAGATCTCAACAGCTTTCCTGTTTTAATGAGCTTAGCGATCCTCGATCACGAGATAGGTGGCTTGAACAGGGCCATGAACACCAACGATTAAAATCATTTCGATATCTGCAGAGTTACTAGGACCTGTAATGAAGTTAATACAAGAAGGAATTTTTTCTCCATTTTTGATTTTTTCACGAATCCACTGTGCTGCTTGTGTCATACGTGGAACAATTGTACTTTTCGGGATCAAAATGATTGATTTTTTAGGTAAGAAGCTAATACTTCTTCCTAGATCTTTACTGCTAAAAAGGATAGCGGTCCCTGACTCAGCTAGCGTCATCTCGCTAATAGTCAAACCGATATTTGCTTTTTCAGCCTGTTGAATATTTTCCTCTGGTTGCTGAGAATTCCATTCATAATATTGAATATTAGCTTGTGGCCATTTTTCTGTCATTAACTTAGATAATCCGTAATCTTGAAATCGTTCATCCTTAGAAGTAATGACGGATTGTCCGCCGTAATGGTCCACCACAGATTGTAGATCTTGAGAAAGCTTCGCACAATTCGAAATCACGATATTCGTATGAATATTGGCGCATTGTTTCGTGAAAATCTCTAGTAATTCGTCTCTTGTGGCATCTATTAATGTACGGTTTTGTGGTTGGTACTGCCAAGTGGGGCGTGGAAGCGTTGTAATAGGTGAACGCCCTAACTGCTGTGCAATGTTTGCTAAAAAATCCTCTCGATGCTGAATGGTACCAGTCATGATTCTTCATCTCCTTTTGTACGGTGCTTCATCCAATTTCGGAAACTGTTTTTATTCGGTGCAGGGAAATCCCGTGCTTCAGTCCATGCTTTTAAAGGACCTGGACCTTTCGTAATCGTATGGTCTTTCGTAAATGGAGACATTGCAGGAGCGGCCATTTTTGTAGCCATTTTATACAAAGTAGGGGAAGAAGCCCCTAAGCCAAATGCCTTCATTACTAGCTTTTCGGAAACAGGTGCTTTGCCTTCATTTTCAACGATGACCTGACGATGTCTATGAATAAGCTGATGTAAAGGAATTTTTACAGGGCAAGCATCTGTACAGGCACCACATAGCGTTGAGGCATAGGGGAGCTCTTTAAAATCATCATAGCCTCCTAATAACGGAGAGAGAACCACACCAACAGGGCCCGAATAGATAGAGCCATACGTATGCCCACCGACATGACGATAAACAGGACAAGCGTTGACACAGGCGGCACAGCGAATGCATTGTAAGATAGGCTGAAATTCGCCACCAAGTATGGCAGAGCGACCATTATCCACTATGACTAAATGGAATTCCTCAGGTCCATCTGAATCACCCTCGTCTTTAATTCCTGTAAGCGTAGTAATATAGCTTGTCAGCTTTTGACCTACAGCACTACGTGTTAATAAGCTAACAAGAACTTCCATTTCTTCAAAGGTAGGAACAATTCTTTCCATTCCCATAACAGTGACTTGAGTTTTTGGTAGAGCCGTAACTAAATCAGCATTACCTTCATTGGTGACTAGAGTAATCGTTCCACTTTCAGCAATAGCAAAATTACAGCCTGTTATACCGATATCAGCAGTTAAATATTCATCGCGTAGTTTATCACGCACATAAAGAGCAAGCTCCTCTGGCTTTTCCGATTGAGTGTAGCCTTGTTTTTCTTTAAACACATCTCGAATTTGCTCTTTGTTTTTATGCAGAGCAGGAGCCACAATATGAGATGGGGGCTCGTGATCTGCAACCTGCAAAATGTATTCACCTAAGTCCGTTTCTATCACTTCACAGCCTAATTCCTCTAAAGCAGCATTCAGGTTAATTTCCTCGGTTACCATCGATTTTGATTTAACAATTTTAGCGGCATTTTTCTTTTTCGCAATACCTTGAATATAGGCTGTCGCTTCTTGAGCAGTTTGAGCAAAGAAAACATGGCCACCTCTTTTGGCAATATTTTCACTTAATTGGTATAGATAATAATCTAGGTTTTCTAAAACATGTTTACGTATTTCTTCTCCATGTGAACGCCATTCTTCCCAATCTCCAAGTTCCAGAGTTTGCTGTAGACGACGAGTTTGAAAGCGGTCCTGAGCATTAGAAACAGCATTACGCATAAATGGATTGTCAAGCTCTTTTGTAACACGGTCTGAAAAGCGATCATTACTAGTTTTCATGGCCATTAATGTTTCCCCCTCTTATCGGCAATTTAAAACCTCTGCAATATGCATCACTTTAATCGGTTTGCCTTGGCGATGAATACGACCACCAATATTAATTAAACAGCCAGCATCTGCTCCAATTAAATAATCCGCCCCTGTCTCCTCTACATGATGGACCTTTTCATGAACCATTTCGCTAGAAATATTGCCCATTTTGACAGAGAATGTGCCACCAAACCCACAGCACCTATCTTTTCCAGGAAGCGCCACATACTGTAAACCTTCGACGTTTTGTAATAACTTCAATGGAGCCTCAGTCACACCGAGGAGGCGAGTCATATGGCAGGAAGTATGGTAAGTAGCTTTGCCCTCTAAATGTGCTCCAACATCCTCTATCTTTAAAACGTTGACAATAAATTCAGTAAACTCATATGTTTTGGCTGCCAATGCCTTTGCTTTTGATTCCCATAGAGGATCCCCCTTAAAAACCTCTGGATATTCCTTAAACATATAAGCACAAGAACCAGAGGGGGAAACGACGTATTCGGCATGCTCGAAGGCAGTGATCATTCTTTTCATCGCATTTTTTGATTCTTTCACATAGCCACTATTATAAGCAGGCTGTCCACAGCAAATTTGTTCCTCAGGAAAATCAATTTCACAGCCAAGTCTTTCTAATACTTCCACTACGGCTTTCCCTACATCTCCCTGAAACAAATCCACTAGGCAAGTAGCAAAGAGAGTTACTTTCATATGCATCGCTCCTTTTATAAACAACAGGTCATCAGATGACTTATGCTATATGTATCATACTACAAATTTTTCTAAGAAAGAAGGTGTTTTGATGGAATTTTCAGAAAAATTAAAACAACCTAGTCGAGAGCTAGGCTGTTTTAAAGTGGATGAGAGTCGGTTGTTTCATAATACTGCAATAGAACCTTTTCAACATTGCTTAAATGAAGGGTCATTGCCTGCTTAGCTGATTCTTCATTTTGCTGCTGAATAGCAAGGAAGATTTTCATATGTTCCTCATATAGTTGCTCGCTTGTTGTTTTTTTAGAGTACAACCAAATGCGGCGTGTTTCTTTCATCGTATCAATCATCAGGCCAGAAATTTGATCTAGAATCGTAGCAAGTAGGGGATTTTGGGAGGCAGTCGCAATCGCCACATGAAATTGATAATCCACCTTTTCACCAAGTTCACCATCTCCATGGGCTTGCTTCATGTCATCTAAAATTTGAACCATTGCTTGAATATCCTGTTCGGTACGGTTGATAGCGGCACTGGCGGCTGCTCCTACTTCAATGATCTTGCGCACCTCTAATAAACGGGCAATATCAAGTTTATTCGATAACATGGCTGTAGATAATGGAAAATCCAGTCTATTTGGAGGCACACTTTTAACAAAAGTCCCAGAGCCTTGTTTGATTTCAATCAATCCCATTGCCTTTAAGGCAGACAGCGCCTCTCGCACAGCAGAACGGCTAACTTGTAATTGTTCAGCAAGCTGTTCCACCGAGTCCAGTCGATCACCAGGCTTTAAAACACCCGCTCTTATTTTCTCATGCAAAATTTCGGACACTTCTTCATAGATTTTTTTAGGTTTAATTTTTCTTAATTCCAAGGAGCTACACCTCTTTTTTTCAATCAAATGCGCGTTTGTTATGAATAGTATACATGAAGATTAGTGAATCACTCACTAATTAACCATATATCGACTATAAAAAAGGGGTGCAGAGCTGATTTAAATGAGATTTGCCATCCTATTTGATGATGTAGAATAATGGCGAATTTTGTTGACAGAAAATCAACAGGGGCGCATAATGCAGAAGTAGCTTATTAAGTGTTCTACATGTATGGGAAGGACTTTTCAGAAATCTCATCATTTTGCCATGAAACGTTCACAATCAGGAAGGGCGCAATTTATCATGTTTTTTGGTACGATGGATGCAGTAACTGTAAGGAGCGATCGAAAATATGGGATCAGATATTAACGTATTTTTAGCTTTTGGTGCAGGGTTTTTAAGTTTTATTTCACCATGTACCCTCCCATTGTATCCAGCATTTTTATCGTACATAACGGGTATGACATTAGATGAGCTAAAATCAGAAAAAGGGATGCTACAAAAGCGTGCCATTTTCCACACACTATTCTTTTTACTAGGATTTTCAATTATTTTTATCATAATTGGACTAAGTGCCTCATATGCGGCAGAGTTTTTCCTGAACTATCAAACTTTACTACGTCAGGTTGGTGCCATTTTAATCGTAGTATTTGGATTAATGATTGTAGGATTACTACAAATTGATTTCCTCATGAAGGATCGAAAGTTTCAATTTAAAAATCGACCATCTGGCTATTTGGGATCCGTTTTAATTGGTATTGCCTTTGCGGCAGGATGGACACCATGTACAGGACCAATTTTAGCTTCTATTATAATGTTGGCTAGTACAAACCCAGGAGCGGGCTTTAGCTATATGTTCGCCTATTATTTAGGGTTCGCGATTCCATTCTTTGTGTTATCGTTCTTTATTTCACGCATGACATGGATTCGCACACACAGCCAAAAAATCGTGAAAATCGGTGGTTATATAATGATTGCCGTGGGTATTTTGTTATTCTTTGATGGATTAACGTATATTACTCGTATATTACAGCCTATTTTCGGTGGATTTACAGGCTTTTAATTTGATACACTAAAGAGGCATACCGTACTTTAACGTGGAGGGAGATGAACATGTGCCTACAGTTTTAGTAGTGGATGATACGCTATTTATGCGTGTTGCAATCAGTAATATGTTTTCAGAATGGGGTTACGAGGTAGTAGGTAAGGCAGCAAATGGTAAAGAAGCTGTGGCTATGTATCGAGAGTTACAACCAGACTTAGTAACAATGGATGTAACGATGCCCGTTATGACTGGTATTGCGGCAGTAAAAAAAATTATCCCAGAGTTTCCAAATGCAAAAATAATTATGGTAACAGCATTAGGCCAACAAAAGTTAATTGTAGAAGCGATTGAAAGTGGGGCAAAAGATTTTATTACCAAGCCCTTTGAGCCAGAAAGATTAAGAGCCGTCGCTGACCAATTACTTGGACAAAATTGCTAATTTGACATTAGAGGAGGATCTTTTATGTTAAGCAATATCCCTTCTCACTATTATGTTATTGGGTCAACCATTATGGCCATTCTTATGGGTAGCTTTGTCATGGTCATACGTATGAGAGCTTCCAAAATGCCAACAAATGAGAAGAAAATTATTATTCCGCCAATCGCGATGTCTTCTGGTGCGCTCATGTTTTTATTTGAACAATTCCGAGTGCCACCCATGCAAATATTAGAAGCAGCCGCTGTAGGAATGGTATTCTCGACCATTTTAATTGCCACTTCCAAATTTGAAGTGAAGGGTCGAGATATTTATTTAAAACGTTCAAAAGCATTCGTTTTTATATTATTTGGTTTATTAATATTCCGGGTAGTGGCCAAAATGATTTTAAGCAACTCCATCGATGTCGGCGAATTAGCAGGCATGTTCTGGATCCTAGCCTTCGCCATGTTAGTACCTTGGCGAATCGCCATGCTACTCCAGTTTAAAAAAATCAAAAAAACAATTTCCCAACTACACTAGTACTCAAACTAGTGTAGTTTTTTTATGCTCTCGAGTTGGGCGGTGGGTGCAATGAGAAATAAGGACGGTTCGGCAGAAGTGATGGATAGAGCTCCAAAAGTGGCTGCATAGGCAAAAATGGCGGATAAAACAAGAGAAGTGACGGATAGAACCGCAGAAGTGACGGATAGGATCGCGAAAGTGGTGGATAGAGCCAGCAAAGTGACGGATAGAGTATCAAAATAGGCTGCCTCGGCAAAAGCGGTGGATAAAACGAGTGAAGTGCTGGATAGAACCGCGAGAGTGACGGATAGAACCGCAAAAATGCCGAATAAAACCGCGAATAAGGATGCCCCGCTAAAAAAGTAACATAGAAAACGAAGGAACAATAACCCCATTCAATCCCCAAAAAAACGCTGCACAAGCGTATGTGCAGCGTAGCTTTCTTTATTCAAATAAATGTTCGTAGGGGGCGATGTCAATTTGCATTTGCTCTAATTTTTTGCGTAAAAATTTGTGATCGCGTTTCGGTGTTGCTTGGATGTAGCCGCGAATGATGAGGTCATTATTAATAGCAGGTGCTTTTTCCTCTAAAGCGAGCTCGCCAATTTTCCCTGCAATTTTCTCCTTTGCTACTTGTCTAAAGAGCTCAGGGACAGGGCTTACAAGCTCATAGAGTAACTCTTTTTCTGCTTGTCCCCATAAATGAATTGTTTTATCTAAATAAAATTCCTGCCAATCTAAATCAGACTTTCCATCCTGCTTTGGGAGTGCTTTTAAAAACTTGCGGAACATGAAAAAGCCGCCAATCGCCATCAATGAAATGAGGACAACTACCCAAAATAAAATAAACCATAAAAACCAACCTTGTAACAAATCGTTCACCTCTTTGTCTTCTCTGATTCTATTATAAGAGCTTCCGAAAGAAAATTCATCCTATAATGTCCCTTTTTTAGCAATTCGTCTTTATATAGTGTTTGAAGGGAGGTGAGATGTATGGCAAATGAGAATTTTTTACATGCTACCCTAAGACTTAAATATGTGGAAGGCTACAATGAGCAAAACGAGCCAACATTCACTACTAAATCGTATCGTAATATTGCTAAGACACATAGCGTAGAAGATTTAGTAGCTGTCGCACAAGGGATGGCCAGTCTATCATCACAAGCACTGGCTGGTATCGAAAAGCAAGAGACAAGCGAATTAACTTAAGGGGGATCAGAAGATGGCACAAGTTTTAGAGTTACAATTTGTGACAGTGGATGGTAAAACATCTACGCTGACGATTGATGCACCGAAGCCAGCAATAAACGCAGCTGACATTCAAAAGGTCATGCAAACTATTTTGGCTAAAAATGTATTTTCTGGACAAGGTGGCGCCTTAGCAGCTATTAAAGGCGCTCGTATTGTAGAACGAAAAGTAATAGAATTCGATGTAGCAACAGAATAATGCGAAAATGGTCTTTGCTATGAAAAATGCAAAGGCCATTTTTACCTAAGTGAAAGGGGGCATAACGATGGAACAGTGGTTAAGCATGATTTCAGATATCGGTTTCCCGATAATAGTGTCCTTTTATTTATTACAGCGTGTCGAGGAAAAGCTTGATGCGATACATGAGGCACTTGTTTCCTTAAAATGAAATTAATTTCACAAATATGTACGAAAGCTGTCACCTAGAAGTTCTTGTCAACGCTTACAGCCTAAGTTAGGATGAGGGTAGTGTAGGTTAGGGAGAGTGTTAACATGAAACATAAACTAATTGGGCTAATATTGCTTTTAGCCTGTGCGACTGTTCTAGGCGCCTGTGGGAATTCCAAATTTAAAGCAGATTATAGTTTGGAAATACCTGATTTTGAACATGTCAATCAACGTGGAGAGACGGTTTCGCTTGAAAGTTTAAAAGGCAAGCCATGGATTGGTATGTACATTTTCACGAATTGTGTATCGATTTGCCCACCAATGTCCTTGAATATGGCACAGGTCCAAGAAAAGCTACAGAAAAAAGGAGTAGAGGATTATAATATCGTCGCCTTTTCCGTAGATCCAGATGTTGATACGCCAGAAGTATTAGCCAACTATATTAGTAAATATAATGTGCCAGATGATTCTAAATGGAATCTTCTTACTGGCTATTCACAAAAATATATTGAACAGTTTGCGGTTAAAAATACGAAAATTTTAGTGAAAAACGATCCTAACAGTGATCAAGTTATCCATGGTAATCAATTTTTCCTAGTCGATAAAGATGGAACAATCGTTAAAATGTATAATGGCTTTGCTGAAAAGATTGAAGATGTACCAATTGATACAATAGCTTCTGATATTGAAACATATATTGATGAAAATTTATAATTAGCAACCGTCTCGAACTTTTGAGACGGTTTTTAATTGTATGACGACTATTAGCTGGTAAACAGTAAGATTTTCTATTTATAATAATAAAAAAGAGGGGATGGGGGTTTGCTTATGACGATTGCACAAACGTATTTACAGGTCATCCAAAAAAGGTTTAACAATGTGAAAGAGCTAGGGGATGGGGCACTGGCCCAACTAGAAGGGGCTGAGTTGCACTGGGCATATAATGAAGAATCCAATAGTGTCGCGGTCATTGTTAAACATGTTAGTGGTAATATGATTTCGCGCTGGACTGATTTTTTAACGACAGATGGTGAGAAAACTACACGAAATCGAGATGATGAGTTTATTAATAGTCTGTCTACAAAAGAAGCCATTCTTGCAGTTTGGGAAGAGGGCTGGCAAGTATTTTTAGATGCATTGGCGGGTATTACAGAATCCGATTTGCAGGGGTATGTCACAATCAGAGGGGAAAAGCTAGCGGTAATTGATGCGATAGAAAGGCAAATGGCTCATTATTCACAGCATATTGGCCAAATGATTTATATCGCGAAGCAAGTAAAGGG
Source organism: Lysinibacillus sp. A1 (assembly GCF_000801965.1). NCBI lineage: Bacteria > Bacillati > Bacillota > Bacilli > Caryophanales > Bacillaceae > Lysinibacillus > Lysinibacillus sp. A1. The sequence goes on from NZ_JSZM01000025.1 coordinate 85,544, forward strand.
ATCCGAGTGGCAAACGTTAAGTATAGCAAGAGGACAGTCGCAAGCGTTTAACAAGGCCATGCTTGAAAACAGCCATGAGAAATAAGAGAAATCGTAGCAATTATTAGTTGCTACGATCTTTTTTATGATAAATAAAGCTTGTACATCGCAGTCTCCGAATCAATGGCTTGAGCTAGTTCAAATGCTTCCTGCTGATTTTTATGATGAGAGATGATCTCATAGAAAAAGCGAATTAGAAACATAAGATTGGCGTTACCATCGATATAGTCATCTGGTGCTAAATAGGAGAGGCAGCCACTTTGCAAAAATGCTGTTGCGAGCTGTTCGCACCCTAATGTACAGCCTGCTGCAATAACCTTTACACCTTGGAGGCGGCTATAAGTTTGTACATCCAATGGACCAAAGTATATACTCTTTGGTTCATTAACTTCATAAACATCCTCCCCTAGCTCAGGTAGACAAAACCGTCCTTCATCTCCGTGAAAGTTCAAAATTAGATAATCCATCTTGCCATGAAGATCAACGCCTGATAAAACATCAATCAAATCATTGGGTCTACCAATTAAATGAAGTGTTACCCTTGCACCAAAGGATTCAAGTGCAGCTCGGAGGGCCATTGATTCGAAATCACAATCAGGTCCTACTACTACATTAACGTATAATTCTGGCTTGCTCATTTGCCATCCCACCTCCATCCTTTAGTATAGATGAAACTTATTGGATGAGTAAACCGTATATTACAATAATTACTATATATGTAAAGGTTAAAGGAGTTGTAGCTATGAAACGGGTTGGACATTTACTTACATTACTACTTGGCATGACGTTAAGCCTCATCACCCTCTTACTGTTTTTGGACAATGAGAGGCAAAGAGACGAACTAGTATCTCTTCCTTATAGTCAATTTCAAACTATCCAACAGGCATGGTATATGTCTGGAAGTGATGGCAAGGAGCAATATTTATATCCATTAAAGCAAGTGTTCTACCTTAACCGTTATGAGGTAAAAGATACAGAACACCTTCAACAAGCTTTACGGACTAAGAAAGTCCCTATCAGTCGACCCGCCCAACCTACCCCAACAAGTGATTTATATATACGTTTCGATAATGGTAAGGAGATGGCCATTAAGGTAATGGTCGAGGATGAACAATTATTCCTCATGGATCAAAAAACGATGCAGTATTATCAACTGCCAACAGCAGAAGTGGTCGGTTATTTTCGTTGGTTGAATGAAGAAAGCCGAATGCCGTTGTTATTATTTATTATTTATACTATTTTATTTTTTAGTATAGCTTATCTGCTTGCAAAGAAATTAATAGGAGGTACATCGAAAACTACTCCGACAAAATTAATCAAACAGAAAGGAAAACGACTGACTGCTGATTTTCTGCTTCCTATCATCCTGCCATTAATCATCACCATTTCGATGCAAATATATGGGGCTCAGCATAGCTTATTATTATTAAGTGTCATGATGCTTACATCAGGTATTCGAGAATATGTTGAAAAAAGAGAGCTTTTCATGAAAATGGTCCTGCTTCTCCTGCTCTTTTTGTTTTATCTCCATGGCTTTCAATGGATTATTTCTTATTTCAACTAGCGAAATAGTGGATATTATTGTCAATAGTTTTCAGGTGGAGTTTGCATTATTGTTAAATTTTAGCGATGTTTTGTGAGGAAAGGTACATATTCTGTAGGATAATAGATTTAGGTAGGATATACTCAATGGTGATTACAGTAGAATTGAGGGAATCATATGAGATTAACTGTGGAACGTAAACTACAAATGGCTTTTGGTATAGTGCTAGCCTTCTTATTAATGATTACAGCCATTGCGATGTATTTCTTAACGAATAATAATAAGACACTAGCTGAAATCGAAGACAATACGGAATTAATCCATCTATATCAAGATATCTCGTTCCAAACTGTGCGTGCAAATGCAGCTATTCGAGGATATATATTATATGGTAAGGAAGAAATGTTGAACAATCATCATGAAATACGCAATACCTTACATACATCCATTAATCGCCTCCAAGAAATAGGCGCTCGCAATCAAGATTTTGAGCAATTTTTACAACAGCTTGATGATTGGGAAAAGGCGATAGATGGACAGATTATTCCGCTTTATAAACGCGGCGAAATAGAACAGGCTCAGCAAGTAGCCTTGCCGATTTTAGGGGAGGGCTCTTTGAAGCTTGTAGTCTTTGGTAAGACAATGGCTACTGCACAACAGGAGGACATGCTAGCACATATTGAGGCGACTAAGGAAAAAGGGGAAAGAAGTGGTATTGAAATAATGATATTGGCGGCAATTTCTCTCCTCATTAGCATCATTATTGCTACTGCATTTGGTAGAAGAGTTGCTAAAAACATCCAGCTAACAGTCAGAGAAATGGATACATTCTCGGAGGGGAATTTACACGCTCATCTACAATTCAAAACAAAGGATGAATTTGCACATCTAGCCGAGTCATTCAATAGCATGTCAGAAAAACTTCGCCAAATGATGAAGCAAGTTGGAGATTCCTCTGAGCAAGTAGCCGCTACCTCTGAGCAGCTAACGGCTAGTAGCTTGGAGGTTACACAGGCAACGGAAGTCGTCACTGAATCAATTCAAGACATTGCACAAGGAATTGATGAGCAGGATACGTTAACAGGCGATGTACGAAATTTATCGGCCCATATTTTGAAGAAAATGAATGATATTTCCACTAGCATTCAAAACGTTAATGATGCAACCGTCGAAACGAAAAATATGGCGAGTTTAGGTCGTTCTTCCGTCCATGATGCCACGGTACAGATGGATGAAATTTCAGCCAACACGAGTGAATTAAATACGCGCGTCCAAGATTTAGATGATAATTCAGCAGCCATTGTAGCAGCTGTGAATGTCATTAAAAGTATTGCGACACAGACCAATTTGCTTGCTATCAATGCCTCCATCGAAGCAGCCCGAAGCGGTGAACATGGGAAAGGGTTTGCCGTTGTCGCTGAGGAAGTACGTAAACTAGCAGATGAGTCGAATCTTGCAGCAGTGGAAATTGAAAAAGTAGTAGCACAAATTACTGATAGTACAAGAATAATTGAAGAAGATATGGTGAATAGCAATGATTCGGTGCATGTAGGTCGTGATAAGGTCAATGTGGCAAGAGATAATTTTATACAAATTGATGATGCCATTACGGATGTACAAGCACAAACGGAATTAGTTACCGCAGCTATTCGTACTATCCATCAAGATATTGAAAAGCTGGTCCAAGAGATTGATTACATAGGCGAAGTATCTATGAAATCAAGCCGTCATGTGCAAAGCGTTGCCGCTTCTTCGGAAGAGCAAAATGCGGCGATGGAGGAAGTAGCGGCAGCTTCCAACCATTTAGCGAAAATGGCGATCGATCTACAGGAATCCATACAAACATTTAAATATTAAGCTCATGATAAAGGAGATGTCTAATGGTCCAATAGATTATTAGACACCTCCTCTTTTTTTACTTTCCAATCATTTCAGCAAGCTCAAATTCCTATAGAATCAGGATCAATAGTTGCCATTTTTCATGTAGTTATGATTAGGAAGTGATGGGCTAATAGTTTGTTCTTCCTGACAATTACAGGGATTTATAGTTATCTGTAAAGACTGAATAATAGAATAATCATAAATATGTTTGAAAAATAATATTTCATCCGATAAAAGCTATGGGAGAGATGTAAAACAGATACAGAGTGGGAATGGTTGTAGCAAATATCAGGCTGACAAGTGATATTTTTCACTTCAAGAAACAAAAGGAGAATAATATATGAAGAAAATATTTAGCAGTTTTAAGGGCAAGCTTTATACGCTATTTGCGCTAGTATTACTAATTCCTGTTATATCTGTAGGTAGTTTATCTTATTTATCAGCTAAAGATTCCATAGAAGAAGAAATCTTATTTAGTGCCAATGAAAGTGTAGGCATTTTAAATAAGCTTATCGATCAAACTATTACTGATAAGATGAATGACATTCAAGTGTTTAGTAGTGAGATAGATGCACAGCAATTTAAGCAATCACAAGCATCTATAGAATCGAAGTTTAAGCAGTATGGACAGCTTAATCCAGACGTTTTAAGTATTTATGTTGGAACCAATGATGGTTCGTTTTCTCAGGTACCAAAATTGAATGATGCGGATTATAATCCATTAGATCGAGATTGGTATAAACAAGCGACTGCTTTAAAAGGTGAAACTTTAATTACTAACCCTTATAAGGATGCAGGAACTGGTGATATGGTTGTAACGGTTGCTAAACAAATCAAGGACCGCTCAGGGGTTGTCGCTATTGATATTAAATTAACAAACCTTCAAAAAATTGCAGATTCCATTCGAATTGGGAAAAATGGGTATCCCTCTATTTTTGGAGAGGACAATCTGGTCATTTCACATCCTACATTAGAAGCGGGTGGCAAGCTCAAAGAAAGTTTCCTCGATAAAATGTATGAAAGTCCCTCTGGCACCTATGAATACGTCTTTAACGGTGATGATCGTATTTTGTTCTATACGACGAATGAGGTAACCAATTGGAAAATTACAGGTACGATCTTTTCTAAGGAAATTGATGAATCGGCTTCATCGATTTTAACTCATACCATCATAGTTCTGCTTGCCGCTGTCGTGATTAGTTCTATAATCTTCTACTTCGTGATGAAGGCTGTCATTAAACCAATTAAAGCATTAAAAGATAGCGCCGTTACGATCAGTAAAGGTGATCTGACAGAGACTGTTACAATAACTTCGAAAGATGAAATAGGGCAATTAGGACAAGCCTTTAACGATATGCAGGAAAGTTTGCGGACGCTTATTCAAAAAATTGAACAAAATGCAGAGGAAGTGGCATCGTCTGCTGAAGAGCTAACAGCTAATGCGAATCAAACAAGTATAGCAACCGAAAAAGTCGCTATTTCTATTCAAGATGTTGCGTCAAGTGCAGATGGTCAAACGATTAGTGCCAATAAAAATGCAGAATCATTACATGAGCTTTCAACAGCCATTCTTCATATTGCTGAAATTTCTTCTGCTGTGACGGACCTTTCACAGCATGCGACATTACAGGCAGATGAGGGCGGACAAGCTGTCCAAAATACAAAGGATCAAATGCAGTCTATTCATTTATCTGTTGCAGATTCTAATGCTAAAATTCAAACCTTACATGAGCGTTCACAGCAAATTACATCCATTTTAGATGTTATTACAAGCATTGCGGATCAAACTAATTTACTGGCTTTAAATGCCGCTATTGAAGCAGCAAGAGCAGGGGAGCATGGAAAAGGCTTTGCGGTTGTCGCAGATGAAGTTCGTAAGCTAGCCGAGCAATCACAGGAATCGGCTAAACAAATATTTGATCTAATACGTGGGATTCAACAAGAAACAGAGCAGTCTGTTAGTATTATGGCTAAGGTAACGGAGGATGTTCAAAGTGGTTTACATATTTCTGATGAAGCCATTACGAAATTCCAAGTAATTAGGAATAGTATGAATGAAATTACACCGAAAATGGAAGAGGTTTCTTCTGCCTCAGAGCAAATGTCTGCTGGCGTACAAGAGGTAGCAGCGGTGACGGAAGATTTGGCCTTCTCAGCCAAGGGCAATGCTGCCGCTTCTGAAGATGTTGCAGCCTCAACAGAGGAACAATTAGCATCAATGGAAGAAATCAACGCCTCGGCACAAGCACTTGCACATATGGCAGATGAATTAAAACAACTTATTAGTCAGTTCAAATATTAAAAAAAACGCCCCTCCATTCATTACAATGGAGGGGTGTTCCTATTTTATCGATCTTCTTCCCAACAATCAGTATTTTTTAATGTCGGAATTGATTTGGCATAAAAGACAGGATTTTTACCTGCTTTGCGTTGGCCTGTAAAATCATCTAATACAAGGAAGGCAATTTTACCAAGAATCATGATGATAGCAATATTGATGAAAGCCATAAGCCCCATAAATAAATCTGCTAAATTCCATACAAGTTGAACTTGTGCTACAGAGCCGAACATAACCATGACTAGTACTAGTATGCGATACATAATCATCCAACCTTTATGGGCATTTATAAATTCGATATTAGATTCACCGTAGTAATAGTTCCCGATGATCGAACTGAAAGCAAAGAAGATAATGGAAATGGCAATAAAATAAGGAGCCCAATCCCCAACATGTACAGCTAGGGAATTTTGCGTCAAAATAATACCATTACTTTCACCTTTATCATATAAACCAGCTAAAATGATGATAAAGGCTGTTGCTGTACAAATCATAATCGTATCGAAAAAGACACCTAAGCTTTGTACAAGCCCTTGCTTAGCAGGATGTGAGGTATTAGCAGTCGCCGCAGCATTTGGCACACTACCCATCCCAGCTTCATTGGAAAATAAACCACGACGTACCCCTTGCATAATAGCGACTCCAATTGCTCCACCAGCAGCTTCTTGTAGACCAAATGCATGTGTGAAAATTAATTTAAACACAGTTGGTATTTCTGATAAATTTGTCACCACAACAAAAAGGGCTACAAGTAAATAGAAGATGGCCATAACCGGTACAAGAACTTGAGTTACCTTTACAATTCTTTGTACACCACCAAAAATAATTAATGCTGTTAGTGCTACTAGTAAGATGCCAATGAGCTTTGGACTTATATCAAATGCTTCCCCAACTGAAGTGGCAATTGTATTAGATTGCACTGCATTAAATATAAATCCAAAACTTAGTGTTAATAGAATACTAAAGATAATACCTAGTTTTCTTTGACCTAACGCTTTTTCCATGTAATAGGCAGGTCCACCTCGGAACGTATCGCCATCCTTCACTTTATAGACCTGTGCTAATGTACTTTCAATGAAGGCTGTTGCCATTCCTAATATAGCAATAATCCACATCCAAAATACTGCACCTGGTCCACCGACACCAATGGCTAAGGCAACACCTGTAATGTTCCCAGTGCCTACGCGTGAAGCGGCACTAATCGTAAAGGCTTGGAACGGCGAAACCCCTGAATCGCCTTCTCTTTTTTCGACAATCAGACGAAACATTTCAGGGAAAAGACGTATTTGTACAAATTTTGTACCTAATGAAAAATATAGTCCTGCAGCTAATAGTAAGATAATCAGGATATATGTCCATAAAATATTATTTCCACTATCAACAATATTTGAAATCCATTCCATAAGTTGTTTCCTCCTTTCACAGTACGCTTTAGTCTACACTGTTTTTTTATGAAAAATCAACCTTTCTAATATAATAAATTATAATAAGGTTTTGATTTTTCCTATAAGAGTGATATATTCCGAAAATTCTCTTATTTTTATTCTGCAAACGCGTATAATAATAGAATAAAAGGAAGGAGATTGGATGATGAAAACAATCGGATTGATTGGCGGGATGAGCTGGGAATCCTCGGCCGAATATTATAGACTTCTAAATGAACAGGTTAAACAAAAGCTGGGGGGCCTTCATTCTGCCACATGTATTTTGTATAGTGTTGATTTCCAGCAAATTGAACATTTTCAAGCGAGGGGACAATGGGATAAAGCTGGCTTCGTGCTAGCTCAGGCCGCACAGTCACTTGAACGCGCAGGGGCAGATTTTATCGTTATTTGTACAAATACGATGCATAAGGTCGTAGCAGTTATTGAAGAGGCCATCACCATCCCTATTTTACATATTGCAGATGCCACAGCTAACCAAATAAAGGAGGCTGGGCTACAAAAAATAGCGCTCCTTGGAACTATGTACACAATGGAACAGGAATTTTATAAGTCGAGGGTAGAGGGGTATGGAATAGACGTTATTGTGCCAGATTACCACTCACGTATGGAAGTAAACCGGATCATATATGAGGAATTATGCTTGGGGAGCATTGTACCAAATTCGAAGTCCTATTATATCCAAGTGATCAATGACCTTGTGCAGGCTGGAGCGCAAGGCATAATTCTTGGCTGTACCGAAATTGGCTTACTTATACAACAGCAGGATATCGATGTTCCAGTATTTGATACAACGGCTATTCATGCACAGGCAGCTGTGTCGATGGCGATTCAGGAGGAAACGTAGTATGCAGGGAAAGGTAAGACAATTTGGCATTGAAGTGGGTACATTACCGGTTGGGCAGAAAAACTGTATTACTGATGTTGCTGGGGTACGAGTAGGACATGTCACATTGGATGAGTCATTAGATCATGAAGGTGGTTACGCCTGTACAGGAGTCACAGCTATTTTACCGCATGGGGGAAATTTATTTCAGCACAAAGTTACAGCGGCTAGCTATGTGTTAAATGGCTTCGGCAAAACAACTGGACTCGTACAGGTGAATGAGCTAGGTGTGATCGAATCACCGATAATGCTCACGAATACATTTGGGGTACCAGCGGTTACGCAGGGAACATTGCGATATATGCTCGACATGAATCAGGACATAGGGCATACGACTGGCACCATCAATCTTGTTGTGGGCGAATGCAATGATAGTTATTTAAATTCCATCCGAGCATGTTCAGTAACAGCTGAGCATGCCCTAGAAGCCATCAGTAATGCCTCTCCGAATACAGCGCAGGAAGGAGCCATTGGCGCTGGAAAAGGGATGATGTGCTTTGGCTATAAAGGAGGGATTGGCTCCTCTTCTCGTATTGTCAAAGTCGATAAAAATGAAATTAGCTATACGGTGGGCTGCATGGTGCTTAGTAATTTTGGTCATAGTTCTGAATTTTTAGCGGAACGTTATGTTGCTCCCATAAACCAATGTGCCTCGACTCTCGCTCCTACAGATGGGTCGATTATGATAGTCCTTGCTACAGATGCTCCACTTAGTAGTCGTCAATTGAAGAGAGTCATTAAACGCTGTGGGATAGGTTTAGGTCGGACAGGTAGTCATTACTCACATGGCAGTGGAGACATTGTGATAGGCTTTACAACTGCACATAACATCCCACATATGTCTGAACAACTTGTAGAAACAAGAATACAGCTCCGTGAGGATCATCCCGTTATGAATCAGTTATTTGTAGCTGCGGCAGAGGCAACTGAGGAAGCTATTCTCAATTCACTAGCTCAGGCACAAACAACAATTGGTCGCAATGGACATCAAGTTGAAGCCTACTCATTTCAAAAGGCATAGCGAAAAGGTTATTGAGACATAGACAATGTTTCAATAGCCTTTTTTGCGTAAGTACATAAGATTCATAATTTTTTTAGCATGTGTGGGTCATGAGATGAATAAATTCTTAACTAGAGGATAAAGGAGATTTTTCGACGATTTTTTGCTGAATTTTGAATCATTATAAGAGAATAGCCATTACTTTGTAATAATTGTATTTTTATCTAGTCAATGATAGAGAGATATGATACTATTCATTTTAAAAAACTGAATTATCCAATAATTAAACGGAGGTGTTCTAGTATTGTAAACCTCTTTCAACCGATTGGAACGGCTTCAAATGGAAACTCTCCTGAGAGCCCATCTGTTAGGGAAAGCCAAGAGCCTCTAATACAGATTACAGCTGCACATAAAAGAATTTTTATAGAACCTATCTACTATCAGCAAAAGATTCCTAATAGTTTACGAGCCATTTATGTACGTGCTGGTGTAGTTGAACGCTTGCAGCATGCTTTGACACTATTACCGAAGGAGTATAGCCTGCTCCTCTATGACGGCTATCGCCCATTCCAAGTTCAACAGTATTTATTTAATTATTTTTCACAGCAATTGGCGCACATTATGCCACACGCCACAGAACAAGAATTACTGCAGGCAACCAAAAAGTATGTCGCAATGCCAAGCGCAGATGCTGCTCATTTGGCACCCCATTTAACAGGTGGTGCTATTGATCTAACTCTTGCTGATAGACAAGGGAAAGCTTTGGATCTCGGTACAGCCTTTGATGAAATGAATGAAAAATCAGCTACACGCTATTTTGAACATAACCTAAACGAGAATCCAGAGGCTTGTCAACATCGACGTTTATTATACAACTGTATGACACAAGTAGGCTTGAGTAATTATGGAGAGGAATGGTGGCATTACGATTTCCATAATATGGCGTGGGCGAGACGAGTTCAAGCTAAAACAGCCTGTTATGGAGCCATTCAGGTAACGATACATGATCATGAAATAAAGGAGATTCGATATCAATGAAAGTTTATATTAGCGCCGATATAGAAGGCATTACGGGTACAACTACATGGAGTGAGACAGAGTTAAATGCACCTGACTATCAATTTTTTCAAAAACAAATGACTCGAGAAGTAGAAGCGGCCATTGAAGGGGCGATAGCGGGTGGAGCAACAGAAATACTATTGAAGGATGCGCACGATTCAGCACGCAATCTCGATATTTCGAATTTACCTATCAACTGTAAGGTAATCCGTGGCTGGACCTACGATCCGATGTGTATGGTAGCAGGTCTCGATCAAAGCTTTGATCGTGCGATTTTTATTGGCTATCACAGTAAAGGGGGAAGCGAGCGTAATCCGCTATCCCATACGCTTTGCACGTATGCGGATGTCAAAATAAATGGTGAGTATGCGAGTGAATTTTTAATTAATACGTATGCAGCAGCATTACATGGTGTTCCTGTTTCATTTGTCAGTGGTGATGTTGGCTTGACCGAAGAAATTCATGCCGTTAATGAAAACATTGTGACCTTCGCGACCAAAGAAGGAATAGGGAATGCAACTATTAGTGTCAGCCCGAAGCTAACGATTATGGAAACCAAGCGACTGGTAGCTTCCTCGATGAAGGTGCCACGTCAACATATTCAGGTACCATTACCAGAACGCTTTATGGTAGAAATCATCTATCGAGATCATACACGTGCCTATCGTAATTCCTTTTATCCAAATGCCACATTTAAACCACATAATACAGTAGAATTCGTCACAGACGATTTTTATGAAGTATTACGTATTTTACAATTTTTAACTTGACTGTGTGGATGAGCTTTTGCTTAGAGTGTGTGTGCCAATAGGACACGCTGTTTTCATGTGGAATAAGTAATTTTGGATTCGTATATAGAGAGAGGGTCCATATAGAGGGACCTAGCTTATGTTTGAAAAATCCTATTGAAGGTCATGACATCGGTCCTTCCAATAGGATTTTCATTATAAAAAGATGACTAGGGGGATGCATGTGAGAAAATATTGGTGGCTTTTCGTATGTTTGGTCGTATTGTTTTGTGTAGCCTGCAATGATGAAAAATCGGGTGAAAAAGCATCGGAATATCGTGTGGTATATTCAGGGGAAATTAAAACATTAAATTACTTAAAAACGTCTGAAACAAATGAATTTGCGGTGGCGGCGAATATGGTAGATGGTCTTATTGAGTATGATAAATACGGGGTAGTCCAGCCGGGATTAGCGAAAGAATGGTCGGCAAATGAAGATGCAACCGTATGGACCTTCAAGTTGCGTGATGATGCCAAATGGGTGACACATGAAGGGAAGAAATATGCGGATGTAGTTGCACAGGATTTTGTGGACGGTTTGCAGTATGTCCTTGATGCCAAAAATGAATCCTCCACAGCCTGGATTGCGACAGTCGTCAAAAATGGAGAGGCATTCTATAACGGTGAAATGACAGATTTCAAGCAGGTAGGCATAAAGGCGTTGGATGAACATACAGTAGAATATACTTTAGAAGCTTCAACACCTTATTTTCTTTCTATGTTAAACTACGTTTGTTTCTTCCCAGTGAATGGTAAGTTCATTGCAGAAAAAGGGGCAGACTTTGGAACAACGCGTGAAAATTTTCTTTATAATGGCGCTTATATTTTAGATAAATTTGAGCCGCAAAATGAACGTGTTCTTGTAAAAAATGATACGTATTGGGATCAAGACAAAGTACTGATTGATCGTATCCGCTATAAATATAATAAAGAAGCTGCAACGGTAGCACCCGAACTGTTTTTACGTGGAGAAATTGATTCCGCTAGTATTCCTACTTCTATTATTGATGAATGGTTTAAGGATGATAAGAAAAAATCTCAAGTTCGTCAAACACAAAATAACTTCTATACCTACTTCTACGCTCTCAACTTTAACCCACAATTTGACGCAGAATATGAACCAGATAACTGGAAGATCGCCGTCAACAACAAAGATTTCCGAAAATCAATATTCCATGCACTGGACCGTGTTTCCGCCATGTTAACGGTGGAGCCTTATAATCCAGCCGATTTGCTGAGCAACACGATTACCCCAAAAAACTTTGTAGATGTAGCAGGAGTAGATTACACACAATTAACGCCACTTGCAACTATTTCCAATGAAGATTCCTTTAATAAAGAACTAGCACTTGAATTCAAAGAAAAAGCAAAAGTGGCATTAGCGGGTAAAGCTACATTCCCTGTAAAAGTGTTATTGCCATATAATGCGGGTAGTCCAGACTGGGCAAATCGTTCTCAAGTAGTGGAGCAGCAAATTGAAAAATTACTGGGGACAGATTATATCGACATTATTGTAGAGGCAGGTCCAGCGACAGGTTTTTTATCTGAGGTGCGTCGTCCTGGGAAATTTGCACTTTTAGAAGCAAACTGGGGCCCAGATTATGCAGATCCATCCACGTATACAGATCCATTTACAGTGGACGGTACTTATAATAAACCTGAATTAGCTGAGGGTTACACAGAAGCCAATGGAAAAACGACGTATCAAAACCTTGTGGATGAAGCAAAGGTAACAATTGATGTGGCAAAACGCTACGAGCTATTTGCAAAGGCAGAGGCCTTTTTAATTGAAGAAGCCTTTGTGATTCCATATTCCGTTGGAGGTAGTGGCTATGTTGCATCCAAATTAAACCCTTTCGAGGCACAGTATTCACCATTTGGTGTGACAGCCGAGAAATTTAAAGGTCAGCAAGTATTGGAAAAGCCAATGAGTAATGATGAATTTAAGAAAGCGCTTGCTCAGTGGGAACAAGAGCGTGCTGACGCTTTAGCGAATGCTAAAAAGTAGTAGGGGCTCGTAGATGAAAAAGGAGATACCGAAAGGAACAGTCGGCATCTCCTTTAGTCTTTTTGACATAGGAGGATGGCGCGATGTTGCAATATATAGGAAAACGACTCTTACAATCTGTGTTAACCCTTTTTATTATTATTACAATTGTTTTTTCGTTATTACGATTAATGCCAGAGGAAGGATATTTAGGGGCGGCAGCCGATAAAATGTCACCTGCTCAGCAAGAAATTTATTTAACGAATTTAGGATTACGAGATCCATTGCTTATTCAGCTAGGAAACTTTTACACGAAATTATTACAAGGGGATCTCGGGAAATCGGTGACCTATCGTACAGATGTACCTGTTACAACGATTATTGCGGACAAAATTATGTATTCACTACTCTTTGGGTTAGGGGCCGTTGTCCTGTCACTCCTAATTGGTGTGCCGCTAGGTATTATGATGGCCTATCGTAAGGGGCGTTGGCTCGATCGACTTGGGACAGGCTATATTGTTTTTGTCGTTGCTGTACCTGCAGCCGTTTATTATTTAGTGATTCAAATGTATATTACAGATCTCTTTCAATTACCGATGCTCTTTGATGAGTATAGACCGATTACATGGATTCTCCCACTAACTTCTATGGCGTTGGCTCCTACAGCCTCCTACGCGATGTGGATGAGGCGTTATATGGTGGATGAATTGAACAAGGACTATATTAAACTAGCGAGGGCTAAAGGAGTAAAGGAACGAACATTAATGTTCAAGCACGTTTTGCGAAATGCCTTTATCCCAATGGCGCAATATTTACCTGCAACCATTTTGTTTACCATTACTGGCTCCATTTATATCGAATCTTTGTATTCCATTCCAGGGATGGGGGGCTTACTCGTTGATGCGATTCAACGACAGGATAATACGATTGTTCAAGGCTTAGTGCTGGTGTTCTCCTCCCTTGGTATTATCGGACTTATTTTAGGGGATATTGCCATGGCACTTGTTGATCCTCGAATTAAACTGGGCAAGGGAGGGGGAGTACGTTAATGGGCATGTATTCGAATGAAATTCATAATATTTCTAATAAATCACGGGAAACATTGTTTGAATTTGCGGAAGTTGATGCGCGACAAGCAGAAGAAACCGGTCATTCTAATTACTCATATTGGCGATCTACATGGCAATCCTTTTTGAAAAATCGACTAGCTGTTTTTTTATTAGTAGGCGTGCTTATTATTGTGGGCTTTACGATCCTTCAGCCGTATTTACCAGTACAAAAATCACCAACGGAAATTTACCTAGACGAGCAAACGGGGATGCAGGCACGTAATATTACCCCCAATGCTGCATTTTGGTTTGGTACAAACTCAATTGGGCAGGATTTATGGTCACGAATTTGGGCGGGGACAAGGACATCCTTATTTATTGGCTGTGTAGTTGCCCTAGTAGAAGCTGTGGTTGGGATTACAGTTGGTACACTATGGGGCTTTTCGCGAAAGCTAGAGGTGCCTATTACACAGCTGTATAACGTTGTTGATAATATTCCAACAACCATTGTACTCATTTTAATGTCTTATATTTTGCGACCAAGTATATCAACGATTATTATCGCCATGTGTATAACTGGATGGGTGGAAATGGCTAGATTTATTCGCAATCAAATTGTTATTTTGCGGGACCGTGAATACAACTTAGCCTCTAAATGTCTAGGGACACCTGATTACCGTATTATTGTGAAAAATCTATTACCCTATTTAATTTCTGTCATTATGTTACGTATGAGTCTAGCTATTCCCTTTGCTATAGGGGCAGAGGTGTTTTTAACGTATATTGGCTTAGGGCTTCCAATTAGTGAACCGTCCTTAGGTAATTTAATTAATGAAGGGCGTGTGCTCATGATGTCGCCAGACTTACGATATCAGCTAATTTTCCCGAGTATAGTGTTAAGTGTTATTACTATTGCATTTTATATAATTGGTAATTCCTTTGCTGATGCAGCAGATCCGAAAAACCATGTATAAGGAGATGGAATCAGTGACACCTAAAAAATCACGCCTATTAGTTATCCAAAATCTAGTTATTCAATTCACATTACGTGGTCGTGTTTTAACTGCAATTCGAGATATTTCTCTTGATTTATATAAAGGGGAAAGTCTAGCGATTGTTGGTGAATCGGGCTCGGGCAAATCTGTGCTAATGAAATCTATTATGGGCTTGCTCGACAAAAATGGCAGCATTAAGCAGGGCAGAATCATTTACCAAGCACAGGATCTAGGACAATTTACGACAGAGCAAGAATGGCTCCATATACGTGGGAAGGAAATAGCGATGGTGACGCAGGACCCAATGACATCTTTAAATCCACTTAAAACGATTGGTAAGCAAATTGAGGAATGTGTGGTGTTGCATCAAGGCTTAAAGGGGAAGGAGGCTTATGAAGAAACATTAAAACTACTTACAGATGTTGGAATACATGATGTGAAAAAACGCTATAAGCAATATCCTCATGAATTTTCAGGAGGTATGCGCCAACGTATTGTCATTGCGATTGCGATTGCCTGTAAGCCAAATATTTTAATATGTGATGAACCAACAACTGCTCTTGATGTAACGATACAGGCACAAATTTTACAGCTATTAAAAAATCTTCAACTTAAGTATGGCTTAACGATCGTCTATATTACGCATGATTTAGGTGTGGTCGCCAAAGTGGCTGACCGTATTGCGGTCATGTACGCGGGTGATGTAATTGAGGTTGGGAAAACTCATGAAATTTTCTTTAATAGTAAGCACCCTTATACATGGGCGCTTATTTCCTCTCTGCCGCAGCTCGGGTCTAAGGGAGAAGCGTTGTATTCGATCAAAGGGACGCCACCTAATCTTTTTCAGGAAATAAAGGGGGATGCCTTTGCGCCGCGCAATCAGTATGCGCTGAAAATCGATTTTATCGAGCGCCCACCCTTTTTTCAGGTAAGTGACACGCATTTTGCACGAACATGGTTATTAGATCCGCTTGCTCCAAATGTAGAACCTCCTGCTGCTTTACAAGCCTTTTTTGCAGAGGGGAGGCAGTATGCTAGTGAGTGAAAAAGAAATAGTACTAGAAGTGAAAAATTTAACCGTCAATTTTGGTAAGGGGAATCATAAGTTTACGGCCATCGATGATGTCAGTTTTCATATTTTTAAAGGCGAAACATTTGGTTTAGTAGGGGAATCGGGGTCAGGAAAAACAACGATTGGTCGGTCTATTATGCGCATCAACGAGGTCACTGAAGGACAAATTTTGTATCATGGCAAAACTATTCATGGGAAAATTCCAAAAGATTGGGATAGGGAAATTACGCAGAAAATCCAAATGATTTTTCAGGACCCGATGGCGTCGCTCAATGAACGTGCTAAGGTTGATTATATAGTGGCGGAAGGACTATACCCTTCCAAAAAATATAAAGATGAAGCAGAGCGGCAAGAAAAGGTACGCAGGGCATTAGTAAATGTTGGTCTACTTCCGGAATTTTCGAATCGATTTCCTCATGAGTTTTCGGGTGGTCAACGCCAGCGTATAGGCATTGCTCGTGCTTTAGTGATGGAACCAGAATTTATTATTGCTGATGAGCCAATATCCGCCTTGGACGTATCCATTCGGGCACAGGTGTTGAATTTATTAGCTAATCTTCAACGACAAAATCATTTAACCTTTTTATTTATTGCTCATGATCTATCCGTTGTCCGTTTTATCACGGATCGGACAGCCGTCATTTATCAAGGGAAAATTGTCGAGCTAGCTGCAACAGAACAGCTTTTTACTCATCCGCTTCATCCGTATACGAGAGCATTGTTATCAGCTGTACCGGAGCCAAATCCTTATAAGGAGCGAGAGAAAGTTGTAGAGATATATGATCCAACACAACATCGTTATGCGGACAGTCCTCCGTCATTTGTGGAAATTGAGGATGGCCATTTTATTTTAGCTAATGAAGAAGAGCTAACGGTTTATCGTACTTCATTGAAACGGGAGGTAAATGAATGATTTGTCCAAAAGCATTAAAAAAAGGTGACACAATTGGTCTAATAAGTGCTTCAGGTGCTACTCCACCCGATAGATTACAGCCAGCTATAGCCAGTATTGAAAAGCTTGGGTTGAAGGTGGTTGTAGGAGAGACGTGTCACGCGCGACATGGTTATTTAGCAGGTACTGATGATCAGCGGGCAGCGGATGTTCATCGAATGTTTCAAGATCCAACGATTGACGGTATTTTTTGTGTTCGCGGCGGCTATGGGGCTACAAAAATTTTACCGCTTTTAGATTTTGAGGTAATTAAGGCGAATCCTAAAGTCTTTGTAGGCTATAGTGATGTGACTGCTCTACATATAGCCTTCAACCAGCTTAGTGGCTTTGTTACGTACCATACACCAATGCCATCGACTGAATTTATTAGGCAGGAGATGGACGATTACACATGGCAATCCTTCTGCCAGCAAATAATGGCGGTAGGGGTAGAGGAGTATGACTTAGAAAATCCTGTAGACCAACCAATGTCCAAGCTCGTAGCTGGTAGTGCTACAGGTACACTTATTGGGGGCAATTTAACATTAGTGACTGCATCACTTGGTACACCCTATGAAATTGATACAAAAGGAAAAATCCTATTTTTAGAAGATATTGATGAAAGTGAGCAACGAGTTGACCGGATGTTAACGCAATTAAAACTGGCGGGGAAATTAGATGACGTAGCAGGTATCTTATTGGGAGCATGGACAAATTGTGGACCTGAAAATCCACAAAAGCCCGAGCAAAGTTTATCACTACAAACGATCTTCGAGGAAATTCTAGTGCCTTTTAACAAACCTATTATTTCAGGGATCACGTGTGGACATTGTTTACCAACGATGTCACTGCCTTTAGGAAGAACCATTACAATGGATGCAGACAATCACCGAATTCGTGTTGTTAGGTAGGTGTCTAATGGAGAATCAAATCCAAGATCTCATCCAAAAAACTCCCTATAAGGTGCATCTCTTTGTTAAAGATCCAAAAACCGAGCAATTCCTATTTAGTCATCAACTAGAGGAGTCATTTTCTAGCGCTAGTATTATAAAAGTGCCGATTCTTCTAGCTGTTTTAGCGTATACCGAGAAACACAACATATCCCTTCATTCAGCCTTAACAATCACTCCTGCTGATTGGGTAGATTTTAGTGTAATAAGTGAGCAACGTCTGACGCAAAGCACAGTTTACGAGCTATTAGTATGGATGATTATAACGAGTGACAATACAGCAACAAACGTCCTAATTGATGTAGTGGGAATGGATTTTTTAAATGATTATTTCCGTCAAATAGGCTTACAGGAAACATTGCTACAGCGAAAAATGATGGATGTCGAGCGACTTGCAATGGGGATCGACAACTTTACGTCTGCACGGGACATGGCCCATCTTTTTACACGAATATATCAACAGGATTTACTAGCATCACCTTACAATGAGCTGGTCATCGACATTTTAAGTAGACAGCGCGTACATGAAGGCTTAAAGCGCTACCTCGTGGATGATGTAAAACTGGCCCATAAAACAGGTGGGCTTGACACAGTCGATCATGATGCAGGAATTGTCTACAGTAGCTCGTTTGATTATCTAATTGGTGTTTTCATAACAAATGTAACGGATAATGATCTTGCTCGCCAACTTATTGGTCGTCTTTCAAAGGTTGTTTATGACTATATGATGGGGCAGAGGGAGGAACAGCAATGAAGTCTATCGTAACAGCCATGATTGCCAATTTGCATGCCAAGCCTGATGAAACTTCTGAATTAATAGATGAGGTACTTTATGGCATGACAGTAGATATTCTGACAGACTGTCATGAGGATTGGGTATATGTCCAAACTGCTTATCGTTATAAAGGATATTGTCAGAAGGCTGATTTGCTACTGGATGAAGAAACGGCCGCTAAATGGCACAGCGAAGCACAGCCTATCATTATTCAAAGCTTTGCAGATGTTTTACAGCAGCCTCGTATCCAAAGCACAAAGCTGATGACTCTTGTGAAAGGTTCTAGTATAGGCGTTGTTACGCAAGAGGACGTACCGGAAGAGTGGTCTGCTATACAATTAGTGTCGGGAAAAATAGGCTATGTTCGCACAAAATGGCTACAGGAAAAGCCATCTCAAACTCAAATAACAACCGAGCATTCCTTTCGAGAAAACGTGGTCCAAACAGCGCTAAGCTATTTGGCTACACCTTATCGTTGGGGTGGTAAATCACCATTAGGCATTGATTGCTCCGGTTTATGTTCAATGGCCTATTTGTTAAATGGGGTTACTATTTTTCGGGATGCTAAAATGGTAGAGGGCTTTCCTATTGTGAAAATAGAAAATGAGGATAGACAAAAAGGTGATTTGCTCTATTTTCCAGGCCATATCGCTTTATATATGGGCGATAATCTATATGTCCATTCTTCACTTGGTGGTAATGAAGTGACCATTAATAGCTTAGATAAACAGCATGCACTCTATCGCCATGATTTAGCCACAACCCTAACAGAAGTAGGTTCTTTATTTCCGGAGAAGCCAAAATGATAGGCTTCTCTTTTTGATTTCAAGGACAGAAGGGGAGTAGTTAGGGCAAGGTTAAGAAGAATTAGCACTCTCCAATCACCGGCTAATCAATTCTGTCCATATTTATTGTCTTGCTTTATGAGGTCAAAACCTATAAAGCTTTTTTTTGTAATCATTATTTCGGATGGTTTGCCAAAATAAATAAACGACAAACGTACACATATTGATTATAAATAATGCGACCAGCTGCCATAATCCAATTAAAAAAGTGACCATGTATAAATCAAAGGCTGCTTCACCGAGAGGCATATGTGGGAAGGGCGTTAATTGACTATAATGCCACACGAAATAACAGGCTAATGCAGTACCTTGTCCTACATAAATAAAGATCCAATGGGTATAAAATGATATTTTTAGTCGCCAGCAACAAAGGAACAGGTTCAGGACAATAATGAATAGTGGGAACAGGAATATTTGAAACAAACTTTCAGCTATTTGAGTCATAAATAATAAATTGTAGCTAAGCTGAATGATTGGCAATAGTACTAGATTGATGATGATCAGGCTGAGCAGTTGTGTACGAGTCACTATATTCCTATCCTTTCCTTGCCTCATTTTTACATAAGGACGTTTGAAAAAAAGAATGGTTTCGCACAAAAAATCTCCATGCACAATGTCTGAGCATGGAGATTTTCGACTAATAGTGATAAATATTTAATTGCATACCAGCCTCAAGGCGATCTGACCGCAGCTGATTCCACTGTTTAATAGAAGTCACGTTGACATTATAGACCTCGGCGATATCTCCTATAGAGTCACCATCCGTGACCGTTATCGTTTTCTTATTCTTTACGGGGCTGTCATATTGTTGTAGGTCGTATTGCGCGATAAGTGAATTTAATTTTTCGTTATATTTTGAATCAGTGGCATAGGAGCCTGTTAAAAACTTTGTTGCATCTGAATAGGATTTGGTGTTACTTTTGAAAACACCTGCATAAAATTCCTTGTTCCACGAAACACCATTGCGCATTAGCTTTACATAGTCCTGCATAGAAGCCTCATAGGAGGGGTATTTGCGGAAATCAGCCATAATGGTTGACAAATTACCTGATCCATCATCTTCTGATGTTTCGAGTTTTACAGAATTATTCTGATAGCTGCCTTTCATGCCAAACAGATTATAGTTGGGGGCAGAGCCAAGGCCACTTTGTCCGCTCTCGCTTTCTAGTATAGCTTGTGCAATCATCACGGATGCATATAAGTCATTGTTGGCTCCAAGATTTCGTGCAGTTTCAGCGATTTTGCCAATAAATTCTTCCGCACTCGGGCGATCATCAATGACGACAGGCTCTTCTTTTTCTGTCGTATTAAACAACTGAGTCACCATAAAAAAAGAAATACAAATAACAACGACAGCAATCATAAGTCCTTTTAAAAAATTAACTACGTATTTCATGGTAGGCTTGATGTTGGTAGTGACCACATCTCCCTCCCTTCTATTAAAAGATTAGCTATCTCTTATTATGACAAAGAGTGAAAGAGAAATAAAGAACTGTATATATAAATAGCTTGTATCATTAATAGAACGTTGCGAACATTAAATAGTTCCATGTCATTCCGCTGAAATGTCTATCTTAAAATTTTGAGACATAAATTGTTTAAATCTCTCAAAATATTGTTCGGAAGCCTCCCAGCGTCTCGTATTTAAAAAAGCTATTTCGTGGCGACCAAAATGGTTGGGTGGTTGGTAGTGTCGAGAAACATAGGATGGATTTTCTAATGAATAAAAATAATACGCTTCATCAGGTGTCTTAATTTCAATACGGGCATGAATGAAATCACCATCTTCATCCGTATAGGCCTGACGAAAACTATAATATTTAGAACCGTCCCAGAAACCATCGTCATCCTCGTCAAGCCCTTGAATTTCTGGAAGTTGTAAAATTCGTTCTACATACTGAACCTCGATTTTAGGCACATAAAGGGTAGCAACATTTACACAAGTTAATAACATAATCCAGTGATCCTGAATATCCACTAATTGCTCCTGAGGTAAATCCGTAATGTCCCACCAGTCATCTCCTTCATCTAATGATTTTCTCAATAGGGAGACGGTTTGATCTTCATTGAGCCAAATAAAATAATGATACTGGGAGGTTTTCATATAAATGCTATCATTCGTCTTGTCTCCGTCATCATCGATATGCGCTCGCTGAACAGTGAAATGCACTCCTTGTTCCTCAAGGTCAAAATAAGGCTTGTCTCCAGTCATCAAAATACACTTAGTTAGCTTTAGTATATTTTCCACATCGATATGATTGTCCGTAAAATATACATGAGTTGCCTTCTTGATGTGGGGGTTTTCCTGTAAATTAGTCAGTGCGGAGCGTCCTTCTTTAAGGATACTCACCAATGTGACGAATGAAAATTCAAACTCTTCTTCATCGTCATCCATATCATAAAAAACCTCGTCAATTAACACATCTTGTATACGGATAGGGAGTTCTTGAAAAACGCCATCTCCGTGCCAAACGTTGACGATACATGGCAGTGACTTCTGTCCATGGACGTTGAAGCGATACTCGTCATCTTGAACTAATACGGTTGCCTGAAGATGACCATTGACAATCGTTTCCCCATGATTATAGGAGCCACACAAAATGTCCTCTACTGTCAGATGACCGTGAACATAGATTTCCTGACCACCTACAGCTATATTTTTAGCTGTCAAATTGCCCATCACCATCAGTCCAATTGCACCATCCGTTTCTGCGTTGTATAGATGATCTACCGTCAAATGACCATTAATAAAAATAATGATCACATTGTCTTGCTGTGGGAAAGGAATGTCCCAATCCAAATCAAGAAAAGGAAGCTTCAAATCTCCTTCATAGTAAGCAACAAGGTCATTCTCACTAAATTCCGTGTAATGGCTTGCCCACCAAGAGTTTTCGGGAAACCTATCAGCTAGTTTGCTAATAGGTATAAATTGAAAGACATTACTCATAGTTCACTACCTCCCAATTGCCGTTTTTTTTATCTTCTCATACGGAGGAATTAACAGTCAATTTAGTAGATTGGTAGAGTTATGTGTAATTGGGAATAAAATGCTATGATAAATTTCAAAGAGGTTTTATGATCATTATTACCAATTGCTGAGAAGTGGGAGGTGAGGTGAACCAACTAGCTTTCGTACAGATGTTTGGAAGGGCTATTATTGGTGAAATATATAGACGAATATGAATTTACTATATCATTAGCGAATTATAAGGAGCTGGCAGATGATAACATTTGATAATGTCTCAAAAATGTATAGTAACGACCATGTGGCTGTCAAAGCCCTCAATGTGGAGATTAAAAAAGGTGAATTCTTCGTTATTATCGGCCCGAGTGGATGTGGCAAAACTACTTTATTGAAGATGATTAACCGATTAATTCCATTGACGGAAGGAACTATTTGGATAAATGGAAAAAGAGTAAGTGATTATAATATTCACGAGTTGCGCTGGAGTATTGGCTATGTGTTACAACAAATTGCTCTTTTTCCGCATATGACCATTGAAGAGAATATTGCGATTGTCCCAGAATTAAAAAAATGGAGTAAAACAAAAATTCAGAAGCGAGTAGATGAGCTTTTGGAATTGGTAGGGCTTGAGCCTGAAAAGTATCGTCAGCGTAAGCCAAAGGAGTTATCTGGAGGAGAGCAGCAAAGAGTGGGCGTTCTTCGGGCATTGGCGGCTGATCCAGAAATTATTTTGATGGATGAACCTTTCAGTGCCTTGGACCCTATTAGTCGTACGAAGTTACAGGATGATCTACTGGACATGCAGCGTAAGATTCAAAAAACTATCGTCTTTGTCTCGCATGATATGCAGGAGGCGTTGAAGTTAGGGGATCGACTATGTGTCATGAAAGATGGAGAAATTGTTCAAATTGGATCTCCTCAGGAAATTGTAGAAAATCCAGTGAATGAATTTGTCCAACAATTTATAGGGGTAAATACAGTTCACAATAGGTTTGATATTCGGACGGTTATGCAACCAATCGTAAGTGTTAGTGAGCTAGGGGATACTATTACTATCAATGAGCCGATCACAACTATTCTTGAAAAACTGACAGAGCATAACGTTCTTGGCGTGGAAGAACATGGAGAGATGATTGGTATTGTGACTCGAACAACTATACTGCAATATGTAGCAAAGGATTTCAAGGAAAGAGGTCGAGCCCATGACTAATTTTGTAGCAATGTTTCAGGAACGAAAGGGACAGCTTCTGTCAGCCTTACTCGAACATATACAAATCTCCTTCATAGCGCTATTTTTTGCTATCATTATTGCCATTCCTCTAGGTATCTATTTAACCAATAAAAAGAAAATAGCTGAAACGGTTATTGGTATTAGTGCAGTGCTACAAACGATTCCATCTCTAGCGTTACTTGGGTTATTAATTCCATTATTCGGTATTGGGAAAGTTCCTGCCATCATTGCCTTAGTGGTCTATGCACTGTTACCGATTCTCCGAAATACTTATACAGGCATTAAGGAAGTGGACCCTTCATTGAAGGAGGCAGCTTTGGCAATGGGCATGAATACGCCTAAACGTTTATTAAAAGTTGAATTGCCCCTTGCTTTGCCTGTCATCATGGCAGGTATTCGAACAGCGATGGTATTAATTGTTGGAACAGCCACATTAGCTGCTTTAATTGGAGCAGGTGGTTTAGGGGATATTATTTTACTAGGCATTGATCGTAATAATACCGCACTCATTATTTTAGGGGCTGTGCCTGCTGCGATATTAGCATTGATCTTCGATGTTTTACTGAAAAAGCTTGAATCGCTATCATTCAGAAAAACAGTAACAACTGTAAGTATCGTTAGTATTGCGGCTTTGATAATGGTCTGCATTCCTCTTCTCAATAACAAAGACCAAGATGAAATTGTCATCGCTGGAAAACTTGGAGCGGAGCCTGAAATTCTCATCAATATGTATAAGTTATTAATTGAGCAGGATACAGACTTAACGGTGCAATTAAAGCCAGGACTTGGAAAAACTTCATTTGTATTTAATGCGTTGAAGTCTGGCAGTATTGATGTATACCCAGAATTTACAGGCACAGCCATCTCGGAGTTTCTAAAGCAGGAAGCAATCAATAACAGTGAGGCAGATGTCTATCAGCAGGCGAAAGATGGGATGCTAAAGCAATTTGATATGGTTATGCTTAGCCCAATGAACTATAACAATACGTATGCGTTAGCAGTATCGGAGGATTTGGCTGAAACGTATCAGCTCCAAACTATTTCGGACCTTAAATCGATAGAACAAGCTGTTAAAGCAGGGTTTACATTAGAATTTAATGATCGTGAAGATGGCTATGTTGGGATTCAAAAACGCTATGATATTGCGTTTCCTTCTATTGCAACTATGGAGCCTAAGCTACGCTATCAAGCGATTGAATCGGGAGATATTAACCTACTCGATGCTTATTCAACGGATAGTGAAATTCGTCAATATAAGCTCCACGTATTAGAGGATGATCAAGCGCTGTTCCCCCCTTATCAAGGAGCTCCATTATTACGGCAAGAAACGCTGATCAAGTATCCAGAGATTGAAACATCTTTAAATAAACTGGCTGACCAAATTTCAGATGATGAAATGCGAGAAATGAATTATCAAGTGAATGTCGAAGGAAAGCTAGCAGCAGAAGTAGCAAGAGAGTATCTACTGAATGCCGGCTTATTGAACTAAACGATCAGGACCCTCGAGCATTAATATGCAAGAGGGTTTTATTTCTATCAATAATAATTTAATGATAAACGTTAATTTATTATTGATAGAGATAAATGAAACTGTATAATAAAATAGAGGGAAGGGGAGGCTGACAATGGAGAAAACGATTCAAAGTAAAGAATTTCAATTGTTGATAAAGGGGCTTCGTACGATTTTTACAATCATCATGGTTCTCATGATTTTGGGCATGGCGTTAATGGCAGTTATGTTGGTTGGCGCAATAATTGTGTCAGAAAATAATGTAAATGGTTGGTTAGCCAAGGCAAGTGTGACAGCTTCCATCCATTTTGAGGGGGTGGAAATGCTGCTGTCCGAGCAGGCAGTTCAAGATATGCACTACTCCAAAATAGATGTCGTGAAATTAGTATTAACAGCTACAATATACATAACTATTTTATTTTTAATGGTTGTTCAAGTAAGGAATATTATAAATAATTTATCAAAAGGAATCATATTTTCGCTAGATAATAGTAAAAAAATAGAAAGAATTGCGTATTGTGTGATAGTCTTAAGCTTAACTGTGAGTGCATTCCGTACATATATCGTCTATCTAATGATGCAACCATTTAAGCTTGAATCACTATTTGTAGAGACGGATTTTATTACAGGGATTAGCTATCATTTCACAGGCATTAATTGGACACTATTACTTTGTGGCTTGGTGATTTGGACCATTGCGCGTATTTTCCGTTACGGTGCTTTTCTCCAAGATGAATATGATGCAACAGCTTAGGAAGTGAAAATATGACTATAATTATTCGCTTAGACCGGATGCTAGCGGATCGTAAAATGCAGCTAAGTGAGCTTGCAGAGAAGGTTGATGTGTCGATCGTCAATCTTTCAAATTTAAAAACAGGCAAGGTAAGAGCCGTGCGTTTCTCTACCTTAAATGCCATCTGTAAGGCTTTGGGCTGCCAGCCAGGAGATATATTAGAGTATGTCGAGGATGAAGATTAATTTTTGTCATCTAAACATAGCAGCAAGAAAGGGTTTTTAAAAAATGAAGGTTTTCAGTCTTTTATTCATCGCCATTGTAGCAGAAGTTTTTGCTAGCTCCATGCTCAAGCGCACCGAAGGCTTCTCCCGTATTTGGCCATCTATCGGTGTGGTGGTCGGCTATGGAACGGCCTTTTATTGTTTAGCCTTAACCTTAAAAACCATACCCATTGGCACCGCCTATGCAATATGGGCAGGGTTAGGCACAGCACTAACAGCGATTGTAGGGGTTGTGCTATATAAGGAAATATTCAATCGTAAGAAGGTACTAGGGATTCTTTGTATTATTGTAGGTGTCGTGGTGCTCAATCTTGCGGGTGGTCATTAGGAGGCAAACGCGATGAAAGGCTATTTATTTTTAACATTATCGATTATTAGTGAGGTCTTTGCGACAACTATGCTGAAGCTATCGGATGGATTTACTGTTCCAGGACCATCTGTAGCGGTGGCACTTGGCTATGGAATTTCATTCTACAGCCTATCCCTATGCTTGAAAACCTTGCCATTAAGCCTAGCCTATGCCATCTGGTCAGGTGTCGGTACCGCTTTGACGGTGATTGTAGGCATTGTCATTTGGAACGATTTGTTTAACCTCTACTCTGCGCTTGGAATCGCACTCATAATAGGCGGCGTGATTTTGCTGAATCAAGGAGACCGAAATGGCAGAGAGGCCGATAGCAAAGGGGAAGAGCCTGATAGCATGCGTGGATAGACGGATAGCACCGGCAAAGTGCCGGATAGGATGCGGAAATAGCAGATTACCTTTTTGGTAGGAGGATGTTAATGAAGGCTATTATTTTTGATTTTGATGGGACGATTATTGATACAGAAACAGCTTGGTATACAGTTTTTAAGGATGCTTATGCATCATATGGTGTGGAATTATCGTTAGAGACGTATGCGAAATGCCTTGGGACAAATCTTCAAGATTTTAATCCTTATACTTATCTCGTGACACATCATCACATGGATTTGGATGTGGAGGCATTTCGTACATCTATTCAAGCAAGGCATACAGAGCTAATGGAATTGGAAGTGATACGACCTGGTATTTTAAATCTTTTGCAGCAAGCAAAGGAAGCGGGTTTAAAAATGGGTATTGCTAGTAGCTCAAGTCGTCAATGGATTGATCGGTTTGTGGATGCACTAGGAATACGCAAGTTTTTTGATTGTTATTGTACGGCTGATACGGTGACAAATGTTAAGCCACATCCTGAGCTGTATTTGCAGGCCCTTGAACAGCTAGGGGTAAGTGCTGGTGAAGCGATCGCTATGGAGGATTCGCCAAATGGAGCACGTGCAGCTTTGGCAGCAGGGCTTCATACGGTAGTTGTTCCCAATACCATCACCAAGCAATTACCTTTTGCTACAGGTCATTATACAATAGATACCTTAGAACAATATGATTTAGAAAATCTACTGGCATGCTTTATCAAATAATGAAATGCTTCGAACCTCTAACCATTCATTTCGAATGGTAGAGGTTTTTTTAGTTTCTTTGTGAAAAGGTCGTCATATTATTGATCGCTACATATTATAACGAGAGGGCAACTTACGGGGACCAAGATACTTATTCAGACTAGGAAGGGGGCTACGATTTGAATAGTGAGAAAAAAAGAAATCATTTTTTATGCGAAGCTTTATGCGATTTGAAGGATCTTCAGGATATTATGATGGATTTTCATTCTAAATATTTCGGTCAGCTGCTTGTCAAAATAGTTGGGAGTGATACGATTCCGTTTTTTTTAATTACCAATAGTGGCGCTCATTTAAGATTAATGGATACGGTAAAGAATTTTGAAACGGAATTTTTCCGTATAGAGGATGTCGATAAGGATCGATATCGTGGCACTGTGTCATTGCTGCGCGCCTTTGACTATGAGGGGAACGATACAAATTTCCTTGCAGATGTAGTGAGGCTAGAGAAAACAAGTACAGAAAAATCCATAGAACTTAGTGGCATTTCAGCGATTCAGCTATTAAAGCCAGATATGCTAAAAGGGAAATTTATCATAGAGCCTAAATGGTAGCCTCATATTAAGCTACTAGAGCTAGAGCATCTGTCTATATATAAGGGATTAAGTGTGAATGTAATAGAGAGAGAATCTAATGAAAGGAAGTTTAGCTATGACGATTATTGGTATGCTGCATCATCGACTTGATCCAACGACAGTTCTCAAGTCTTATGCGTATGCAGCAGTTGCAAAGGCAGAAGGGGCACAGTTTTTTTATTTTACACCTAAAAGTGTTGATTTTGCGAAACGTTCCATTCGAGCTAAGGTTTATGAGGATGGGCAGTGGCAGGAGAAAACAATGCCTTTTCCAGATGTTATTTATAATGCGGGGAGTCCCGAGAAGCTATCTGTGTCCAAGGAGATTATTGAGCGCTTAAAAGAAGAGATTCCCTTTACGACGTATTCGATAGGGAATAAATGGAATGTGATGAAGCGATTAAAGGAAGCCAAAGAATTCGAACAGTATTTGATTCCTTCTGAAATTGTCAAAGATGCCGATGTATTTCATAAGTTCATTAATTATTATAAAAGGGTTGTGTTTAAGCCGATTGATGGACGTAAAGGAAAAGGAATTTATTTTATTACGAAGGCGGGACCGAAGAATTTTGAGGTGAAAAAGGATAGTACGAACACAATCTATTCCAAGCCGCAATTAGATGCTTTATTAAAAGAGCAGTTAGCGTCTGGTACTTTTATTATGCAGCCTTATATTCAATCGATTACAAAGGCAGGCCAAGTATATGATTTCCGTCTGCATGTGCAAAAGAATGGGGAAGGAAAATGGGTGGTGACGACTGTTTATCCTCGGATTGCTCCAAATGGCTCTATCATCCCGAATATTAACAATGGAGGATTCACCAATTACTTAGATCCATTTTTAGAGCAAGAGTTCAAGGAAGAAGCCTACAACATTCGGCGAATGCTCGAGCATTTCTCTTTAGCACTGGCTCATCATCTAGATGACATACAAATGGAGAAATTTGGGGAAGTCATTGATGAAATTGGCATTGATGTTGGTTTAGATCAACAACAAAAAATTTGGATGTATGAGGTAAATTGGCGTCCAGGCTGTCCTCCTGCTTTTTATTTAGAATTAGATGTCGTGATTAATTCCATCCGCTATGCGATGTATCTTGCAAAAAATCCAAAACGTGTAAAAAAGAAAATTGTTCAACAGAAGAGCAATCCAGTGGAGGTCAAAAAGGAGATTGTACAACAAAAAAGCAATCCAGTGGAGGTCAAAAAGAACCTTCCTATTATTGCGATTACGGGAAGTGCGGGAAAAACAACAACCAAAGCATTTGTCGGTTCGATTTTATCAAAACAATGGAATGTGTTTGAATCAAAGGATTATTGGAATACGACAGAGCATACAAAAAAGCATAAGGAAGAAATTAATGATTCCCATCAGGCTGTCGTATTAGAGTATGGCATGGCCTACCCAGGTATTATTACGAATCACTGCAGCATCATTCAACCGAATATTAGTATAGTGACGAATATTGGTTTAGCCCATGTAGGTAACTTTGATGGGGATGTAAGAGGTGTTGCAAAGGCGAAATCTGAATTGATTCATGGGATGGATCAGCAAGGGCTATTAATCTTGAATAAAGATGATGATAACTCAAGATTTTTAGAGACCCAGCAATTTAAAGGGAAAATGCTAACGGTGGGCATAAAAAGAGATGCTGATTACCGAGCATATGATCTTCAGTATAAAGATATTGGCATGTCCTTTAAAATGAAGCTGCATGGGCAAGAAATAGAATTGTATATTCCTATTCTGGGAGAGCATCATGTTTACAATGCCCTTAATGCTGTAGCTGTAGCAGATTATTTAGGGTTTAGTCCCTTGGATATTCAAGCGGGGCTCAACTTTAAAAAGCCACCAAGACGCTTAACGATTTATAACTTGCGCGATGATATTACGGTGATAGATGATACGGTTCACTCCCATCCACAAGGAGTCCGAGCAGCTATTGATGTATTGACGAATATTGCCAAGAAACGTAAAGTGGCGATTATTGGACAAATGCGAGAGCTTGGCGTGTTGAGGGAAGAAGAATATCGGAAGGTTGGCGAGTATATTTACGAGGAAGGCATTGATGAATTCATTACCTATGGATTTAGGACAGATGAAATGAGCAATGCAGCAATTAAAATGGGTATGGACCCATCTAGAGTACATCATTTTATTAATAAAGATGCCTTGCATGCACTGCTAGATAAACTCATCAAACCTCATGATACGATTCTCGTCAAGGGTGCTAGTAAAACGAATATGTTTGAAACGGTGAAATATTTGGACCAAACATTAAAAGAAGAATAATTAATGACGTCAAGGTAAATGAATGTATATAAAAACCCGAGTAACTGTCCACTGGCAAGCGGCAATTATTCGGGATTTTTTTTCATACTCTTAAAATAAATTTAATTTCTTTAGCGGCAGTTGTTGCATGATTCCGAGCTTCTGATAGAGTTGAGCCTTGTGCAATGACATAGGCATAACGGTGACCCATTGATAAAGGAGGGGTTAATAAAGTACCTTTCCTTGGCTTAACATAAACCTCGACTACTCCAGTTGAATTCGTCGCTCTTGTTCTGCCAATCACTTTTTCTAAAATCCCTTTGCTTTCCACAATGACATATTTTGTGTAAACAAACTTTTTATGTCTAGGCTTAAGATTAGGCTCTTCACCAAGAAGGAGCTTTAGTGTTTCTTCCACTAAACTAAATCCGAGAGCCGCTTGAAGCATATTGTTCATAGCACCTCCAGAAATCCTTGGGTTAATCTCAATGAGCTTCCAACCGTTTTTTGTCAGGCGGAGTTCCAAATGAAGAGCGCCATTTTCAATATCAAAAGCTTTGACGATGGATTGAAGAACTTCCTCAATGCCTGCCTGTATATCCAAAGGAGCTTTCACTAATACGCCATAGCCTGTTATGATAAACCGTTTACCTTGGGTAATTTCCTGCTCAATAATGCCAATGACATGTGATTGACGTTGATATACGACCGCCTCCACTAAATATTGGGGGCCTTCCAAATATTCTTCAATCATAATCGTTTCATAGGGGTTTTTACTGCGCAATGCTTTGAGGTGGTTATTCAGCTGGTCGGCATCCGTTGCTAATAGTACATCTTTTGAACCTGTTGACTTTGGTGATTTCACGATTAATGGAAATGTTAAATTTTTCTCAATGGGTTCATTAGGCTTCATGAGTGAAAATTTTGGTGAGTAGGGTTGGTCTTTCAAATAATTTCTTGTTTTTTCTTTATCCTCCATAATTTCAATAGCGGAGGAGGATGTATAGTTATGACAAAATTCATCACATAGCATGGAAGCAACATGGACAAATGGATCAACAAAACTAACGATACTTTTTATCTCTAATCCGGTTTTTCCTAGTTTATCAATTTCCTCTTTCATTCTTTCGATATTCAAAGTATCAATGAGTATCATTCTATGAATATCGGGGTAAGATCGGCGCTGCTGAAGTTGTTTTTCATTATTGGTGAAAAGTATTGTGAAATAGCCTAATCTTTCAGCTGCTCTTGTTGCTTCACGACTAGACCCGGATTTGTTTGTACCGATAAATACAATCGCTTTCAGGTATATCACTCCTTCTATTGGTACTTAGATACTTAATCACCTTTATATATATGCAACGAAATAGTTTTCTTCTAGTTGTGTATCTTGTCTACATCCAAGCAACTTTTAAGAGATTACATATACTAGAAAAGAAAGGAGGGAGAAAAGATATGAAGCCTCTTTCGGTGAAAAATTTAGCAATGATTACGGCGGGCTATTTAGTGCAAGGGTCTGAGGAAATGCTCATACAGCATGGTGCTTATCGATTAAAACAAGTGAAAAAGCCCAATACGGCCCTTTTTACAAGTAAACGTATTGTTAATTGGAAAAGTCTTGAGCCACTTTCTCCTCTTGTAATAGTGACCGACAGAGCATATCGGCCAAATGACATTCCAGCCCAAATCATCATCATACAGGTTGCGAATGTAGATGAGGCATATTGGAGATTTGTTCATTTTTATCGCAATCAGTTTCATATCCCGATTGTTGCGATTACGGGTACTTCAGGCAAAACAACAACGAAAGAGATGATTAAACATATTCTTTCTGCTGATCGACAAGTGACAGCAACGACATTAAGTAGTAACTCAAGAACGGCATCATTGCAATATTTACTGAATATTGAAGATGACACAGAGGCAGCTGTATTTGAAACAGCTGTTGGCTCACCGGGGGATGTCACGAATGCAGGGAAATATTTTAAGCCGACTATTGGGATTATTACTAATATTGGTGCCCATCATTTGAATTATTGTAAGACGCTTGAAGGCTATATTCAGGCGAAGGGAGAAATGCTAGACATCATTCAGCCAAAAGGGACCCTCATCATAAACGCTGAGGATATGAATACTAAAAAGCTAGATATCTCTAAGTTTAATGGGCGCGTATTGAAGGTAGGCATCCATGATTCCTGTCATTTTCGTGCAAGCCATATCCAATATTATCAAAAGGGTATGAATTTTAAGCTGCACCATAATAGAAAAATCTATGACATTTTTGTACCAGGATTTGGCCAACATCAAGTGTACAACGCCCTTGCTGCCATTGCAGCGGCCTATGAAATAGGGGTACCCATTCCGGTGTCAGCCAATCAACTCCAATCTTTCCGTCAATTGAAAAAGCAATTACAGCTCTTTGAGGGCATTAATCATTCCATGCTTTTAGATGATACATGGAGTATTACTACAACTTCCTTAGAGGCAGGCTTAAAAGTGTTGAATGATCTCGGAGTAGGCAAGAAAAAAATTGCTGTTATTGGCACGATTACCGATTTGGGTTCATGGGGCTATATTATTCATGAGCAGGCGGGTGAATTAATTCACCGTATTGGTGTGGATGTGCTCATTACTATTGGAGAGCACGCGCGAATCATGGCTGATCATGCTGTGAATTTAGGGTTTAACGCTCCTGTTTATACCTATAAAAATAGCACGCTTGTTTATCCATTGTTACAGCAGATTGTAGATGAAAATACGATAGTCCTTATAAAGGGTGATATGTATAGTGAACAGGTTTCGAAATTAGCAGCTGAGCTTAAATTTAAACCACCACCTCCCACAGTTTAGCTCACTTCTTTATTTATAGGATATTAACTGTGTCATATAGAATGCCACTCTAATAAGGTATAGTAATTGATCAAAAATGTAGCATTCTTGTTCAAGAGAATTAATAGGTCTGTACAAGATTGATAAAGAAAGGAGGCGTAGTACACTTGCAATCCATTAGTGTGCAAAAAATTAGAAGCGTCCTACAGGGGAAAATTATCCATGGATCAGATCAATGGTCTGTGAAGCATGCAATCTACTATAATCGACATGATTTAATTCACACTCACACACTTATGTTTGTTAGTCGAAGTGATAAAATCAATTGGCAAGAGATTGATAGAAAGGGGCCATCCCTTGTCATTTCCGATAAACCAGCTACTGAGTTGAAAAATGCGTTAGATAATACAACGGTTTTACACGTCAAAAGCGTTGCGCAGGCATACTGGACATTTATCGAATATTACCGTGGCCTTTTTCAAATTCCAGTAGTGGCATTGACAGGAACCTGTGGTAAAACGACAACGAAAGAGATGCTAAAACATATCGCTAGTAAACATTGGCAAGTGCAAGCATCTGTTAGTAGTAAAAATGAACCAAGGCAATCATTGCCCTATTTGACGGGTGTTGATGATAAGACACAGGCAGCCATTTTTGAACTAGGCTTAGGGAATACAGGTAACATAAAACATCAATGCATGATCTATCAGCCGACTATCGGCATTATTACAAATATTGGTGTTCACCATTTAGATGGCTGTCTCAATCTTGAAGGTTATATTAAAGCGAAAGCAGAGATAGTCGAGGGAATTCGAGCAGATGGTACACTAATAATTAATGCAGATGATGCCAATATCGCAAAAATTTCATTACAAAAATTTAAAGGGAAAATGATTAGATTTGGCTTACAGGATTCGGCTGATTACAAAGCTTCCGCTATAGAATTTGCTCATACAGGCATGAAATTCGTGCTAGAAGTAGCAGACACTAAGTATAATGTGTTTGTACCTGGTTACGGTGAGCATCAAGTATATAATGCTTTAGCCGCCATTGCTGCCTGTAGCGAAATGGGACTTTCCATACGTCAAGCCATTGCAGGGTTAAGAACCTTTAAACAGATGGCGAGACATTTAGAATTTACGACAGGCATAGGTGACAGTACGATTATTGATGATACGTGGACCAATAATCCGACTTCTGTCGAAGCAGCCTTGAAAGTGTTAGATACAGTAGGGAAAGAGAAAAAAGTTATTCTTGTGCTAGGGGATATAAAGCGATTAGGGAATTTTGAAGAAAAATATCATCGGGAAATTGGCTCCAAAGTAGCTGAAAGACAGATAGATACATTAATTACAATCGGCAAAAGGGCAGAGGCAATTGCCGACCAAGCGAAAAAAGATGGAACTAAAGCAGAGGTTCATACGTTTAAAGATGTAACAGGTGTTTTAGAATTATTGAAACCAAAGCTTGACGCGGACACGATTGTTCTTATAAAAGGACCGATGTCGAGTAGATCTATGATTGAATTTGCCAATAATCTTAAAAATTTATCCTAATTTAAAAGGGTGTCTCTATTATTTGAGACACCCTACCATTTAAAGCTTTGTTATTTTAACACACGGCGAGCTGTAACATAATTCTTTTGCGCCCAAGTGGAACTTAAATTTTGTTTGACAACATTGTTAGTTGTCATACTAATATATTGATTATTTCCTAAATAGATACCTGTTTGTGTAATATTTGCTCCTCCATCATTCGTTGAGAAGAACAATAAATCACCTTTTTGAAGCTGAGACTTGAGCACTTTTGTACCAACTAAAGCCTGTTTGCTCGCTAGTTTATCCTTTAAATCAATGCCGTTCTTGTTAAATACATAGTACGTAAACCCCGCACTTGTGAAAGTTAGTGCACTCTCATTATACGTATAGCCAAATTTTGCTTTGCTAGTTAAACCTGAAGCTGTAGCAATAATTTTATCGGCAGACGTATTCGCTGAAGGTGCACTTACCGAGGGGGTGTCAGAGAAAACCCGCTTAGCTGTAATATAGTGTTCTTTATAATAATCAACTAATAAAACTCTCGTCATTACACCATCGGAATTAGGGATGATAATACGGTGATCACCAGCATAAATCCCAACAATTGAAGGATTTTTTGAGCCTGCCACACTATTGAAGAATACTAAATCACCCTTTTTCAAGTTTGCACGTGCTACCGTTGATCCTTGGTTCATTAAATCAGTTAACGATTTTGCGCCTAATGTCACACCGCTTTTACGATAGACGAAATCGACAAATGCTGGAGCTGTAAAGCGTAGGCTCGATTCATTCGTTGAAGAACTAATCGTTGCTTTATTTTTATAAGTTAGCGCATTCTCTACAATTTTATCGCCTTTTGTTGCTGGGTTGGCAGATAGTAGGGTAGGTAAAACGCGTCGTGCTGATACATAGTTTTCAGTATAATATGGTTTACTATTTAAATCTGATATTACGATATTTTGCTTGGAATCAGCCATGTGGATCATTTTATTGCCACCAATATACATACCTACATGATCGGGATCCGTGCCTGTTTTTTTACTCTTAAAGAATAGTAAATCACCTTTTTGTAATTGGTTTCGCGCTACATATGTGCCTTGTTGTATCATATAGTTTTCATTATACGTCCCAAGATCTACACCATTTTTCTCGAAGATATACATTAAAAATGAAGCACAAGAAAATTTATAAGGATATGTAGGCTTGTAAACCGTATTGCTATATGTCGATTGACCCATTAAGCTTTTACCAGTTTGAATCAATTGATCGGCTTTAGCGGCAACTGCCTGAGCGTTGTTTTGTGCATTTGTTGTAGCTGCCTCTACTTGAATTGGCTGCATTGCTGTTTCGACTAATCCGAATGAGCTAAATCCAATTGTTAATGCGAGTGTTGTAGATAAAAATCGTTTATTCATGTTGTATATTACCTCCTGAAGCATCTAGTAGGATTTCTCCTGTATCGTCTTGCCTTGGAAATAATCGTAGCATGAAAATATAGGGCTTCTTGGCGGTAAATGTTTCCAGGGAGAAGTGGGGAGTGCCTCAACGCCTGCTATAAATGGCTTTATCGAAGGAATTTACAGTTATATTACAAATGTTTCAGTAAACTGTAATATGGGCGGGTTTCATACAAAAAAACTGCCCTCAACTAGGACAGTTTAGGCAATTGCCTGTATGATTTCTAATCGATTACCAAATGGATCTCGGAATTCAAAACGCTCATAGCTTGGGATAGGTACAGATTCTATTATTTCTATTTGATGTTCGACTAGTTTTGTCTTCCAATAATCAATATCTTCAACTTGATACGCAATATGAGCCTTTGTCGACAATCGATCAAAGCCATTCTCTGTTCCTACATGTACCTCTTGGTGACCAAGCTGTAACCAAAACCCGCCTCTACCTTTCAGAGAATCGGGTTTTTCTATTTCTTTTAGACCTAAGATACCGCAATAAATATCTTTCCCTTGCTCCTCTGAACCTTTTGGAATAGTAATTTGCACATGATGTAAAGCAATAATCATAGTTATACCTCCCATTATATTTATAGTTAATTATAAATTAATCCCTAAATATTTACAAAGTAGGGTGGTATGGCAACATCTACGTCTCAGGCTGATTGAGCATAACTGCATGAATACCTTCTATAAAAGTGTTTAGTAAGATGGAAAAGCTTTTATTTCTATCAAGAGGCATCCCGAATTCCCCTAATTGTTCAATAGAGGTGAATCCATGAAGAATACTGCGTAGTCCTCTACCCATATGAATCGCCATTTCATCTTGCAAATGATAGGTTTCTAATACATCAAGTACAAGCTGTTCGATAGATTTTTGAGCCTGCTTTAAATTAGGGTCATTAGCATCTGGGAAGCGAGTGCATGCATTATATAAGCCGGGGTGATCTCGAACAAATTGAATATAAGCTTTACTGATTGCACGGATGGCATCATCGCCTGAGCGTCAAACTGTTGCTTGAAGCATATATGCTTACAGGCCCTTGACCTAACTTTTGCTTCAATTCAGGGCAATCCATCAAGATGGCTATACAGGGTAGGAGGTCGCACTTCCAATTTCTCTGCTATTGTCTTTGTAAACTTTTTTCTGCTTCTGCAATAGCTATTGCCAAAAGCTTCTGTGGCTGCATTAACATCTTTCCATGACCGACAGCTAGTAGACTTGGCTTTAATTTACTTAATTTTTTTGCGCTTTCAAGTGCTGTCCTTTTATCCCATGTAGCAAGGGCAGGAAACGGAAATAATGGATTCATCATACCGGATACGACAAGCTTTCCTCTTGTTATAAGGGCGTCTCCAGCAATTAAACTTCTATTGCGTGTGTCGAAAAGAGTAATAGAACCAGGAGTGTGACCTGGGGTTGCAATCACTTCTAATGAACCAACCCGTGCACCTTCTTCCAGGAATAGGTCTGGTTTCGTTTTAATGTTTTTAGGAAGCCCTCCCTTGATCGGTACAGACTTTTCATGGGGAAGCAAAGTTTTATTCCCCTCCAATAATAGGGCATCCCTTGAAGAGATATACACCTGACAATCAGGTATTTCTTCTTTTAATGTATCTAACGCTCCTATATGATCATTATGTGCATGGGTAATTATGATTTTCGTTATTGGTTTTCCTATAGTTTTAGCTACATCCATAATACTTTTTGCACTATATGGTAATGCGGCATCAATCAGTGTTAGCTCATGTTGCTCTTCTACAAAATAACAATTAACAGGAAATATTCTCGGCATAAATGACAATTGATATACGGCGTTAATAGTCGAAACCTTCATTCTGATAATACCTCCTATAAACTAATCTTATTTTTATTTTATCTAATGTAATTAGTCTTTGCATTATTCACTTTAAGTGAGGTGTACAGTGCTAAAAATATGGTCGAAATAGCTGGATGGGTGAATAAACTATAGTTTTTTGGAATCTATTAAGATCGTACAAACCTTATGGTATAATAATAAAAACGGAATAATAGGATAGAGGTACAAACCAAATTGGGTTTGTTTAAAAGGGAAGATCGGTGAAAATCCGACGCTGTCCCGCAACTGTAAATGGGAGCACATTTCAAGAGACCACTGTTACGCCTTGTAATGGGAAGGTGAAAGGTGTGATGAACATAAGCCAGGAGACCTGCCTTTATCTAGTACAGCCAAAAAACCTACGCGGATAGGGGGTGTTGAGTGTGACTAGAGAAATTCTCCTGCATGCTCATAGTACGATGATTGCTAACAAGGTAGCTTCTATGAATAATAGAAAGCTTATTTCCATATGGCAAACATCGTATTATGTCGTGTATTTGTCATAAAAGACATCTTTCTAATGAGGGAAAGATGTCTTTTTTATGTAAATTATTAAAGGAGTGGTCCACATGAATCCACAAGTTGTTGAGTACTATGAAAGTTTATTTAAATTTGAAATTATGCAAGAGCCAAAGCCTTTGAAGGAGCTTGTTGAACAATATGTTGGGCATGATACGGCACATGAGCAATCTATTTTAGCAGCGTACGCGAATGTGATGAAGGAATTAATTGGATAATCAAGGTTTTGAAGGCTACTTCTTTATGGGGTAGCCTTTTTTATTGCGCATTTGTTGACAACATTTTGTAAGAGGCGTAAGATTCTATTGAACAATCGTTTTGAACACTTGTTCAAAAAAGAGGTGAGACCTGTCGATAAGAAAGATTTAATACTAAAAGAAAAAAATAAAGAGGTAAAAGATCAAATTTTACAGGCGGCAAAATTATTGTTTTCTTCAAGAGGATACGATGGAACGACGGTGAGACAAATTTGTGATGAAGCAAATGTATCACTCGCCCTTGTTTCCTATCATTTCGGTGGCAAAGAAAATGTTTTTAATGCACTATTGGAGCCACTCCGCCATACTTTTATGAATGCGCATTATGATGTCAATGATTCACTAGAAGCACTTCGTAGCTTTTGCAGAAACTTTGTCCTTTATCGCATTCACGAGCATGAATTAATTGATATTTTACAGCAAGAGATTGTGATGAATAGCCCACGATTAGAGATGCTGAAGGACGTATTTCTACCTTCCTGGGAGCAGCTTCGGACAATTTTACAAGCTTGTTTAGAGCAACGAACAATTCATTTTGATTCCATTGATATTGCTCTTAACTTCATCATGGGGACATTAATGTACTCACTCAATAATCCATTTTTAAATCGATCTGCATTGCCATTAACACCTGAACAAATTGCAGATCTTGCAGTCGATTTCGTGTTAAATGGTCTACAAACAAACTATTAAAAAGAAGGTAATCACAATGAAAGCAGCAAAATTTTATGGCATGAAAGATATACGAGTAGAGGAGGCCGAACTACCTGTACTAGAAAATGGAATGGTGAAAGTAAAAATTGCGTTTGCAGGGATATGTGGCAGTGATTTACATGAGTATGTAGGTGGTGCTTATGCATTCCGTACACAGCCCGTATTAGGACATGAATTTTCGGGAGTAGTTATGGAGGTCGCAGAGGGTGTCACTCATACCAAAGTGGGAGATCGTGTGGCAGTGGAACCACCTATCCCATGTGGAAAATGTGCGAACTGTAAACGTGGCTATTCTAACTTATGTAAAAGCGGCCAGTCATATGGTTATACGATTTCAGGTGGTTTTGCTGAATATGCTGTTGTTCGTGAGGAAAATATTTATCATCTTCCTGAAGGTATGAGCTTAGAGCTAGGCGCACTTGTTGAACCTACAGCCGTAGCCGTTCATGCTGTTCGTCAAAGTCAATTAAAGCTTGGAGACACAGCCGCTATTTTTGGTGCAGGTCCCATTGGCTTATTAATTTTGCAAGCTGTGAAAGCAGCAGGAGCAAGTGAAATCTTTGTAGTAGAGGTTTCGGATGAACGACGCCAAAAAGCATTGGAGCTAGGCGCAACCTATGTCATTAATCCAATCGACACAGATGCTGTTGCCTTTATTCGTGAAAAAACAAATGGCGGTGTGGATGTTGCATATGACGCAGCAGGTGTACAAACAACCTTCTCAAGCGGCGTAAGTGCTGTTCATCCGGGTGGTGAATTTAAAATCGTCAGTGTTTGGGAAAAACCAGTTGAATTCAATCCGAATGCGGTAGTTTCCCCTGAAGTGAAAATTAGCGGTTCATTCGCTTACGTAAATATTTTCCCAGAGGTCATTCGATTACTAGCCCGTGGGGTAATCGATGGACAGGCAGTGATTACAAGCCAAATTGCTTTAGAGGATATCGTTGAAAAAGGCTTTGAAGCACTCATGAAAGATCGTAGTCAATGTAAAATCCTTGTGAATATGAGTTTATAAATTTACCCTATTTCGTAGCCAAACTTGTATGATTACTTGTTTGGCTATGATTTTTTTATTGATAAATAGCATAATACCACTAGGAATACATTTGTTTGTCATAAAACTGCCTTTAGGACTTCATTCATATTTCACTTTTACTTTATATAATAAATTTGATATTTATCTTCATTCAGCAAATGTTTGTACTGAAAGTAGTACCAAATTCAGAAGGTTCCTCCTTCATAGCGGCGATAGATGCTAATTGAGTGTTCAAACGCCTACTGAATCAAGATAATGCCTCAAGCGGATATCACAGATTTTGAAGAGGAACTTTCCGGCCAAGCTCCTCTTCAAAATCTGGTCGCAGCCTAACAACAGCGGCAATTACGGTGAGGCGTATTTGATCAAATAGATTGGAGACTAAAAATGAAAAATCTGCTTTATTCAAGGTTTTGGCGTTTGCATTTTTTCGCAGCTCTGTGTATTACGCCATTACTGCTATCTCTCACATTAAGTGGGATCGGTTATTTGTTTTTTACAGATGTAGAAAATCGCTTATACGATGATTATTTTTTTGGCGATAGCCATAAAGAAGAGGTCTTAACAATTGATGAAGCAGTGGAAAAAGCAGAGGCAGCATTTGCAGGATACTCCACGACAAAAGTGATTATGTTGGAAGAGCCTTATAATACACGTTTAACTTTATCAAATGGCAATGAACAGAAATATGTATTTTTAGATGATCAAAATCAAATGGTTGGTAGTCAGGATGCCAATTATACATTTTCTAATATTATGAGAAATACCCATAGCTCTCTATTTATTGGGGGTACATTTGTCAATTATTTAGTAGAACTTGCGGCATGCTGGACGATCTTTTTATTACTATCTGGACTTTATATGACATTTAAAGGCGATTTATTGAAAAAGCGCAAGTCGGAAAATAAACGACAAAAAAGTAAGAGATACCATGCGCTTGTTGGGACAATCATTACTATTCCAATGGTGATGTTTATTTCTACAGGGCTTTTATGGTCGGCTTTTCAAGGTTCAATACTGGCCAATATAGCATCAGAAAGTCCAACTTTCGGCTACCCATTATTACAGCAAAAGCCACCAACATCAGATGTGTCTGAAATTCCATGGGCAACTCGTCAATTAGAGGCTCCAACATCTGAGGGAGAACATGCACAGCATCACGGTGGTGGGTCTGTTCGTTATACAAACGACAACCAAATGACGATTGCTAATCTTGAAAAAGAAATCACGGCCATGAATATCGCCAAACCTTATTCGATTATTTATCCGTCAGACGAAGAAGGCGTTTATACAGTGGCAAAGGCTAGTAACTCAGGTGTAACAGGGCTTGATGTCAAGCCGACAGACGAAGCAACCATGTATTTTGATCAATATAGCGGCAAGTTTATTGATCAGGTTAACTACGAGGATTATGGTATGCTGGCGAAGTTCTTTACATGGGGCATTCCTTTACATGAAGGTCATTTGTTTGGCTGGCCAAATAAGCTGTTAAACTTACTCGTATGTTTAGCCTTTTTAGCAGTAATTGTATGGGGAATACGCACTTGGATTTTACGTAGGAAAAAAGGTGAGCTGTCTGCGCCACCACAAATTTCACATAAAATCTCACTTCCTTTCGTTATCTTCCTTATTATTTTAGGGATTATCATGCCATTATTCGGTGCGTCATTGATCGCAGTGGTGTTGATTGAATATGTCATTTTAGGATGGCAAACTAAAAAGAAACTAAGAGCAGAAGAAACTAAATAACGATAATGGATACGGCACAACCAAAATGTGTCGTATCTTTTTTTGTGTTGATTATTTCAGTTGGTGTAAGCCGAATACTATGTTGATGCAAAATTATTTATAGATTTTTCAGCGCGATTTTATAAAGTTTTAAGATTTGTATGATACATTGCTATTAGTTTCAGCTAATTGGGGGAATTTAGATGTCGATTAAAACGAGGTTTTTGCTATCGTATGTAGGCGTTATTATTATTGCGATCACGCTTTTACTTGCAGCGGTTTTTCTTTTTGCCTTTGCGATCACAGGTGATGTGAAAGCAATTGAGCATTTTTACAAAAAGTCATATGTCCAAAAGCCTTTAACAACAGTAGAGGAAAATGCTTTTTTAGATTTGAAATTATTGGCTAAAAAAAATCCCCAGCAGCTTTTAGATATTGAACAGCTACAAACGATCAATGCTCCTTCCATTGAGATTGTAGTGCGGAAAGACCATCAAATTGTTTATGCCACACAGCAAGAGCATCAACAATTATTACTGCAAAGTTTACCAGGTTTTGAGGCGACCAATATTAATTCACGTGACACAATCATGATTAATCAAGCGTTTTATACGTATGTGAAGTTTGATTTTTATTTCCCTGACAAAACGGAGGGGAGTATATTTGTTTTAAGAGAGGTAAGTTCACATGCGGAAATAACGCGAGAATTATTACCTATTTTATTAGGTATCTTATTTGTATTATTTCTAATGATTATTGGTTTATTAAATTATTTAGTGTCTAGAAGTATCATTAACCCTATTACAGCCTTAAAAGAAGGGGCTCAACGAATTAAATCGGGCGATTTAGATTTTGAAATTACATCCCATTCTAATGATGAAATAGGTCAGCTCAATCGATCGTTTGAGGAAATGAGAGTTAAGCTCAAGGAGTCTGTACAAATTCAGCTTCAATATGAAGAGAATCGGAAAGAACTTTTATCGAATATCTCCCATGATT
Source organism: Lysinibacillus sp. A1 (assembly GCF_000801965.1). Lineage (NCBI taxonomy): Bacteria > Bacillati > Bacillota > Bacilli > Caryophanales > Bacillaceae > Lysinibacillus > Lysinibacillus sp. A1. The sequence goes on from NZ_JSZM01000025.1 coordinate 129,103, forward strand.
TAAAAACACCGATGACCTCTATTATTGGCTATGTAGAAGGTATTAAAGATGGTGTAGCGAATACCGAAGAGAAAATGGATAAATATTTAACGACGATCTATACGAAAGCTAAGGATATGGACGTATTAATTGATGAATTATTCTTATTTTCCAAATTGGATTTGAAAAAAGTTCCGTTCCAGATGGACAGTGTGAATCTTCAACAATATATGCATGATTATGTGGAGGATGCTAGTTTTGACTTTATTGCCAGAGATATTCATTTACAATATATATCAGCAGGCTCACCGCTTTTTGCTATGGCAGACAGGGATAAGTTAAGACGTGTCTTATCTAATTTATTGAGCAATAGTGAAAAATATATGGATAAACCCTATAAGCAGATTATTATTTCCCTGCATGAACGAGTAGATGATGCCATCATTCAAGTTACGGATAATGGTACGGGAATTGATCCTACTGCATTACCACATATATTTGACCGTTTTTATCGTGCGGAACCTTCTCGAAATTCGCAAACAGGTGGTAGCGGTCTTGGGTTAGCGATTGCAAAACAAATCGTCCTTGAAATGGGCGGCGATATTTGGGCAAAGAGTGAATTGACAAAGGGAACGAGCATTTTCATTTCATTGAAAAAGGATGAGGAAATGAGGAAAGATCATGAAAAAAATACTATTAATTGAAGATGAAGTGAGCATAGCAGAGCTCCAACGTGATTATTTAGAAATTAATGATTTTATGGTAGATATACAACATAATGGCGATGAGGGGCTGAAGCAGGCGCTTCATGGAGATTATGATTTAATTATTTTAGATATTATGCTTCCAGGTATGAATGGCTTTGAAATTTGTAAACAAATTCGAGCAGTGAACAATATTCCCATCTTATTTGTGTCGGCAAAAAAAGAGGATATAGATAAAATCCGAGGGCTTGGTTTAGGAGCAGATGATTATATTACCAAGCCCTTTAGTCCAAGCGAGCTTGTGGCAAGGGTTAAGGCGCATTTATCAAGATATGAGCGTTTAGCCTCTAACCAGCCAACGAATAATATGTTGTCTATCCATGGTATTACGATCGATACATCCGCTCGTAAGGTGTTTGTGAATGGTGAAGAAGTGGCCTTTACAACGAAGGAATTCGATTTGCTTGTATTTTTTGTCAAACATCCGAATCAAGTGTTAAGTAAAGAACAATTATATGAGCGAAACTGGGGCTATGAATCCGCTGCAGATGTTTCCACTGTTACTGTGCATATACGAAAGCTACGTGAAAAAATTGAACGTGATCCTGCACAGCCAAAGTTTTTGGAAACCGTATGGGGTGCAGGTTACCGCCTAAATGTATAAGATCAACGCCTCGTCGTCTTGACGAGGTTTTTTTATTGAAATTTTAGACTTTTTTAAGAAATGGTTAATAGGCAATTTAGCAATGACTTGTAAACTAAGACTATTACAACAAAATTAACTAGTGAGGACGGTGCAGAGCAAATGAAAAAAATGCAAGCGGTCACGATCGCTTTATCATTTTTACTGCAGGGATGTGCCCCAAATGATACGGAGGCCATAAAGATTAATAAAACTGGAGATGAGGAGGTGGCAACAGATTTGGCAAGTCAATTGTTTCAAGCGGTAGAAAAAAGAAATATAGAATCGCTTAAAAGGGTTATCAATGAAAAAGTAGATATTAATGCGCAGGACTCAAATAATCGAACAGCATTAATGATTGCTACTTATAATCAGGATGTGGAAGCAGCGAGATTACTAATCGATGCAGGTGCCGATGTAAACATCCAGGATGATATGAAAAACACGCCTTTCTTATATGCAGGTGCGGAAGGCTATTTAGATATATTAAAGTTAACGATTCAAGCAGGTGCCGATCCTACAATTGTAAATCGCTATGGGGGAACGGCATTAATTCCTGCAGCTGAGCACGGCTATATTAATGTCATTGAGGAATTATTAACTACCACTAACATCGATGTGAATCATATCAATCATTTGGGATGGACGGCATTAATGGAAGCGATCGTTTTAAATGACGGCAATCCTACACAGCAAACGGCCATTCAACTGTTGGTTGATCATGGTGCTGACGTCAATATTCCAGATAAAAATAATGTGTCACCCTTACAGCATGCGAAACAGAAAGGATTTAAGGAGATTGAAGAAATCCTTATTGCCGCAGGAGCCAAGTAAAGCCGGTACGGGAGTCGTCGCCCTTTGTTCCAAGCGCGTTTCTGCATAAAGTACTATATTTCTCATTTCACCCTAAAGTCATTCATCTAATAGTCGTGCTGAAATAAAGGCCATCGAGAATTCACTCTCGATGGCTTTTTTTCTATCGTCAACGCTATTCTTAAATATATTTCTCTATTTTTTAATTCTTTTTTAATAGTTTATTTATTGGCAGTTTAGATATGGACTTTATGATAAATATTGTAAACCAAATTAAACCAAAAGAGGAGTTTATAAGATGAAATTGAGAAAACGTATCGTCCCAGCAGCACTAGCTTTATCGGTATTATCAGCAGGTCTAGTTACATTTAGTGAGCCGTTAAATGCAGATGCAGCAGGTCAGAAAGTAGTAGCAACTGTGAACAATGAGCAGGTGGCGAGAATTACTAAAGTTAAGCCAATAAACACAATGACATTACAAGTTACATTTACCCAACCTTTAGCAGCAGCCGATATTGATCCAAACAATTTAGAGGCCATAAAAAAAGATTTTAATTTTAATGGAAATTTAGAGATTGTCAATGTTCCACGATTAATGACCGGTTCTACGAGTACATATATTGTACCTGTTACGTTCCAGGAAGATGATTTCATCTACAGATTAAGCTATAAAGAACAACGGAATAGAGTCTTTGAAGGGACAGATGAAAAAGTACTTGTACGAAATGTTGCGCAAGTAACGGATGATACTTTTACATTGGAATCATTCCAAGAGGATGGTGTAGTGGATTATGCTAATATCATTGAGGCTTACCGTGGAGGACGTGGAGATCTTGCATTTAGCATAGATCGTCAAAATCGTGATGCAAGTGGGAAGCGTTTTGATGTTATTTCTTCTTTACGTGATCGCTATGTGATAGTGAAAACAAGTGAAGGGGAGGAGTTTGTTGCTAATTATGTGCCTTTCACACAAGCAGCTGATGGTAAACAAGCACCTCAATTTAGATTACCAGCAGGTCAAACTTTAAAACAAGGTGTCACGTACCGAGTGTACTCTCAATGGGCAGAAATTGATGTAAAGAGCTTTGTTGCCAATAAAAAGGCACCATTTACATTGCAATCAGCTAATGCTATCGATAGACAATCATTTGAATTACAATTAACAAATGATCCCCAATCGGATTTATTAGCTGGCAGAAGTGTCGAACTTCGTGGTAATGATGGCAGCACATTACAAGCTCAATATCGATATTCATCACGTAAAGGGGCAGTAGGGATCTTTGATATTGCGAATGGTGGCACATTAAAAGCTGGTGTAAGCTATACAGTAATGCCATTAAATAATTGGGCTACTGCGAAAAATGTAGTTCTACAAGGTAAATAAACAGTCATACGTTCTCCTATAAAAAAATCTCGTCACAGTGGTGGCGAGATTTTTTGATTTATAGCCAGCCTTTATCACTCGCAATTTGAGCAGCTTGCTGTCTTGATTCTACTTGTAGTTTCTGAATAGACGTTGATAAATAATTACGAATGGTACCTTTAGTTAAAAATAATTTTTTACTGATTTCGTGAGTGGTTAAGCCTTCCTTCACTAGTTGTAGCACGGCAATTTCTCGCTCATTTAAAGGATTTTGCTCCTTCATAAATAAAGTAGCGGCTAAATCTTTACTGACCACCTTTTCACCCTGCATAATCTTGCGAATCGTAGCGATTAAATAATCAATCGGTTCATCTTTCAGTAAGTAGCCGTGTACTTCACAATCCATTGCTTTTTGTAAATAGCCTGGGCGTGCAAACGTTGTGACAATCATCACTTTGCAGGGCAAATTGGCCTCTTTAATTTTTTCTGCAAGCTCTAACCCTGAGAGATGGGGCATTTCAATATCTACAAGGCAAACATCGGGTAATTCCTGCTGAATGTAGTCCCATGCTTTTTGACCATCAGAAACTTCAGCGATTACTTCAATATCGGGTTCGAATGACAAAAGGGATGTTAAGGCACCACGTAACATTTGTTGGTCCTCTGCTAGTAAAACTCGTATCATGACGGGGGCTCCTTTCCATCTTGAATGGGTATGCTCAATATCACCTTTGTGCCTGTCTTTGTATTGTCTTCAAACAGGGCATTCCCCTGTAGAACGCGCATTCTTTCTTTCATCGAGCTCATGCCATTGCCCAGTCCCTTCTGTTCCAAACCAATCCCATCATCTTGAATAGCAATGGTATATTGTCTAGTTCGACAGTGGATTTGCATATGGCAGTTCTGAGCTTGACTATGCTTTAGCATATTAGTAGTAGCTTCACGTACACATAAAGCTAGCATTGTTTCCTCAACACTTGAAAGAACAATTTTGGGACAGTGATTGTGAATGGTGGTCTTAATATTGGCACTTTGTAATAGCTGCTGGCAGTGATGCAGCTCCGCTTGTAGAGATACGAAATTCATATCCGAAACAAGCTCACGTACTTGCTTTAGGGCTGTACGTGTTGTAGCTAATATGTCGTTTAATTCTTGTTTGACACTGGAAGGGTCCCGGTCGATAAGCTTAGTAGTCAATTCTGTTTTCACTTTAATCATCGTCAGGGTGTGACCAATGGTGTCATGAAGATCTCTAGCAATGCGCTGTCTTTCCTCCTGCTGAACAAGCTGGGTATTAACATCTGCCAATTCGTTCTGTAGATTTTTCGATTTTTCGACAAAATAAATGAGGATAGGAAATACCAATTGAATGATCATCATCGGTATTAGTACCTGTGAATCAACAAGTGCTAGGGAATTTGTGGTCGCCAAGAAAACGATTAAAAACATGACAGCCATCCCCAAAATTCCGCTAGCAATATGCCATTTTGATTTCGCTCTCCCTAATAAATCGGCAAAGGTAAATCCGAAAATTAACATGAAGATGTCCTCGTAAATGGCAAGGATAGTAATAAGAAGAAAGCCTATAAGTGAGGCAAGTAGTAGCTTCCAATTTCGATTCCATAAAGCCATATAGAAGGCGCCTAGGTACAAGAATAAAATAGCTAACTTAGCTATGAAAGGGAGTGTGGATTGAGACCATAACACCATGGCTACTAATACAATTATAGATACAACATCGATGATTAAATAATGTTTAACTTGTTCTCTGGGATATATTTTTATGGCTTACACCATCCTCTGTTGCTTATTCTTTGTCAAAGCGTGAATCGTTTTTTTACGTCCCCATTCCATCGGGCCAATCTGGAATTGCTGCTGCCAAAATGTTGCTAGGACTAGCTGCAGGCAAGAAAGGGCAATCCAAATACTTATGATAATAATGCTATTTACATGACCACCTAAGCCAAGTCCCCAGCCGTAAAAAATAATAGACGCCAGCACATTTTGCAGCACATAACAGCTTAATGACATTTTGCCGACATTGGCAAATCGTTGCCAAAGCCAATCAAGCCTCTTATATTCTACCAGTTTACCTAAAATTCCAATATAGCCAATCGATAGAATCGGCGCACATAAATAACGAACAGGTAAATCAAAAAGCCCCCCTGGAATAAAAATTAGCAGATTTAATGGAATGCCAATGAATACACCGATTGTAAACAGCTTTTGTCGAGCCTGATGACCTTTATTCGTTGGTGAAAAAACCTCATTGCGCATGAACTTGACGCCAAGAATAAATAAAAAAACATTCATGGGGATAATAAAAATAGCTTCTGTCCGATAAAATAAAAAGTTTGTTAGGCGATGCTGTACTTGCTCCAGCCATGTACCGTTTGCATAGATGGCTGCGACAGTTTCCATACCATTTAGGGAAACACTACCTGCAAGCAAGGAAATGACAAAAATAAAGAAAATGAGGAGGACATGAAAGCTACCAAAAAGATAGAAAGCCCATGTCATCACTTTGTCGCCTAATCTAATGACAATGGCCACGATAAAAGCAGTAACGGCGTAGCTCATTAAAATATCATATTCCATGACAAGTGTGTAATGAAGCAGTCCCTCCAACCCTAAAAAGACAATCGTCCATAGATACATGCCAGGCCAAGCATTTCCTCTACGAAGTGCTTGCTGGTATTTTAGCTGTAATCCAACCCCAAACATAATCGTTAATAATCCTAGAAGCTTTCCATTGACAAAAAATAGCACTAACATGCGTAAAAAATCATTGAAAGACCACCAACCAGTATAATTACTCGTTGTGATATACGATAAATCACCGAGATAAGCAAAAATCCAAATATTTGTTCCAAGCGTTCCTAAAACAGCGAAGCCTCTTAGCATATCGATAAAGGGAAGCCTTTGTTTTGTTTGCATTGTTCTATCACTCTTTCTTTGTTTTTCTTATATTCATGATAAAAAAACAGGAGGGGAAAACCTATTCACACGAGTCAAAGAAACTATATGACAGGTGTCATAACAAAAAACCAGCAACGCTTTGGATGCTGGCTAAAAGATTATTTTGTACATATATAGATGCGGTAATCTAAAATAGTATCGTATTTTTCGTTCATCCTCAAATGCTGATCCATGACATCATACAAGGTGGATTCAATATCCTTAGAAATGTGGAATTCTGGCTTGGATGAGATATCCTTGTTTTTTTGTATGCGAATATCTTGAAACCCTGTCTCTTGGAATAAAGCAACCCAATCCTTTTTCGTGAGGAGCGCATCAAATCCGTAAAATTGTTGGATGTCGTCTGCCTGCAGTGTGGAAAGGAGCATAGGGACGGTAAATTCAATGGCAATTAAGCGTCCACCTTTTTTCAATAAACGGAAAATCTCTTGCAATGCACGTTGTTTATTTACAAAGGCAAGAACTGATTCAGCAAGGACAAAGTCAAATGCTTCATTGGGTAATGTAGTTTCCTCAATCGAGCCTTGAATGACATTGACTGATAAATGTCCTTTTTTCATGCGGTGACGTGCTTTTTCTATCATAATAGGATTGATATCGATACCCGTTACGTGGGCTGCATAATGGGAAGCTAAAAAGGCAGCTGTTTGTCCTGTACCACAGCCAACATCTAAAATATGAGAGGCTGGTAGAATACGCTCATTCTTCATGATTTCCTTTGATAGATTAATGCCTCCAGGATGGGCACCACCCACACCAAATTTCGCTAACAATTGAAGATAATTAGAATTTTGAATGAAAACCACCTTCTTTTTTTATATAGTATGAAAAGAAAACTAGTATGGTTCCCTTACATATGGTGAAAAGCTAGAAATCCCTATATTTTATAGGACAAAAATAGATAATTTTTGATACTTCTTCATACGTCTAATTCCTTCATAAAAGGCGCACATATACTAGGGAAGAGCTTTTAGATAGGAGGTGTATAAATGCCACATTTTCAGCCGAATTATAGAAGAGGAGTCTATCCTTCAAACAATATGGGAACTTTTGGTCCTCCATTTCGAGGTAGAGCGATGCAACCTAACTATCCACCCAATCAGCAATTTCAAGGTCCTAGAATAGGAGGGAAGTTGCCAGATCATCTAAATACAATTATGGGTCATGCTGGAACGATTACGAATGGCGTAAATATGTTAAGACAGATGGGGGCACTATTAAGTTTATTCAAATAAAAGAAAGAAACCCTCTTAAGATTGCTTTCTTGAAGAGGGTTTCTATTATGATTAATGGGATGGGACAAGTTCTTTTTCGATAATGGAGCGGTTTTTCTCTTTAAATAGTTCATTATGAGAGGACACCATTCCATGGCGATAAGCAGTTGGCTCTAAATAAGTTTTAATAGAGTTGACCGCATTGGCTGCATCTTGGAATGTCCCAAGTAGCAAATTAATTTTTCCTTCAAATGATAAAATATCTCCTGCCGCAAAAATACCAGGCTGTACTGTTTCACCTGTTGCTTTGCCTTCGAAATAATAATCATCCTTTTTAGGAATCGAAATCGCTTCATCAAACGTGAGGGATGCTTCACAATTATAGCCATGACTAATGATGACCTCATCAATTTGACGAGTGTAGCTTTCCTTTGTTTTTGAGTTTTCACATCTCACTAATTGAATAGCCGTTTTATCTTCATTTGCTAAAAGCTTTGTAATCGTCGTATTGCATTCAATCAGGACACCAGCATCAAGGGCTTCTTTTACGGTTGCCTCATGCGCTGATAATGTTTCTTTACGGTAAACCACTGTCACACTTTTAGCAATGGGGCTCAGTTCGACAGCCCAATCAATGGCCGCATTCCCGCCCCCAGAAATAAGGATATCCTTATTCACAAAACGTTTATAGGATTGAACGGTATAGTGTAAATTGGACATTTCATATTTCTCAGCACCTTCCAGCGTTAGTTTCTGAGGATTAATAATACCTCCACCAACTGCTAGTAGAACTGTTTTTGAATAATGCTTTTCACCAGTAGCTGTATGTACAATAAATAGATTTTCTTGCCGTTCAATAAAATCTACTTTTGTGTTTGTTAGGATCGTAGGGTCAAATGTTTTAGCTTGCTGGATCAATTGTTTAACAAATTTCTCGCCTAAAATAGGGGGGTGACCTCCTATATCCCAAATAAGCTTTTCAGGATAAAGTAATACTTTTCCACCAAGTTGAGATTGGCTCTCGATTAATTTTGTTTTTAATCCTCGTAAACCACTATAAAAGGCGCTATACAAGCCGGCAGGGCCTCCGCCAATAATTGTCACATCATACACATGTTGCATTTTTATTGCCACATCCTTAATTAATAGTAAAAAAGTAATTGACAAAATCTTATCATAAAACTAGACTAATTTTAGTGATAATGATTATCATTTTTATCAGTGCCTATAATAGCATGGAATGAAGTAAAATGAAAGAGAGGGTCCGAATTGCGTTTAGAAGTAGAATCGATTCGTGTTGGTTATGAGAATAAAACGATTGTGCATGACTTATCGCTGCAAATTCCAGATGGTAAAATTACAACCATCATTGGTTCAAATGGTTGCGGAAAGTCTACCTTATTAAAGGCCATTACACGTATTTTAAAGCATGAGAGTGGACAGGTCATTTTGGATGGTCAAAATATTTCCAAGATGAACACGAAAGAATTGGCGAAAGAACTTGCCATTTTACCGCAAAGCCCAGAAAGTGCACATGGTTTAACAGTGGAAGAGCTTGTATCCTACGGTCGATTTCCCTATCAAAAGGGCTTTGGCAATTTATCACAGAAAGATAAAGAGGTCATTGACTGGGCTTTACAAGTGACAAAAACAGAAGACTTCCGCTTGCAATCTGTAGACGCTTTATCAGGTGGACAGCGTCAACGAGTGTGGATTGCAATGTCTTTAGCTCAGGAAACCGACATTATATTTTTAGATGAGCCGACAACCTATTTAGACATGGCACATCAATTAGAGGTTTTAGAGTTACTTTATAAGCTCAATGAAGAACAAGGGCGCACGATTGTTATGGTCCTCCATGATTTGAATCAAGCCGCACGTTTTTCTGATTATATTGTGGCACTGTCACAAGGAGAGCTTGTTAAATTTGGAACAGCTGAGGAAGTCATGGTTCCAGAAGTATTAAAAAAAGTGTTTAATATTGATGCTGTAATTGGCCAAGATCCACGAACAAACAAACCAATGTGCATTACATATAACTTATTACAAACCGTTTAAAGGAGAATGAAAGACAATGAAGAAGTGGTTATTACCAATGTTTATGATGCTTGTACTAGTACTAGCGGCGTGTGGCAATAAAGAAGAGAAAACAGAAAAGGCTGATGAAGGCTCGAAAGATGCAACTTCAGCTGAGACAATTACGTATCAATCAGAAGCAGGTCCTGTTGAAGTACCGGCAAACCCTAAACGTGTAGTCGTATTATCTTCTTTTGTAGGGGATTTATTACAGCTTGATGTTGATGTTGTCGGTGTAGATGCATGGGCAGCAAAAAATCCAAACTTTGAAGATGCTATTAAAGATGCAGTAGTTGTAGAAAATACAGATGTTGAAAAAATTCTTGAGCTAGAGCCAGACTTAATCATTGGTTTAAATGGTATTGAAAATGCTGATAAATTATCAGAAATCGCACCAACTGTATTATTTACGTATGGGAAAGTAGATTATTTACAACAATTTATTGAAATCGGTAAAGTTGTAAATAAAGAAAAAGAAGCAACAGCATGGGTAGAAGATTTTAAAGCACGTGCAGCAGAATCAGGTAAAAAAATTAAAGAAAAAATCGGTGAAGATGCAACTGTAACAGTGGCAGAGAACTTTAATAAACAATTTTATATTTATGGCGATAATTGGGGTCGTGGAACAGAGATTTTATATCAAGAAATGGGCTTGAAAATGCCTGAAAAAGTTAAAGAAACAGCTTTAGAGCCTGGCTACTATGCAATTTCTCAAGAGGTTTTAGGGGATTATGCAGGGGATTATGTGATTTTCAGTATGTTCCAAGACCAAGACAACTCATTTACAGATGCAGCATGGTTTAAAGATTTAGAGGCAGTGAAAAATGGTCATTTATTTGAAGTGAATGCAAATGCCTTTTATTTCAATGACCCGATCACGTTAGAGCATCAGCTGAAGTTCTTTGAAGAGAAATTTTTACAATAATTAGTAGAGAGTAGCGAAGGCAAATGACAAAGTTTCGACAGTTACCATTTTGGCTTCAGGTATTGCTTGCATTGATCGTATTAATCGGCACGGCTTGTATCTCGCTGTGCTTAGGTGCAGCGAATACGAGCATTCAAGATGTCTATCAAGCAATTGTCGGACAAAGTGGTGGTAAGCATTACACGATTTTACGTGAAATTCGATTTCCTCGTATCATTGCTGCTATTTTTGTTGGCAGTGCACTCGCAGTTGCGGGAGCGATTATGCAGGGGGTTACACGCAATCCATTAGCTGATCCAGGGCTACTTGGTTTAACAGCAGGGGCAAATGCTGCCCTTGCTTTAACGATGGCATTTATCCCGAAATTCTCCTATTATACGTTAATTTTAGCCTGCTTTATTGGAGCTGGAATTGGTATGATGATCGTTTATGGGATCGGTGCCTCTACTAAGAAAGGCTTCTCTCCATTGAGACTTGTTTTAGCTGGTGCAGCAGTTACTGCTTTATTACAAGCAGTTGCTGAAGGCACGGGCATTTTATTTCAAATTTCCAAGGATGTGTCGATGTGGACAAGTGGCGGATTCATTGGCACGACATGGCAGGCGTTATTGATCGTTCCGGTCATTGTCATTGGTCTCCTATTGTCGTTTGCTTTTAGTCGTCAATTAACGATTTTAAGTTTAAATGAAGAAGTAGCGGTAGGTGTTGGGCAAAACACAACATTGATTAAAGGTATTATGATGTTTGCTGTCGTTATTTTAGCTGGCTCTGCCGTAGCACTTGTTGGGAATCTAGCATTTGTTGGCTTAATGGTTCCGCATATTGTTCGCGCATTTGTAGGGACAGACTATCGTTTTGTCCTACCGATGAGCGCAATTGTTGGCGGCTGGTTTATGGTGACGGCTGATTTTGCAGGACGTATGATTAATGCACCATTTGAAACGCCGGTTGTAGCGATTGTTTCGATTCTTGGTCTACCATTCTTCCTACTATTAGTACGGAAGGGAGGACGCCAATTTGTTTAAAGAAGGTCGCAAAAAACAGCGAAAATGGTTTTTTACTTGGCTTGTCGTCACGTTATTCATTTTTGTTTTAGGTATTTCTTTAGGACCTGCCTCAGTTTCGTTTGATCGCATTCTCCCAACCTTGCTAGGCGATGGTAGTTTTAAAGAATCCTTCGTATTATTCTCAGTTCGCTTACCACGAATGTTGGTATTAGCAGCGGCTGGGATGGCATTAGCTTTAGCAGGTGCAGTCCTACAAGGGGTTACACGCAATGATTTAGCAGATCCAGGGATCATTGGTATTAATGCAGGAGCAGGTGTCGGGATTACAGTCTTTTATTTACTTGTAAATGGAGATCTTCCACACTTTGCTTATATATTGCCAGTTGTAGGATTTTGTAGTGCGCTTTTCACTGCCCTTTGCATTTACTTTTTCTCTTATCAACGCAATAAAGGAGTGCAACCCGTCCAACTGATTTTAATTGGGGTAGGGGTAGCCTCTGCTTTATCTGGCGTTATGATGGTATTAATTTCCTCAGCAGAGCGAAGTGATGTGCAATTTATTGCCCAATGGCTTGCAGGTAGTGTTTGGGGTACGGATTGGCCATTTTTCTGGGCTTTAGTGCCTTGGCTTGTCGTGGGAATTCCATATATTTTCTATAAATCCAATGTCTTAAATGTCTTGGCGATGACGGAGCAAACAGCCGTAGGTCTTGGGATGAATATCGGGCGCGAGCGGTTACGCTTATTAATCGTCGCTGTGGCACTAGCAGCAGCAGCAGTTTCTGTAACAGGTGGTATTGCCTTTATAGGGTTGATGGCACCTCATATTGCCAAACAGCTTGTCGGACCACGCTACCAATTCTTTTTACCATTGACATTATTCATTGGCGCAAGTCTATTAATGCTGTCCGATACTATTGGTCGTGTTGCCATTCCTACTGCAACTGTACCAGCGGGGATCATTGTTGCCTTTATCGGGGCACCTTATTTTTTATATTTATTACGGAAGAATGTATAGAAAAGTGATAGCACGAGTAAACGGATGCTCGAAATCAAAGGCTTTTGAACTACTGAAATGAATGAAGGATTTATTTTACTAAATGTATATGGCAAGTTTTTAGGAACCTCATTTGTTGAGGTTCTTTTTTTAATACCCTTATTCTATAGATGCGAAATCCCGACTAGACAAATAGAGATTTTAGGTATATAGTTAGCTAGGCTAACTAATATAAAGAGGAAGTGATTTTTTGACAATCGAGCAGGAGTTTTTTAATCAGTATCGTTTAATGTATAGACCATTTATCAATAAGCTGAATGTGCAACTTGAACCGTATCAGTTATATAGCTCACAGTGGGCAGTTCTTCGTTTTTTAAAGGATAAAGGTCCGCATTCCTTTGTGGATATCGCGAATTTTATGTCTATTGAGAAGCCGAGTGTGACGAAGCTTGTACATAAACTTGTGGAGCTTGGCTATGTGGAAACGATCCCGGGCAAGGATAAGCGGGAAAAGCTTGTTCATTTATCGGCGCATGGAGAGGAGCTTGTGCAGGAGATTAAAGCGCACTTGAAGCCATTTTTTGAGCATGCACTGGCAGGTGTACCTCAGCGAGATATTGAAATAGCGACACAGGTTTTTGAAAGAATTTGTATGAATATTCATCAATAGGAGAGCGAGTAACGTGGAAGGAACAACAAGAAAGAAACTATGGACAAAGGATTTTTTAATTGTCTCACTTATTAATTTTACCATTACGTTAATCTTTTATTTATTAATGGTTACGATTGCTGCTTATGCAGTGGAACATTTTAATGCGTCTACAAGTACAGCGGGTCTTGTATCGAGTATTTTTATTATCGGGACATTATTAGGGCGTCTTGGAACGGGCCGTATTATTGGGGATTGGGGCAGTAAGAAAACATTATTTTGTGGATTGCTTTTATTTATGCTGTCAACGATGTCCTATTTTATTGCAGGGAATTTACCTTTACTTATGCTGAATCGTTTAGTACAGGGGATTGCCCTAGGGGTGGCAAGTACAGCGACGGGGACGATTATTGCACAGATTTTACCTCCTGAGCGACGCGGTGAAGGAATTGGTTATTATAGCTTAAGTGCGATTTTGGCCACAGCTATTGGACCATTTGTCGGTATTTTATTAACACAGCTGTTTGAGGATTACCGCATGATTTTTGCTGTAGATTCAGTTTTAGCTATTATCTGCTTTTTCATGTATTTTATCGTAACAGTGCCAGATGCACCGAAGAAGGCAAAGGATGCGGCAGCAAAGGCTGGCTTTAAGGTGACGAACTTCATTGAATTGCGCGCTGTACCGATTGCTTTTGTTGCACTGGTCATCGGTTTTGCGTATTCTGGCGTCATGTCCTTTATGACCTTTTATGCGAAGGAGCTTGATTTAGTATCAGCAGGTAGTTATTTCTTCATTATCTATGCGATTGTCATTTTAGCTACACGTCCATTTACAGGGAAATTGTTGGATACAAGAGGCGCTAATATTATCATTTATCCATGTTTGGTGATTTTTGCTATTGGTATGTATGCATTTAGCTCAGCGTCAACAACGATTGCTTTTTTAATTGCTGCTGCTTGTATCGGTATTGGCTATGGTAACTTCAACTCAGTTGCACAGGCTATTGCTATTAAAGTAACTCCGAATGAACGTTTAGGACTTGCGACATCTACTTACTTCATTTTTTATGATTTAGGTTTAGGCGTAGGGCCTTATTTCTTAGGATTATTTGTTCCATCTGCGGGCTACAGAGCCATCTTCTTTGCGATGGTCTTTGTCATTTTATTATCAATTGTACTTTATTATTTCTTACATGGTAAATATGAAAAATTGAAACAATCAAAAATTTCGTAGATTAGAATCATTATATTGTGGAAAAAACGTATTTTTTCTAGTTGTTCTTCGAAAACAACTTAAAAATGACGTTTTTTTCTTTTTCAAAAAAATTATCTTGCATTAGAGGATGATAATCATTATCATCACAATATAAAACAAAATCGGGAGTAGGTACGAAGTATGAAAAATAAATCATTATTGTCAGTATTAGTAGCAGGAGGCATTCTAATGGCTGGCTGTGGTAATACAGAAGATACAAAAAAAGAAGATAAGCCTGAAACAGAGCAAACAGACAAAGCAACACAAGAGGTTGATTTATCTTCTGAACTATCAGCCTATCAACAATTTGCATTAGAGCAAATGGATCAATTTTTACTAGAAACAGAGAAATTTGTGAATCTTGTTAAGGCTGGCGATATTGAAGGAGCAAAAGCGGCCTATGCACCAGCGCGTATGTATTTTGAACGTTCTGAACCAATTGCGGAAAGCTTTGGTGACCTTGATCCACGTATTGATGGTCGTTTAGCTGATATACAGGAAGAAGGAAAAGGCGAAGAAGAGTGGTCAGGCTATCATAAGCTTGAGTATGCACTATGGGAAGAAAATACAACAAAAGGCTATGAGGCTGTGGCTGACCAGCTACTTGCAGATGCCAAGGAATTACATGCCCTTGTACAAACAGTTGAAGTGACTCCTGATTTAATGATTACAGGTGCAGTTGATTTATTAAATGAAGTGTCCACATCTAAAATTACAGGTGAAGAGGAAATTTATTCACATACAGACCTGTATGATTTTAAAGCGAATATTGAAGGTGCTGAAAAAATCTTTGAAATTTTACGTTCAAAATTAGAAGCGAAAGATTCAACATTAGTTACAACACTTGATGAAAAATTCAAGGCGGTGGACGATTTATTAGCACAGCATGCAACTGCTGATGGTGGCTATGTTTCCTACGAAGAATTAACAGAGGATCATACAAAAGCGCTTGCGGCAGCGGTAAATCAGCTTGGAGAACCATTAAGTCAAATGGGTATCATTTTGGAGTGAACATAAATGACAGCGTCAAATGAAGAAAAATGGATGAATAAAAAAATCTCTAGACGTGATATGTTGAAACTGACAGGCATTGGGGTGGCAGGTGTTGCTATTGGTGCCTCTGGTTTAGGTGGTGTGATGAAAGCAATGGGCTATGATGTTTTTGAGCCTGTTGCTGACAGTACCACTGCGAGCAATAAGGTCAATTTCTACGGCAGTCATCAGTCAGGTATTGTAACACCTGTACAAACGAATATTTATTTTGCTTCTTTGGATGTATTAGTGACATCGAAGAAGGAACTGCAAGAGTTGTTCCAGCAATGGACACCTCTTGTTGTACGTTTAATGAATGGTGAATTAATGGCTGATGTTTCGTCGAATACGAGAGTGCCGACTGGTGATACAGGTGAGGCAGAGGGCTTAGATGCTGCCAATTTATCAATTACTATTGGTGTTGGAGCTTCCTTATTTGATAAGCTTGGTATGCAGCATTTAAAGCCAGCGGAATTAAAGGATTTACCACATTTCCCAAAGGATCAGCTACTGAAAGAATATACAGGTGGTGATCTATGTATTCAAGCCTGTGCAGATGATCCGCAGGTGGCATTCCATGCAGTCCGCAATTTAGTACGTGCAGCGTCAGGGAAAGTGGAGATTAAATGGTCACAGTCTGGCTTTAACTCGTTTCCAGCAGGTGGTGGTACCCCCCGAAACCTCTTTGCATTCAAGGACGGTACGGTGAATCCATCCATTACAGATGAGAAGGATTTAAAGAAGGTTGTTTGGGTGGATAAAGGCTGGCTACAAGGTGGCTCTTATTTAGTTGCGCGTAAAGTTCAAATGCATCTTGAGACATGGGATCGTACATCTTTAAAAGATCAAGAAGCTACATTTGGTCGTTACCGTGATAGTGGGGCACCGATGGGTAAGACAAAGGAATTTGATGATTTTGATGTAGAGGCGAAGGATGATAAAGGGAATTATATTATGCCTGATACATCACATGTTCACTTAGCTCGTAAATCAGGAGCTCGTATTTTGCGTAGATCCTATTCCTATGCATCAGGTGTGATGTCGAATACAGGCACTCATGATGCGGGGCTTATCTTTATTTCATTTCAAAAAGACCCAGCCCAATTTACAACGATTCAAAATAGCTTAGGGCGTATGGATAAAATGAATGAGTATATTACCCATCGAGGCAGTGCAGTGTTTGCTTGCTTCCCTGGTGTACAAAAGGGGAGTTATTTAGGTGAAGCACTTTTTAACGCGCTGTAGTATTGTGATTGCTTTAGTTCTGACTTTAGCTTTACCAGTGCAAGCTGCGCAATCGTATAGTCCTTTATATATTGCGATTAGTGATGCATTGATGAATACGAAGCAGGATAAAGAGGCAGAGGCGAAACAGGCGCTTGAACAGTTTGCCACAGACTGGGCTATGGTTTCTTCAGAACAAAAAGAGGCGAAAGCAAAGGTTGATGAGATCCTTGCGCAAGCAACAGAGGCCAAGTCAAAGGATGACCGTTTAGAGGCGTTGTCAGCATTGTCGAATGCATTACGGGCGCTAGAAAAACTGGAAAATCCAGTAGATGAGGCTGCACAGCGAGCAGAGTTTGGACAAAAGATGAAGCCAATTTTGGCAGACTTTGAAAATGCTTTAGCTAGTGGTGATGTTCAGGCTATTGATGAAGCATACAAGGATTTTAATCTCAAGTGGAATAAAAGTGAGCGACCTGTACGTGAGCAAAGTATTGCCATGTATGGGCAAATCGAAACACAGATGGCATTTCTACGAATCTCTATTTCTGCGGAAGAACCAGATATCGCTTTAATGAAAACTCAATTTGCAGATTTACAACAAACAATTGTAGATTTTGTAGCGGGTAAAGAAACGGCTGAAGCGGTAGAAGGAGACTATTCGCTAGCTACATTAATTGCTTATATTGATGAGGCGTTGGACTATGTAGATAATGGTGATTATAAGGCAGCCTCTAATAAGGTTCGTGAATTTATCACGATTTGGCCACGAGTTGAAATAGAAATCTCAACTCGTAATGGTAGTCTATATACAAAAATTGAAAGTGATATGCCCATAATCGCCAGTGATTTATTAAAATCCTCTGTCGATCAAGGGGCTATTACGAAAAAATTAAATACATTCCGTACGGAAATCGAGTTAATTCAAGGTGATTCAGATTATACAGTTTGGGATGCCGCGTTAATATTACTTCGAGAAGGGCTAGAGGCTTTACTCATTATATTAGCTCTTGTGTCATTTCTTAATAAATCAGGGCAGAAGAAAATGCGTAAATGGATTTATATCGGAGCGTTTGTGGGCGTTCTGTTATCAGCAGTTGCCGCAGTTCTTATGTCAACGATTTTAAATTCGGCTACAATTGATACGAATCGTGAATTAATGGAAGGCTATGTAGGCTTACTGGCTGCAGCAATGATGATTGGTGTAGGTATTTGGCTGCATAGTAAATCGAGTGTGGTCAGTTGGAATCGCTATATTTCGAAGCAAATGGGCAATGCCATTTCCAGTGGCTCTATTTTTGCGATGGCAGCGATTAGCTTCTTATCCGTTTTCCGAGAAGGGGCAGAAACGCTTGTCTTTTATGCGGGTATTGCACCGAAAATGGCGACTTCTCAATTTATTCTTGGGATTGTCGTGGCACTCATTATCCTTGCCGTGCTTGCCGTTGTGTTGTTTAAGGCAAGTGGCAAAATTCCTATTCATAAATTCTTTGCCGTAGCGACCTGGCTTATTTATATATTAGCCTTTAAAATTATCGGTGTCAGTCTGCATACATTGCAGCTAACTAATAAGATTTCTACAACGATTGTTGATGGCTTACCTGTCGTAAGCATGATTGGTTTCTATCCAACCGTAGAAACGATGATTGGCCAAGCGATATTACTAGCATTGATCGGGGCAACGATCATTTATAAAAAGAAGCAAGCCTAAGCGTCTTTAGTAAAACGCTTATGGCGGAAAGGGATGTCTCTATTGGAGGCATCCTTTTTTATTGCCAATGAGCGGGACGTTTAATATACGAAGGTAGTTTCGTAGTGCTGTCACCTTGTGCGGCATTGATTTGCATTTGTGTTAAAAATAAACTTGTCGATAGATCTGCGCCGCGTAAATTGGTATCACGCATATCAGCCCCAATGAAATCTACCCCTTGTAAATTGGCTCCTTGTAAATTGGCAGCAATTAAATAGCTACCTCTTAAATCAGTAGCTCGTAAATCTTTCCCCTTGAAATTTTTCCCCATCCAATCAGCACCACGCTGATTTAATTTAGGAGAAGTTTTCCCCTTTACTAGCTGTTGCCGCATTTGTTCGCTTGTTTTTAAAAGAAGTGCGTTTACTGGCATACGAATAGCAATCATGTCCAGTGCCAATAAGCCATTAGCGTCAAGCTCTGTTGCCTGCTGTAGCTGCTCTAATTGAACGAGGAGCTGTTCATGGAGCGTATCGTCAACTGGATAGGAAAGAGCTTCAGCTACATACGCAATCATTTCATATAGCTGCTCCATAATTGGAAACACTTGAAACATCTTCTCAGCATGCTCTCGTGATTGGCGCCAATCTTGCCCTTTAAATGTCACTTGGGAAACTTGCTGACCTGCCCCTAAGCAATCAAAAACAGTACAGCCTTTATAGCCACTTTTTCTTAGCTTGCTATGAATTTGACAGCTATAATCCTCCTTTAAATTGGAGCATGGCTTGCCTGCTGGTTTATCCATGGCAAAATCACTAGAAGCTACTATATTTAATGCGGTACAACATAAGCCAAAACAGCTTTGGCAATCTGCCTGTAAGCTTTCTCGGATTGTCGTGCCAAACGATGTGTCTCTATTTGTTAGTCTAGACATTCTCTTTTTTCCTCTCTTACCTCATAAACTTAGCTATTATTTTAGCACGTACATGCGAAGTTATGAATATGAATACACCCATATTTTGAAAGACAGGTGCGATTATGGTATTCTTCTTCACAAGACATTGTATAGAAAATTTAGAAAAAGTAGTGGTGGTTGAACATGGGGGTAACGGTGAAAGATTTACTGCATTTGCCTTCCTTTCGCGGGGCAGAGGTTTTAACAGGGCGAGATAATCTGCATCGTACGGTTTCTTCTTTATCCGTTTTAGAAGTATCGAATGTTGATTTTTATTCGAAAATTATTAATCGTGTGCAAGAGGAATGGTATGCAGAAGAGCTCGTCATTAGCTCCTTCTATTCCATTCGAGATAGTGTAGAACAGCAATGTGAAACCATACAGCATTTACACGATTTAGGAGAGCTGGGCCTTATCTTATATTATGTTGGTATCGTGTTGCCACATATACCAGAGGAAGTGCTCGCCTTAGCGGAATCTCAAGGGTTTATTATCATCTGTATGCCAAAGAATGATTATTCCCTTCGTTATAATGAGGTTATTTATGAAGTTATGGAAGCGATTGTTAGTAATCAGGGTGTCAATGACCATTTCGTCAAGGAAACATTAGAGAAGGTATCCTTATTGCCAGAGCATTTAAGAAGTGTCGAAATTACATTGAAAATGCTATCAGATCGCTTGAAAGCCAATATTCTATTAACCAATAGTCATTTAGATATTATCAATCAAGTCATGTGGCCAAGAAATTCATCATTAGATGTGGTCCACGCTATCCATGAATGCTCACAATCACAAGTTTATCGTGAAACAGGTAAAGGTGAATTCAAACGAAGTGACATCTCATGTGTGATTGAATATAAAAGAGTACATCAAAAAAATGGGGAGCCTCTTTTTTTATTCCTTATAAAAGAAAATACCAAGTTACCTGCCAAGACAATTGAAAAGGTAAGTGAGGTTGTCCAAGTGGCGATTAATTTATGGGGAGACAAGCATGATGAGGTCAGCGAGTATGCCTTAGTCAAAGCAATCATTAATGATGAAAGTGAAAAAATGAGAAGATTAGCCAATCTCCTTCATATAGATGTTTCTGCTATTCAAATGATGTGGTTAGTATATATGCATGATTTAGCGGATGAAAAAAAGATTCGAGATGAGTTAGAAGAGCAGCTGTCTAAATACTATCAAACAAGAGTTATTCAATGTATGGACCATTGTATGATTGTTCTACTTGGTAATTGCATGTACAAGCACCATGAGTTTGAAATTACTGCCGAATATAATGAAACTACCAATTATGCTGGACAAATCGCAGAAATCGTCTATGCACCAAAAATGAAAAACACGAAGGCCGTTCGTCAGATGTATCAGTTGGTCAATCAGGTAGGTGATAAAGCCCACACGATATACCCCATGCGAAAATTATTTACAGCAGCTGAGGTTCGTTCCATGAAAAGAGCTATGGATGTAAGTAAGCAGGGGGAAGAAATGATTGAGGAATACTTATCGGTCATTGACCCCATTTTACATGATCATGATACATTACAGACATTGATTACCTTTTTATTAGATGCACATGCGAGTGTGGAGCGCTGTGCAGAGCTACTTTATATTCATAAAAATACGGTGAAATACCGTATCAAAAAAATTAGTGAACTGATTGGGATAGATGTGACCATTTACGCCGAATTTTATGATGTGTATATGGCTTGCATGCTCTATCGATTAATCAATGACTAGAATAATCTGAAATTTTGTCATTTTGAACAAAATTTCAGATTATTTTTTTTATTTACGCAAAAGACTCTCTTCCATACTTTCTTTATAATTAAAAACATTCATCCATCACCCAAGTATAAGGAGGGAGTCACTTGAGAAATGACAACAATGTTCAATCGTGGTATAGCTTAGGGATTATTTGGGCGGGTGCCATGATATGTATTCCTAGTTTATTGGTAGGGAATGCACTCATTACAAGTATGAGTTTATCGAAGGCACTGGCTGTAGCATTTGTAGGCTACGCGATCGTCGTATTTATTATGATATTACAAGGAATGCAAAGCAGTGATTTAGGTAAGCCAACTGTCCATGTCGCTGGTCAAGTGTTCGGTAAAAAAGGCTCTCGAACTATTTTGTCTATTATCCTAGCTATCGCTTGCTTAGGGTGGTTTGGTATTCAGGCTAATGTTTGTGGGGTTGCCTTAGCAAATTTGCTAGCAATCTATCACTTAAATATACCAGTTCCTTTAGCTTCGTTCATAAGTGGTATGGTGATGGTTGTATCTGCTATCTATGGCATGAAAGTATTACGTACATTAAGCTATATTGCTGTCCCATTATTAGTCATTATTTGCGTATACGGTTTAGTCCAAACGTTAACAGGGGATCAGTTGGAGTTTATACGTGCTTACCAACCACAAGGAAATATGAGCTTTATGGATGGTTTAGCAGTGACAATTGGTTCATTCGCATTAGGGGCAGTTATAGCGGGGGATTATTCGCAATTTTCCAAAAAACGTTCAGATGTTTTCAAGGCTGCTACGTTAGGAATTATTCCTGCTGGAGTGCTAATGATTGGCGTAGGGGCCATTTTAACAATTGCTTATCAAACAAGCGATATTACCGCAGTCTTTTTGCATATTGCTACACCATTTATTGGCGGGGTTGGCTTGATTTTAGCTACTTGGAAAACCAATTTGGTCAATGCGATTTCAGGCGGTATTGCCTTAATTAATGTATTTGACGTAGCAAAAAACAAAGAGAGAATGGCAATTTTTGTTGCTGGGACAATTGGTACGATTTTAGCAGTCATAGGGATTTTAAATTATTTCACACCAATTATGTCGATTCTATCCGCGATGATTCCACCTGTTGCAGGTGTCATGATTGCTTCCTATTGGGTCATCCATAAAGGTCGTAAAGATAGCTGGGTTGAGGTGGAAGGCGTTAATCGCTTAGGGGTGCTTTCTTGGCTAGTTGGGGCAGTGATTGCCTGTATGCCCGTCGTATTCTCTTTATTTCCTGAATTGCCGACATTACCTAATCAACCGATGATCGGCATTATTATTTCATTTGCTATTTATTATATTGGATATCGTGTATCCGTACAAAAAACTGTCATATTGGAGGAACATAGATGAGATATTTAGATCAAGCGGCTATTGAACATATAGCTATAGGTGCAGCATTTCTAGGGACAGGTGGTGGCGGAGATCCGTATATCGGGAAATTAATGGCACTTTCTGCTATTGAAAAAAATGGCCCTGTTCGGTTGTATTCCGTGGATGAAATTGAGGATGAGGATTTTTTCATTCCCGCAGCTATGATGGGAGCACCATCGGTTTTAGTTGAAAAATTTCCTCGTGGCGACGAGTTCGTAAAAGTTTTCCAAAAGCTTGCACAATATTTAGGGAAGGATAAAATTGCTGGTACATACCCGATGGAAGCGGGTGGGGTCAATTCGATGATTCCGATTGTGGTGGCTGCTCAGCTAGGTTTACCTTTGATTGATTGCGATGGTATGGGGCGCGCATTCCCAGAGTTGCAAATGGTGACGTTTAATCTAGATGGTATTTCGGCAACACCTATGGCCATCACAGATGAAAAGGGTAATATCGGCATTTTTGAAACGATTGATAATAAATGGACAGAGCGTATCGCCCGCTCGGCAACTGTTGAGATGGGAGCTAGCTCATTAGTGAGCTTGTATCCAACAACTGGTGCTCAAATTAAAAAAAGTGGTGTGCATCATATTGTGACACTTTCTGAAAAAATCGGTGAAATTATTGCTTCTAAAGATCAAGAGGTGATCGATAAGCTAGCAAGCCTTTTAAAGCTTATTGCAGGGTACGAGCTATTTCAAGGGAAAATTGTTGATGTGATTCGTGAAACGAAGGGCGGCTTTAACTTAGGGAAAATGCTTCTTGAAGGAATTGATGGCTATAAAGAGGATCAGATGAAGGTGCATTTCCAAAATGAAAATTTACTGGCAGAGAAGAACGATCAAGTTGTGGCGATGACACCTGACCTGATTTGTTTAGTCGATTATGAGACATTATTGCCTGTGACGACAGAGAGTTTAAAATACGGTAAACGTGTGCGTGTCATTGGTTTACCATCACATGAAAAATGGCGCACAGCAAAAGGGATAGAAACAGCAGGACCAAAATACTTTGGGTATGATTATAATTTCGTGCCAATTGAAGAATTGGTGAAAAAGGGGGTAGCTGAACATGTATAAAATCGGAATTGACGTAGGCGGAACAAATACAGATGCCATACTTTTAGATCATAATAGTCAGCTTGTTTATAGTGTGAAGTCACCGACAAGTTTAGATATTAAATCAGGTATCGAACAATCGTTACAGCAATTATTACAGGGTGCAAACATTGATAAAACGAAAATTACACATGCGATGCTAGGGACTACTCAATGTACAAATGCCATCGTTGAACGTAAGAAGCTAGCAAGGGTTGGTGTGATTCGACTGGGCTATCCAGCTACAGCATCAGTGCTACCTTATACAGCTTGGCCATCCGATATGATTGAAAAATTATCAGGAAATTATGCAATCGCACATGGAGGCTATGAATACGATGGCCAGCTATTGAGTGCGCTTGATCAGGAAGAGATTACAAAGCTCTTAGAAGAATGGCGTGACCAAGTAGAATCAATTGCCATTGTAGGTGTCTTTTCATCTATTAAAAATGATCAAGAATTGCAGGTTCGTGATTGGATTCAAGCGATCTATGGTGAAGATTTCCCAGTTTCTTGCTCATCGTTAATTGGCTCTGTAGGCTTAATTGAGCGTGAAAATGCAACGATTCTAAACGCAGCTCTATGCAAGGTCATTGAGACGACAACACAGGGTTTTATTCAAGCCCTTCAAGCGGAAGGCATTTTTAATGTAGAAGTGTACCTCTGTCAAAATGACGGTACATTAATGTCCATCGACTATGCGAAGCAATTCCCAATCTTAACGATAGCTTGTGGACCTACAAATAGTATTCGAGGTGCTTCGTATTTATCACAAATTCAAAATACAATGGTATTAGATGTAGGTGGTACTACTTCGGATATTGGTGTGTTACAAGATGGATTCCCCCGAGAATCTTCAGTCGCGGTGGAGGTAGGGGATATCCGCACTAACTTTAGAATGCCTGACATTATTTCAGTCGGACTAGGTGGTGGTAGTATTGTTCGAGTGAAGGATAATAAAATTACCGTTGGACCAGATAGTGTCGGCTATAAAATTAGTGAAGAGGCATTAGTATTTGGTGGGTCGACGATGACAACAACAGATATTGCCGTCCGTTTAGGTCTTGCAGAAGTAGGAAATCCAAATTTAGTGGCACATATTGATGAAGCATTTGCTAAAGCCGTTCAAGAAGAAATTTCCTCGTTACTAGAACAGGCCATTGATAAAATGAAAACATCGTCAGAGGATGTATCGCTTGTTTTAGTAGGCGGGGGTAGTATTATTGTGCCAGAAACAATTCAAGGTGTTTCAACAATTGCCAAATCGGAATATGGCGGTGTGGCAAATGCCATTGGAGCATCCATTGCACAAATTAGTGGACAATACGAGCAAATTTATATTTATTCCAAAGAACCTCGTGATGAATCTTTAAAGGATGCACAAAATAAAGCAGTGAAACAAGCTGTATTAGCAGGTGCCCTTGCGGATACCATTGAATTGGTTGAAGTGGAAGAAACGCCATTAGCCTATCATCCAGAAAACGCAACAAGATTAAAAGTAAAAGTAGTAGGGAAAATGGTATAGAGAAGAAGAGTCCTAAAGAGGGCTCTTCTTTTTTAATGCATTAAGAGGTCTAAGTTGGACTAATCTTGTCGTTTATGTTTTTCATTAATAATTCTCTTGTTAAGAATGCTTACTTTGCCCACCATTAGTAACCTCATATCTTCTACAATATATTGAGCTAACTCTTCGTCAGAGATGTCATCTCCTTCAATATCAAGGCGAAATTTTTGCCCTTGAATGCCCCCTCCATTTGTAAATTCAATGTCAAAATCAAATAACACCCTTTTTTCCATTCCACTATCACCTTTCCTTCGTCTTTGTGTGCTCTCAATGTATTCTGATTTTACTAAATTGATGCGTGAAGTCCTTAGGCTATACAGGTTAAAGGTTTCATTCTAATCAAATGAGGCTCTATCTTCCTTTTTCTTGTATTTGGCACTTGAAAATAAGGAAGTCATAGTGTAATATCTGACTAGTACACTATGACACGAGGTGCTGAGCATGAAAAGTTTTGTAGGACTTTTAAAAAAAGAATGGGTACTTTATCGCTCATGGTTTTTGATGGGGATATTTTCAGGCATTATGCTTTCCTGGATCGTTCCCTATGTATTGCATCAATTTGTTGATCTCTTTGCTCAAGAAAATCAGCTTGCATTTGCCTTTACACTTCTCGTCCTTTTTGTAGGTGGATTTTATTCCGTCTTACAATTTTTAGCGAGTATGCGATTGGATATTAAAGCTAAGGAAAGTTGGCTCCATTCCACTAGTTCCATCACAAAGCTAATTGGAGCAAAGATAGCCTGTTCACTAATAGGGTATGTGCTTTTTAATACGCTCTTTGTAAGTTTTGCCATCTTTCATCTAAAAGAAGAGTTTATTGCAAATATTGGACAAATCATTTTTGTTTTAGTAATAATCGTTATTGCATTAACTATTTTCCAATTTATGTTATTTGTTTTGCTGTTGTTCTTTTTAGCTTTTTACTTGCAATTAAAGCATGTAATTGGGCGTTTTTCCATTGTGTTGACGATGGTTGCTTTTGGCTTTACAACATCTGCTTGGGTACGAATAACGGAGAGTCCGTTTTATGAAACGGTTTTCCAACGTGGCGCCATTTCGTTAAGCAAATTTGAACCGTTTTTACCCAAAGTAAGAGCGGCGACAACGGTGGAATGGAGGCTAGGCTCTATTTATGTTGTGGAAGAATTTGCTTCTATAGTACTCATCGTGCTGCTCTTTTTAGCGGCATCCAAGTGGCTTGAAAAGGTGGTATTACGATGACGATGGATTTTTCACGTGATAAACCGATTTATAGTCAGCTTGTCGATCGGATATGCGGAGACATTTTGAAGGGGCACATATTGCTTGGGGATCGACTGCCCTCTGTTCGAGAATATGCAGTCGAAACGGGTGTCAATGTTAATACAGTGCAACGAGTCTATAAGGAGTTAGAGGCAATGAATATAACGGAAACCAAACGAGGACAGGGCACATTTATTACGACCAATGAGGAACGCATTGACGTATTACGGGATGATATGAAAAATAAGTTAGCCGAAAGTTTTTTAACTTCCATCGAGGCATTGGGATTTTCTAAGGAAGAAATGCTCATTGTTTTAAAAAATAAAGCGTGAGGTGAAGGAATGTTACAGCTATCGAATGTCTCTTTTCAGTATAAGAATAAGCCCATTTTACAGGATATATCCTTTTCCTTTCCTATTGGACAGATAATTGGACTAGTTGGGGAAAATGGTAGTGGTAAATCTACACTTCTCAAAGTTTTAGCGGGCTTACTACAATCATCAGCTGGTGAAGTAGTATTGAATGGTCAACCCATTTCCCGACGTAGTGCGGACCAAATTGCTTACTTACCAGATACAGATTTGTTTTTTGATTATTATACGGGTGAACAGCTTTTTCAGCACTACGCCTCTCAATTTGAAGACTTTTCCTATGATAAGGCTTGTATAGTAGCAGAATTTTTACAGGTGGATAAAAATACGAAGCTACGTCAATTATCAAAAGGGAATCGTGGTCGTATGAAAATGGCTGCTACACTGGGCCGAGAAGTTCCTTATTATTTAATGGATGAACCATTTGCTGGGCTAGATCCGATTGTGCGAGAGCAGCTCATTAAAGGTTTAATTCAATTTACGGACATCGAAAATCAAACGATTTTGCTGTCTACACATGAATTATATGAGGTTGAACCTATTTTAGATCAAATTATTTTATTAAAAGCGGGCTCTATCACAGCTTATGAAGATGTAGAGACATTGCGTGATGTGACCAATAAAGATGCGGTTGAGTGGATGAAAGGTTTTTATCGTTCTTCTACCAATGACACAGACCGCAATAGCTTTTAACGATTAGGCCTAACAATAAAGAAAGGGTGAATAAATATGACAGAACCAATTGTTCAATTGCAAAATCTATCGAAGACCATTGGTGGAAAGCAATTAATACAACAATTAAACATTGATTTATATCCAGGACAAATTACAGGTTTTTTAGGACCCAATGGGGCAGGGAAAACAACGACAATTCGTATGATGACAGGTCTCATGCATCCAACAGAGGGCAAGGTTATCATTGATGGGCTTTCACTACAGGAGCATTATGAGGAAGCGATTAGCAAGGTTGGCGTGATTGTCGAAAATCCAGAAATGTATAAATTTATGTCGGGCTATAAAAATTTATTGCATTTTGCACGTATGCATAAAAATGTTACAAAAGAACGAATCATGGAAGTCGTTAAACAGGTGGGTCTAGAAAATCGTATCCATGAGAAGGTTGCAACGTATTCTCTTGGTATGCGTCAACGACTAGGGCTTGCTCAGGCGTTATTACATCGACCAAAATTTCTAATATTAGATGAACCAACGAATGGCTTAGACCCTGCTAGTATTCGGGAATTCCGTATGTACCTTCGCAAAATTGCGGCAGAAGATAATGTTTCTGTTTTTGTATCCAGTCACTTATTATCTGAAATTGAATTAATGTGTGATCGAGTAGCCGTCATACAAAATGGGAAACTGATCGACATTCGTGAAATTCACAATGAAAGTACGTCGTTCTACTATGTGGAAGCACAGCCAAAAGAGCAGGTTTCTGCCCATCTGGCACAACATGATTACAAGTTTGAGGCAGTGAATCAAGGCTATGTAATTGAATTGAAGAAAGAAGATGTTCCTGCATTGACGTTAGGGCTTGTGCAAGCAGGTATGCAGCTATTTGCCGTACAGCCACATCAGAAAACATTAGAAGATCAATTCTTAGAAATGACTGGAGGCGGACAAATTGCTGAAGCTAATTCAAAATGAATGGATGAAATTATGGCATAAAAAAGGGACGTGGGCGATGGTCGCTATGCTTGTCCTTGTCATTTTAGTTCCTGGTGGCATCATGAAATATTATGAGGGTAAATCATCAGATGAGGGATCATGGCAGGAGATAGAGCAGCAGTCTATCCAAAATAATAAGGCAATGCTAGCAGAGGAGGATTTATCCGAGGAAGACAAAGCATTTTTTGAAGAACGAATTGCTATTTCGGAGTACCGTTTAGCCCATGATGCGCCGAGTCAAAAAGATAACAGCCTTGCAAGCTTTATGTCCTTTACAAGCAATATGCTAACACTTGTCACATTATTTACGGTGATTACAGCCGCAAGTATTGTCTCCAGTGAATTTTCAACAGGTACCATAAAAATGCTGTTGACTCGCCCAATGTCCCGTGCGAAAGTGTTAACGTCTAAACTATTGACGATTTTCTTATTCGGCTTGTTTTTAGTGGCCGTAAACGTAGTGGTGAGTGCAATTGTAGGTTTAGTATTATTTGGTGTAGGCTCAGGTGTGGAATTAGAAGTTGTCAATGGGCAGGTGGCTGAAAAGGCAGTATGGAATGATTTAGCCTATCATTACCTACTCTCTGGCGGTGATTTTGTCATGTCGACATTATTTGCCTTTTTAGTTGGTTCAGTGTTCCGTTCTAGCTCATTAGCAATCGGCTTAACAATGTTCCTTTCATTTACAGGTGGCATGATCGTCATGTTCTTAAGTAGATACGACGTTGTAAAATACATTTGGCTAACACATTCAGATTTAACTCAATATGAAAAAGGTATTTTAATGGTTCCAGATATGACAATGCCATTCTCGCTAACTGTATTAGCTATTTACGCCGTAATTTTCCTAGTGATTAGTTATACATCCTTTATGAAACGAGACGTTACTGCATAATTTAAATAAGAACTGTGCCCTAATGCTTTATTGGGGTACGGTTTTTTTTACATCAAGAATTATTAAAAAAGTATTTATTTTTTTTCAAATTGCGCCTATAATAATAGCAACTTAATGAAAACGCTTTTTTTTCATAAAAGTGGTCTAGACAACTATACCAAAGGGGGATGAAGAATGTTTGCTTTCTTACAAAAAATCGGTAAGTCACTTATGTTTCCAATCGCGACATTACCGGCAGCAGCTTTGCTTTTGCGTTTAGGTTCTGGGGATATGCTTGGTGCAGTACCGAATGAAGCCATTCAGTATATTGCTAGTATTATGGCCGCTTCTGGGAATGCTATACTAGGCAATTTACCTATTATTTTTGCGATTGGTATTGCGATGGGGTTAGCACATGATAGCAGTGGGGGAGCCGCTCTTGCGGGTGCGATTGCTCACCTCGTATTAATAGCCGTTTTAGGGACGGTTAATGAAGAATTAAATATGGGTGTGTTTGGCGGTATTATTGCCGGTATTACGGCAGGGTTACTGTATAACAAATATTATAATGTGAAATTTCCAGAATGGTTATCATTCTTTGGTGGACGACGGTTTGTACCAATTATCACGTCCATCACCATGGCGATTTTAGCGAGTATTTTAGCGATCGTTTGGGGACCAATTCAGGGCGGTATTGATGCTGTCGGAAATTGGATGATCGGTGCAGGATCACTTGGTGTTGGGATGTATGGTTTCTTCAACCGTCTATTAATACCAGTTGGTCTTCACCATGTAATTAATACGGTTATTTGGTTCGACTTCGGTGAATTTACGAATGCCGCGGGAGAAATTGTGAAAGGGGATATTAATCGTTTCTTAGCAGGAGATCCAACAGCTGGACATTTCCAAGCTGGATTCTTCCCAATTATGATGTTTGGTTTACCAGCGGCTTGTCTTGCGATGTATTTTACAGCGAAAAAAGAAAAACGTCCGATCGTTGGTGGGATGTTCGTATCTATTGCTTTAACTGCCTTTTTAACAGGTGTTACGGAGCCGATTGAATTTTCATTCATGTTCTTATCACCAGTACTTTATGGTATCCATGCAGTATTAACAGGTATTTCGCTTGCGGTTGCCTATATTGTTGGGTTCCGTGATGGCTTTGGATTCTCAGCCGGGTTAATTGACTACTTGCTTAACTTAGGTTTGGCTGACAGTCCATTACTGCTTCTACCATTAGGTTTAGGTTTTGGGGCGATATATTTTGTGGTCTTCTACTTCTTAATTAAAAAATTGGACTTAAAAACACCAGGACGTGAAGATGATGACGAAGAAGATGGTGAATCACATTCAGCTATTTCCGATGATATCGATTTACGTGCCTACTACACAATTGAAGCATTAGGTGGTAAAGATAATATTCAGCAAGTGGATTACTGCACGACTCGCTTACGTATGTCCGTACAGGATGCCAGTGTCGTGGATGAAAAAACATTGAAACAAACTGGTGCGCGAGGTGTTATGCGTATTAGTAAAACCAATGTACAAGTAATTATTGGAACATCTGTTGAGTTTTTAGCGGAGGCTATGAAAGAACGTCTGCAAAAAGGCAACCCAGCACCTGCTAATGCCCAATTGCCGACGGAACAGCCTGTAGCGACAGTAGAAGTAAAAAGTGACGCAACAACAACTTTCCATGATTTTGAAATGCCGATGACGGGAGATTTATTACCGTTATCTGAAGTACCGGATGAAGCCTTCTCTGCTGGCCTGATGGGTCCTGGTTTTGGGATTCGTCCGACAGATGGAACTGTTTATGCACCGTTTGACGGTCAAGTGGTGATGATTTTCCCTACGAAGCATGCGATCGGTTTAAAATCTGATACAGGATTAGAATTATTAATTCATGTCGGATTGGATACTGTAACGCTTAATGGTGAAGGCTTTGACATGCTTGTGTCAGATGGTCAAACAATTAAACGTGGGGATGCATTATTAAAAGCAGACATCACAAAAATTAAGGATCAAGTGCCTTCCATTATTACGCCTGTCGTTTTCACTAGCCTAATGGGGCAAGAGATTACGCTAGGAAAATCAGGTTACCAAAGAGCAGGCTCTACCAATATTATTTCAATGAAAAAGTAACAATTCATGGGGCTGTTTGCGGAGGAATACATGGGCAATCATATTGCAAATGGATACCTTTTCAACAGCCCTTGTTCAAGAAGAGGAGATGTTTTTCTTGAGTTTAATAATTCGGAACATCACAGTGGTCAATGCGAGTGGTCGAGATGAACAGATGGATGTGTGGATGAAGGACGGTAAAATTGCTCAGGTTGCCCATCATATTGAGGCGCAGGGCTTTGAACAATTAGATGGTTCAGGCAAGTTTTTATTGCCAGGATTTATTGATATGCATATTCACGGGTCTGCCGAAATGGATACAATGGATGCATCCGATGAAGGGTTACATATCATGGCCAAATCACTATTAAAAGAAGGTACAACCAGCTTTTTAGCAACTACGATGACACAAAGCTTTGACAATATCGAACGGGCCATCGCCAATGTGGCACAATTCCAGCCAAAGTCAGATGAAGCGGAATTACTTGGTCTTCATATTGAAGGACCTTTTGTATCGAAGCAGCGGGCAGGAGCTCAGCCACTTGATTATATTGTCCAGCCAGATATAGAAGTGATGACAAAATGGCAAGCATTAAGTGGTCAAAAAATTAAACAAATTACGCTAGCACCTGAAGAACCTAATGGAATGACAGCAGTCCAGAGCCTCTCTGAAAACGGAATTATTGTATCAATTGGTCATTCCGATGCTACATTTGAGCAAATGCAAGAAGCAGTACAATTAGGTGCATCACAGGGGACTCATTTATACAATCAAATGCGTCCATTCCATCATCGTGATCCTGGTGTGGTCGGTGGTGTTTTGCTAGTGGATGCCATAAAGGCTGAACTGATTGTTGATTTTATTCATATGCATGAAGGAGCTGTGGAAATGGCTTATCGCTTGAAGGGGGCAGACGGAATTATTTTAATAACGGATGCGATGCGAGCGAAGGGTATGCCATACGGTGAATATGATTTAGGTGGTCAATTGGTGCATGTGACAGAATCAGGAGCCCATTTATCGAATGGTTCACTAGCGGGTAGTATTTTAACAATGGATCAAGCTGTACGAAATATGCGTCAGATTACCAATTGTACATTGGAGGAGCTTGTGAAAATGTCCAGCTATAATGCTGCCCAGCAATTAAAATTAACGAACAAAGGACAGCTTATAGAAGGATATGATGCGGATGCAGTGATTGTGGATGAACATTTACTGCTACATCAAACGATTAAAGCTGGGCAAATCAGTATGCATGCAAACAATTTGTAAGAAACGTTTGAAATGAAAAGGTGATAGATCATGAATACCTATTTTCAACAAGTCAATCGCTATTTAACAATGGTGGCACAACAAGAAGATGAACAAATAAACCATGTAGCTCAGTTAATCGTCAAACGACTCTTACAGGGAGGCATTATCCAGTTATTTGGTTCAGGCCATTCCATGTTATTGGCACAAGAATGTTATTTCAGGGCTGGTGGATTAGTCCCTGTCAAACCAATACACATTGAATCCTTAATGCTACATCAGGGAGCACGGCAATCTTCACAAAATGAAAAGAAGCAAGCATTTTTAGCCTCCTATAAGGATCAGCTACAGTTTGATGCCAAGGATGTTTGTATCATTATTTCAACATCTGCCAACAATCCAGTCCCTATTGATATGGCGATCTACGCCAAAGAAGCAGGTGCGCATACAATCTCACTGCAATCATTGGCCTATCAACATCAGCCATCACGCCATCCTTCAGGCAAACGTTTAGAGGATATCGTAGATGACGTTCTAAATACACATGTCCCATTAGGGGATGGGGTTTTAACAGTTGATGAGTTGCAATATGGACCTGTATCTACAGTGTTAGGTGCAGCACTATTAAATGCTCTATTCGCCCAAATCATTGAAGTTCTACATGAACAAGGCGCCAGCTTACCAGTGTTTGCTAGCAGTAACTTAGGTAACACCAATAATGATGAGCTTATTGATCAATATGGTCGGCGCATTCATTTTTAAGGCTTTAGGAAAAGGAGGATATGTGGTGAACATAGAAAGATTTGATTCAAAAGAAGATTTATATGCACGAGCAGTAGCCATCATAGCAGATGCTAAAAATAATGGGTCCACTACGTTCGGGCTAGCTACTGGTGGAACGATGGAACCGTTGTATGCTAAAATCTGTAAAACGGATATTGATTTTTCGAATTGCATCAGCTTTAATTTGGATGAATATGTAGGGCTTGAGGCCAATCATGAGCAAAGCTATGCCTATTATATGCATCAGCATTTATTTCACGAAAAACCATTCCAGGCATCCTATTTACCAAATGGCTTAGCAGCTGATCCTATAGAGGAAGCAGCTCGCTATGAAGCCCTACTACAACAACATTCCTTAGACTTTCAATTGCTTGGTATCGGACAAAATGGCCATATTGGTTTTAATGAACCCGGTACACCATTTGAATCCATG
Source organism: Lysinibacillus sp. A1 (assembly GCF_000801965.1). Lineage (NCBI taxonomy): Bacteria > Bacillati > Bacillota > Bacilli > Caryophanales > Bacillaceae > Lysinibacillus > Lysinibacillus sp. A1. The sequence continues at coordinate 163,219 of NZ_JSZM01000025.1, forward strand.
ACACATCTTGTGACATTGGAGGAATCGACTCGTCAAGCCAATGCTCGCTTCTTTTCTTCGATTGATGAAGTGCCCACGCAAGCGTTCACTATGGGGATTCAATCTATTATGCGCGCAAAATGCATTTTGTTACTAGCAGTGGGAGAAACTAAGCGTGAGGTGTTAGAACGTGTGCTGGCCTCTGATTATACAGAGGAGATTCCAGCAAGTGTTTTATCCAAACATCCAAATGTCATCATCTTAACAGACTTACAAGTAGAGGAGAATAAATAATGAAAACACAACAATTTACAGTAATCGATCCTTTAGGAATTCATGCACGTCCAGCGAGCCAGCTTGTGGCAAAGGCTACGCCATTCACTTCCGCTATCGAAGTGCGTACGGAAGAAAAAGCAGCAAATTTAAAATCTATTCTTGGCGTAATGGGATTAGCATTAAAGCAAGGTTCTCAATTTACACTTTATGTAGAGGGGGAAGATGAAGAGCAAGCATTTGAGGCATTGGCAACATTAATGACAGAAATGGGGCTTGCACAATGACACATTTCACTGGTATTGCCGCTTCAGACGGCATTGCCATTGCTAAAGCGTATCGTTTTGTACAACCGGATTTAACATTTAGCCAAACAAAGGTTCAAGATGTTCAGGCGGAGCAGCAACGTTTAGCCGCTGCCCTTGCCCAAACAGAGCAAGAGTTAGTGGCGATTAAACAGCAAACATTAAAAAAATTCAGTGCCGAGGAAGCAGCTATTTTTGATGCGCATTTATTAGTGGTAAATGACCCAGAATTAATTGGGCCTATTCATCAAAAAATAGCTGACGAAGGGGTCAATGCAGAGTTTGCCTTACATGAAGTTTCATCAATGTTTGTGGCATTGTTTGAAAGTATGGATGATGAATACATGAGTGCACGTGCATCCGATATTAAAGATGTGACAAACCGCATGTTAGCACATTTACTCGGTGTACATATTCCAAACCCAAGTAATATTAGTGAACAGGTGATTATTGTAGCCAATGATTTGACTCCTTCAGAGACGGCTCAATTGGATCGTAATTTTGTTCTTGGTTTTATTACTGATATTGGGGGTCGTACCTCTCATTCAGCGATTATGGCCCGTTCGTTAGAGATTCCTGCAGTAGTCGGAACTGGAGCAGCAACGACGACTATTCAAGATGGAGATTTATTAATCGTGGATGGTTTATCAGGTCAAGTACTGATCAATCCGACGGAAGATGTGATTGCCAGCTATCAAGAAAAAGCACAAAGCTATCATACTCAACAAGCGGAATGGTCAACGTTAGTAAACGAACAAACGGTATCTCAAGACGGTGTCCATGTAGAGCTAGCAGCTAATATCGGCTCTCCAGGCGATTTGGAGGGCGTTTTGCGTCATGGGGCTGAAGGAATTGGCTTATATCGAACAGAGTTTTTATATATGGGCCGTGAAAACCTGCCATCTGAGGAAGAGCAATTTACAGCGTATAAGACGGTTTTAGAAGGAATGCAAGGTAAGCCTGTGGTCATTCGTACACTAGATATTGGTGGAGACAAACACTTACCGTATTTACCACTACAGGAAGAAATGAATCCATTCCTAGGACATCGCGCCATTCGTCTATGCTTAGAGCAACAGGAATTGTTCCGTACACAATTACGCGCTTTACTGCGAGCATCTGTTTATGGCAACCTAAAAATTATGTTCCCAATGATTGCGACTATTCAAGAGTTCCGTGAGGCTAAAGCGATTTTATTAGAAGAGCAAGAACAGCTAGTAGCAGCAGGGAAGGACGTAAGTGCTGACATTGAAATAGGCATGATGGTGGAAATTCCTGCTACAGCAGTGATGGCTGATGTTTTTGCCAAGGAAGTGGACTTTTTCTCCATTGGAACAAATGATTTAATTCAATATACAATGGCTGCAGATCGTATGAATGAAAAAGTATCTTATTTATATCAGCCGTACAATCCAGCTATTTTACGCTTGGTTCAAATGGTCATTCATGCCGCCCATCAAGAACAAAAATGGGTAGGGATGTGCGGAGAGATGGCAGGCGACGAGCTAGCAGTTCCTTTATTGCTTGGCTTAGGCTTAGATGAGTTTTCAATGAGCGCAACATCCATTTTGAAAACACGTTCTTTATTGAAGCGCCTGTCAGTAAAGGACATGCAAGCTTTAGCCGCTGAGGCATTACAGTGTGCAACAGCTGAAGAAGTAATGGAAAAAGTAAAGCAAGCAGTAAAATAACTTTATGCTCAAAACCATCTAGAGGGTGGCTCAGGCTGTAGACGAACTCAAAAATGTTGAGTTGTCTACAGCCTTTTTTTGTGTTAATGAAATAAAACGAAGAACGAAAATAGCAATAGCCAACGAGAGTCTATTGATCGTTGGTCATTGTCTACCGTTTTATAGTTTGTTGTTTAAATAGTCGATGATGGAAGGTAATTCTGACAAATCATCAAGGATGGCATCTGCCTCAACATGGTCCCATTGAGCATCCTTTTTCCAAATACCTTTCATGCCAACAGCTTGAGCACCCTTCACATCAGTTTCAGGATGGTCTCCTAAAAAAATGCTGTCATGAGGAGAAACCTGTAGCTTGTCTAAAGCTCTCAAAAATAGTTGGGGATTAGGTTTTTTCATATTTTCCCATTCAGAAACTAAAATCACATCAAAATACTTCTCTATGGCTAAAGCTTTAATATTGTCCATTTGAAAATGACCATAACCATTCGTAATGATTCCTAGAAGATATTTATCCGTTTTCAATTGTTCTAGTAGGCTAATTACATTTGGGAAGGCGACACAATAATTTTTGAATTCATTCATGTAATCTTGAAGAAGCTCCTCCCAAGTGAGAGATACGATATTAAATTCCTGCACTAATTGCTGATAGACTTTATCCTTCCAAACATATCCTCGCTTATCTAGTTGAATAAAACGAGATACATAGCTTTCTTTTGGAATATCATCCAATGTCATACCGAGTCGCTCATATTGCGACTCTATAAAAAAATTTACAGATTCATCTCTATTTAACAAAGTTCCGTCTAAATCAAATAGTACCGCTTTTATGCCCATGCATTAAAACCTCGCCTTCATAAAAGGAGCTAGGAGAAAAAGTAAAGTAGTTGAAGTGCTCTTCAACTACTTGTTAGTGAAATTATAGTTGCTTTGAAATAAGTTGTTGGAATTTGTCTGGAAGCGTCGGTAAATCGTGCATCGTAATTGTTGTTCGAACGTAGCTTTCATCCATCTCTAGAGCTTCAGCGAAGAAGCTTCCAATGCCTTTTACTTTGCGGTCAATTTGTAAAAGAATTTCAGCTGAATGATTGGACTGGGACAGAAAGACCATTTCAAGTTCATCTAGATGGCCTCTAAAGGAACCTGTTGGTACAAATTCAAACTCCTGTACAAATGGATAATACCCACGTAAGCGGGCTGGGGCTTGCTCACATTCTGCTTCTCGTAAACGAAAACCTAATTGACCTATAGCATCAAGTATTTGCGCTGCGAGGCTTGTTGGCTCGACACGAATATAATCTTTGTCACTTGGGTCAACTGCGTTTTTAATATCGAGTCCAGTTTGAATCCAGACTTGCGTTTTGCCTGCACTAATCGGTGTTTCAAATGGCAGTGTCAACGAAATGGGAATGACCTTCTCTTCACTAGCAGCTAGTGTAAAAGGCTCTGTCACTTTGACTTTTTGTAGAGTGGCTACCTCTGTATGTTTATGATCATTTGACTCTCGTACATATGTCGTATTAATGGACAGATAGATGGAATCTACTTGTTGTTCTACTTGACCGCCACGCACGATGATTTCCCCTCGCATGACTTCTCCAGCTCGATAAGTATCCTTTTCCAACCTTGTATCAACTGTTGCTGAACCTATCCCAAAACTTGCTAGTGCTTTATGAAAAAAAGACATTCTTACATTCCTCCTACGGACATTGTTAGCTATACATACGCACAGGTTGAAAAAAGGTTTCAAGACTCGTAAATTTTTCACCATACTAATTGAAAATCCAAAAGGGGATGCAGTACCCCAAACGGAATGAACTGCTCACTATGTGTAGATTCGTATAAGTGCCTTTACCAACAAAAAGACAAACTTTGATCACATCATCGTCTTCTAAAAGCAGGTGAGTCGATTTCTGCACCATTTATTCATATTTACCCTTTATACTAGTTTTGGCTAGTTTGTAAAGCTGAAATGATGAACAGATGGAAGGTGTTTAAATTGTATAGTTTTTTGTCAGCTATTAGTCAGTTTCTAAGTGAGCCGATCAATCAATTTTTAAATGCCTATGAACATTCAGCATGGGCTATGGCGCTGCTATTAGGTCTCATAGGGGCACTAGCTCCATGCCAAATAACCGGCAATATGAGTGCTATTACATTTTATGGGAATAAAACGCTGCAAATGAAAAATAATTGGCAGGAGATACTGTTTTTTATTCTTGGTAAAATAATTGTTTTTAGTGGACTTGGGCTTTTTGCATGGTTATTTGGACAATCGTTTGAAACTAAAATGACATTGTATTTTCCCATTTTCCGTCAGGCCATTGGACCAATTATGATGATGACAGGACTCGTTTTATTAGGTTTATGGAAGCTGAAATTTTTAAATCGTCTGTCGACGCTTATTCCTCCTGTTATGAAAGGGGGCAAACTAGGCTCCTTTTTAATGGGCGCTAGCTTCTCTATTGCCTTTTGTCCGACCATGTTTGTTCTGTTTTTTGTATGGCTAATGCCTATCGTAACTGGCACATCCTATGGGTTTATCTTACCTAGTATTTTTGGGGTGGCCACTTCTATACCATTACTCATCATGCTTCTTTTCATTTATCTGTTCGATGCGAAGCGACTCATTTTACGAACAAGCATGAAGATGGGGAGAGTTATTCAAAAAGTGGCAGGCATATTACTACTATTATTAGGGATAGTGGACACCATTACATATTGGGGAATCAATTAACATGAAAGATGTAAGGAGCGCTTAAAATGAATCCAGATATGAATCTTTTATTAGCCTTTGGTGCAGGGTTTTTAAACTTTATTTCGCCATGCACCTTACCGCTCTATCCCGCTTTTATTTCTTATATTACAGGGATGTCACTGGATGAGCTTCAGGGTGACAATAAAAAATTAAGAACAATGGGTATGTTGCATACGCTGTTCTTTTTAATTGGATTTTCGGTGATTTTTATTTTCTTAGGATATAGCTCATCTGTTGTCGGGTGGTTTTTCTTCCAGTACCAAGATGTATTGCGACAGGTTGGGGCTATTTTAATTGTGCTCTTTGGTTTAATGATTATAGGGGCCTTTTCCCCGAAGTTTTTAATGCAAGAAAAACGTCTTTCCTTTAAAAATCGTCCTACAGGCTATTTAGGCTCCTTTTTCATTGGGCTTGCCTTTGCAGCGGGGTGGACCCCTTGCACAGGTCCGATTACTGGGGCAGTTTTTATGATGGCTTCTCAACATCCAGGGATGGGCATGGTTTATATGGTAGCCTATGTTTTAGGGTTTGCCATACCGTTTTTCCTGCTATCACAATTTGTCTCGAAACTCGCATGGATACGAAAATATAGTCAAACGATCACAAAAGTGGGTGGCTATTTCATGATTGTGCTAGGAATTGTATTATTTTTCGACGGTTTAACAGTAATCATCATTTGGCTAAGTCCATTGTTCGATGGTTTTTCAGGATTTTAACGATCTTCATTATTTCTCCATACTTCTTTGTTACAGTATTTTTGTCGTAACAAAAGGAGGAAAATAGATGAAATTTAAAATGCAGTTTTCATTACTGACAGTATTGATTGTACTTATAGGCGGGTGTAGTGCTAGTAAAACAGAAGACGATGTTTCGACTAAACCAATGAACAACGCTCATGAAGGAATGGATATGACAAATGGTCATATGAGTCATACAAATCCTTTACAGCTTGCTCCCTCTACAGGAGAAAATGAGTTGGCTATACCTCCATTACTAGAACCAGATGGAAAAAATCCAGCTCACTATTCCATTGTGGCACAAGAAGGGACAACAGAGTTTTATCAAGGTGTCCAAACAGAGACCTATGGCTATAATGGGGCCTTTTTAGGGCCGGTGATACGAATACAATCGGGACAAACCGTACAATTTACAACTACGAATGAAATGAGCAAAGAGACAACATTCCATTGGCATGGTTTAGAAATACCTGGTGAGGGGGATGGGGGCCCACATGAACAAATAGAGCCTGGTCAATCGAAGAAGCTGACTTTTACTATCCGTCAGCAAGCAGCTACTTTGTGGTTTCACCCTCATCCAGAAGGACAAACGGCTGAGCAGGTATATAAAGGACTAGCCGGGCTCATTTATGTGGAAGATGAAAATTCACAGCGTTTAGGATTACCTGAAGAATATGGTGTAAATGATATTCCGTTAATTTTTCAGGACCGCCAATTTGATGATCAACAACAATTAAATTATCAACAGTTCAAAAATAATGATGGGACAATTGGTGATACATTGCTTATTAATGGTACGCTTAATCCGAAGCTCCATGTACGCCGAGAGCCTGTTCGCTTTCGATTGGTGAACGGCTCCAATGCCCGGAATTTCACCTTCAAGCTAAGTACCAATGAGGAATTTCAACAAATCGCCACAGATGGAGGATTTCTAAATAGCGCTGTTCCACTAAATAAACTGACCTTAACACCAGGTGAACGTGCTGAAATCATCATCGATTTTTCCAAGCTAAGTAGTTCTACTGATTTATCATTGATAAATGAAGAAGGTGTAGTCCTGTTACCGTTTACGATCACAAATGAACGCACTACACCACAGAAGATGCAGGATGTATTTAATCAATTCTCTACAACTCGTGAAGAACAACAATTACCTGTATCTAAACGTATAGAGCTATTTGGTATGGGGAAGATGGTAACGATTAATGGCAAGCAATTTGATCGAACTAGAATTGATTTTGTACAACAACAGGGAGTGACAGAAATTTGGGAAATTTACAATAAACCCGATATGATGGGCGGCATGACTCATCCGTTTCATTTACACGGTACGCAATTTAAAATTGTATCCATTAATGGTCAGGCGCCACCGCTTAATGAACAGGGCTGGAAAGATACGGTGTCCATTGAACCAGATGAAACAGTTAAATTGGCAGTGAAGTTTCAAGATAAGGGTGTCTATATGTTCCATTGTCATTTATTAGAGCATGAAGATAATGGTATGATGGGGCAAGTGAAGGTAGAATAGAAACTTTTAGAAAAATAGAAAAGGTAGCTGATCAATCATCAGCTACCTTTTATTATTGCTCAAGCTTTGTTAATGTTTTACCGCTCCAACCAAAAAGTACGGTTAGAATTGGCCCAAGTAAACAGAAGAAGGTGAATGGTAGGTAATCCAGTGTGGAAATACCAAGAACACTTGTGATGAAAATACCACAGACACTCCAAGGTACAAGTGGATTGACAACCGTTCCAGCATCCTCCATGACACGAGATAAGTTTTTAGGTGCTAGGCCAACCTTTGCAAATTGAGCTTTAAATGCTTCACCTGTTAACAGGATAGATAAATACTGCTCACCGATTAATGTATTGACTCCAATGCCGGTAAGTGCGGCGCCTGTAATAACGGAACCAGCACTTTTAAATAAGCTTTCAACCTTAGCTAAAATACTTTGTATAATACCAAGTGTGAACAAAAGCCCACCCATTGTTAAGGCCAGTAAGACAAGAGCAATTGTAAATAGCATACTATTCATGCCTCCACGTGTTAATAGGGCATCTACTTCCTTATTACCAGAGTGAGAGACATAGCCATCAAATAAAACTTTGAAGACGTCTGAAGCTGGTAGGGGATCTAGTGTATAAGATAAGCCTACACCGAGAATAGAAACAACGGCTAATGTAATAACGGCAGGAGCTTTATAAAAAGTCATCATAACGAGGACGACAATTGGTAATAATGTATACCAATGAATAAGTCCTGTAGTCAATAATCCTTCTTTAAATTGCTCCACCGTGTCAAAAGATGTTGCTTCGCCTGTTGGCGATAAAATAGCGTATAGGACGAATGAAATCAGAAAAGCAGGGATTGTTGTCCAGCCCATATTTTTAATATGTTCAAATAAATCTACACCGACTGTTCCTGACGCAAGATTGGTTGTATCGGATAATGGTGACATTTTATCACCAAAAAAAGCACCAGAAACAATTGCACCAGCTGTTATGGTTAATGAAATGTCCATGGCACCTGCGATACCCATAAATGCCACTCCGACAGTTGCGACTGTTGTTAACGAACTACCAACAGAAATACCAACGATGCTACAAATTAAAAAAACAATGGCAAAGAAAAAGTTTGGTGAAACAGTTAAAAAACCATAATAGATGAGCGTAGGGATTGTTCCACCCATAATCCAGCTCGAAATTAAAATACCAATAAAGAAAAAGATGAAAACAGCGCCCAATCCAGCACTAGCACCTGCAATCATTCCACCCTCTAAATCGCGAAAGGGAACTTTTTTTAGTAATCCATAGGCTAGTAAAAGAGAAATAACTAAAAAAATCGGAATATGGGGTGTTGCTTTTAAATACCCAATACTAAAAGACATTGTGGCAATAATTAAAAGTATAACGAAGCTTGCCTCCATAAATCGAGGGTTGCTTTTAGCTTCTATTCGAAACATATGAAACCTCCTAATAAATACTTCTTCGCTTCAATGCGGTGAAGCCCAAAAGTATTATAGCACGCTAATATTTTTTGTCAATTGACAGAAAATTGCAGGATTCCTTCAAGTCAATGCTCTCAAGTTGTTGTCCTTACTTTTATGTATAAGCAGCAACAAGGACGAGCATAACAAATAGGAAAGGTGACATGTTTCGACATCTGTAGGTAATAAATAACAGAGGAAATACTTATTTCGAATGTAAATATCGTTTACAATTCCTTAACATTTCATGTGGTAAATAAATAAGGGGAAAAAAGATTATTTCAAGTATTTTTATAAAAATAACAGAAAAAACGGTCATATTTAAAGAAAAAATAGTGATTTTTATTATTTGATTTCCAACGTTTTCAACTTGGAAACCAGCCTGAAAATAAATGTGGCAAATTTTATATTACAGTTTTGTAAAATCAACATAGAAGTGTTTAAAATTTTGTAGAATTGTGTAAATGTTTTGTTATGATGATTCAGAAATTGATAATTTTTATTTTACAGGAGGAACAAGATGTTCAACTCAAACAAGCAAGATCCATTTTTTCAGTCATTATTGAAAATCGCTAAAAATGTGAATGAGGGAATTTATTATGCACATAATGCCCATATTCAAGATATAGATGCGTTAAAAGAAATTGCCGATACCATGAAAGATTATGAAACAAGCGGTGATAAATTAATTCATGAGCTTATCGTCATGCTGAATAAATCATTTATGACACCAATCGAGCGAGAAGATATTTTAGCTTTAGCCAATAAATTGGACGATGTAATTGATGGAATGGAAGGCTGTATTGCTCACTTCAATATGTACAATTTAACGGAAGTAACGGAGCCAATGCGTCAATTCCTAACATATATTGCGAAGAGCACTGATGAGATGGTACAAGCCATGGAGCTATTAAATAATAAAAAGCTTGTAGAGATGCGTAAACATGCGATTCAAATTAAAGATAATGAACGCGAATGTGATGAAATCTTCCGTTCCTCTATGAAACAGTTATTTATTCAAGAAAAAGATCCAATGCGCCTCATTGTTTTCAAGGATATTTATGAGCAATTCGAGGATATTGCTGATAGCTGCCAAACAGTGGCAAACACAATTGAAACAATAATTATGCGTAACGCATAAGATGGAGTGTAACAAATGGATACAATCTTACTAATTACCATATTAGTCGTTATATTCGCATTAGTGTTCGACTTTATAAACGGCTTTCATGATACAGCGAATGCTATTGCAACGTCGGTATCAACCCGTGCATTAAAACCACGTACAGCGGTTTACATGGCTGCGGTTATGAACTTCGTCGGAGCTATTACATTTGTTGGGGTAGCCAAAGCCTTAACAAAAGATATTGTGGACCCGTTTACCTTAAATGCCTATGATGGCGATATCACAGGTTCTGTTGTTATATTAGCAGCTCTATTATCTGCCATTACATGGAATTTACTTACGTGGTATTTTGGGATTCCATCAAGTTCTTCCCATACATTAATTGGGTCTGTAGCAGGTGCCGCGATTGCAGCAGCTGGATTCAGTATTCTAAACTATGCTGGATTTATAAAAATCTTACAAGCACTGATTTTCTCACCACTACTAGCGTTTGCCGCTGGTTTCCTAATGATGACCATATTAAAGGTCATCTTTAAAGATATGAATTTATACCGTACCAATAAAGGCTTCCGTACCATGCAAATCGGAACAGCGGCCTTACAATCATTTACACACGGAACGAACGATGCCCAAAAAGCGATGGGTATTATCACACTCGCTTTAATCGCAGGTGGATTACACACAGGCGACGATATTCCTTTCTGGGTACGTTTTGCAGCTGCAACCGCAATGGGTCTTGGTACCTCTGTAGGTGGTTATAAAATCATCAAAACAGTGGGTGGCAAAATCATGAAAATTCGCCCAGTGAATGGAGTAGCAGCTGACTTAGCTTCGGCTTCTATTATCTTTGGTGCGACATTAATTCACTTACCAGTATCCACAACACATGTTATTTCTTCATCTATCATGGGTGTTGGAACAGCACACCGTGTCAAAGGCGTTAAATGGGGGATGGCCCGTAAAATCGTCACAACATGGGTCATCACTATGCCAATCTCTGCCGTAATGGCCGCATTAATTTACTATTTTTTAAGTTTATTTTTCTAGCTTGATCAGAAGAATGCACAATCACTGTGCATTCTTTTTTGTTTGGGACGAAGTGGGGCTGAGTTGGAAGGCAAAAGTGAGGATAGCCCCGCGCAGAAGAAATGGAAAACCCCGATCATTTGTGCAAAATTCAGATTCGTTCTATGTTAAATATAAAGAAAGTGTAAAGTTCGGAGAAAACCGTTTTTTCCGTAGTAAGGTTAGTGCAGGAGGAGAATGAATGAAGGTAAAGTTATTACTGATTGAGGATGATGCAGCTATTGGTCGCATTGTCAAAGATACAATGGAGCAAGAGGGCTATCTTGTAACATGGGCCACTACGGGTCTTGAAGGGCTGGCAGATTTTCAGGAGCAACCATTTGATTTAGTGTTGGTGGATTGGATGCTACCAGAAATGGATGGTCTTACGGTTTGTCAAAATATACGTTGGGAAAGTGATGTGCCCATCCTTATGATGAGTGCTCGTAAGGAAGAAGCGGATAAGGTGGAGGGCTTGCAGGGAGCGGACGATTATATTGCAAAGCCGTTTAGTTTGGAGGAATTAAAGGCTCGGGTGGCATCTCATCTTAGACGCTGGAGACGCTATAACAAGCAAGACGATGTAGAAAAGCAGACTGCCTATGCCAATGGATTAATCATTGATTGGCAACGAGAAATAGTGAGCGTTAATCAGCAAGAAATAGCGTTAACTCAAAAGGAATTTGCTCTTGTCAATCTATTAGCAAAAAATCCGAATCAAACCTTTACGAAAGAGGAACTATATCAGCATATTTGGCAGCAAACGACTTTAGAGGACACACATACTGTCACAGTACATATTAAGGCACTGCGAGAAAAGCTTAAGGATTCGGTTAAACATCCATATTTTATTCAAACTGTGTGGGGCAAGGGTTACCGTTTTATTGGTGAACCATTATGAAAATTAAATCTTGGTTACTTATCACTTTTTTTATTGTCATGGTGTTGCCCATATCTGGTGCTTATAGTCTATATGTGTGGATAAATGCTTATTATCAAGATAAAAATGTTGCCGAATACTTTGATAAATGGACAGAGCTAAATCAGGTAAAAGCAGTCGTTGACAATCCAGCACTATATCAAAAAAATGCAAATTTAGAAGAGATAGAAGAGCTGACCAATGGGCAGCTAGCGATTACACTTTACACGAAATCAGGTTTTGTCTTATATTCCTCTAACCCTTTACAATCGGGCTATGTATGGAAAGAGCGGATGTTTAAAGGTTTATATGATTTACAACAATCGTACAACGCCTTTACCTACAAGGAGCCTGTATATCACAATGGGGACTTGTTGGGCATCTATGAAATTCAATTAATAAGAACGGATTGGGTAAAAGGTGTAGAGAAGCGTTCGTGGCTTGTTATTATAGGCACTATCTTGCTGTTTCTAGTAATTTATATAGGGGTCATTTTGTTGCTTAATGGGAAACTTAATCGACCATTAAGCGAACTGATGCATCAAATGCGAAGTTTTGCCAAAGGGGAGCATATAGAATCCAATTTAAGTTCAAGAAAAGATGAGATTGGTTCACTTTCCCAAACATTTATGGCGATGCAACATGAAATTGAAATGGCCCGGGCTTCCTTAAAAGTAGAACAACAGCAAAAAGAGATGATGATTGCAAGTATCTCCCACGATTTAAAAACGCCTCTTACCGCTATTCAAGCCTATGCGGAATCCTTACTAAACAATGGTTTATCACAACAGCAGCAAGAAGAATATCAGCAGGTCATCATCACGAAGGCTGATCGAATGAAGCATATGCTAGAAGATTTATTGATGTTTACATTACTCCAATCAACAAGCTATGAATTAGAGCTGGTAGCAGTTGATGGGGAAGAATTTTTTGAGATGGCTTTGTCAGACTATGAACCGTTATGTGAGGAACAAGGTTTTACATTAGAAGTGTTCTGTGATGTAGCTGGGCTGTATGCTGTGCACCCTAAACAACTTCAGCGCGTGATTGATAATTTATTGAGCAATGCATGGCGTTATGGTGAGATCGGTACATCTATTGGTTTAGCGGCAATTAAAGCTGGAAGTTTTCCGGAATGGGGGGTTGATTTCCTTAAGCCAGCTTTAACGAAGCAAGAGGGTATGTATATGATTGTGCAGAATGTTGGGCAGGGCTTGCCACAAAAGGACATTGTAAAGTTATTCGAGCCCATGTATCAAGCGGATCATGCAAGATCAAAGGCTGGAGAACGAGGAACAGGTCTTGGCTTAAATATTACGAAACAAATAATTGAAAAACATGGTGGCACTGTAGAGCTGCTTTCTAGGGAGAATATTGGAACAGCTGTTGTCTGCTGGCTACCACCTATAAAGGAGTAGATGAACTATGAATTGGAAAAAATCTTGCCGAGCAGCGGGCTTAATCGCTGCCATGACATTTAGTTTAGTAGGCTGTAATACGGAGGCATCGTATTCACCGCAAGAAATTATTGAGCAAGCACTTCAGGAATCGAGGGAACCACTTACCTATTATGGCGAATATACGCTAGATATGGGGGAGCTAGGTGGCAAAGCTCAAGTGAAAGAATGGGTCAAGAATAGCAATAGACGTATAGAGATGAAAGGGGACAATGATGAACATGTCATCACAGTCAAAACTGATTCTGAACTGATAAGTTATGATGTCACTCAACATACAGCCTATAAAATGGCTTATCCACAAGGTGAATTAGACGGACTGCAATCGCCTAGGGAAGAGGTACAGCTTGTTTTTAATTTGGTTAAAGATACACATGATATTAAAATATCCGGTGAAGAGAAGGTTGCTGGGAGAGACACATATAAAATTGTAGCAAAAGCTAAAAAAACTGATTCATTATTTGGGGATATAGAAGCATGGATTGACAAAAAAACTTGGCTGACGTTAAAAATGAAATCAGATAATGCAGGTAATCAAATGATCACTGAATACTCAAAAATAAATGTTGGTGAAAAAATTGATGATCAACAATTTATGCTTGATCTACCAAAAGATGTAACAATCCAAGAAATTAGCGGTGAAGATACTTCAGAATTAATATCATTGGATGAAGCGAAACAACAACTAGAAAAGTTTTTAATGGTTCCGCAAACAAATGGTCTTACTATAGATAAAATTTCAATGGTTAAAGGATTAGAGGATCGACTAGAATATTCTTTTGACATTGGGTTAGATGGGGAGCTAGCTTTTTTCGTCACTATTTTTAAAGCAGATGATAGTATCGCTGAAATTGACCCCATCTTAAATGAAAAAGAGATAGATATTCGAGGACAAAAAGGAACGGTTATGGATGATAAAAATTTCCGTTCGATTGCTTGGCAAGAAAACGGCTACCAATATAGTATGGTTGGCGAAAATCCTGAATTAACGATAGAGGATCTTGTAAGCTATGCAAAACAAATGGAACTTGTTCAATGAGGTGATGCTATGAAACGAGCACAAGGGTTGAAATGTCTTGCACTGTTTTTATTTACTACTATTTTTTTATACGGGGTAGGCGATACCTATCAAGTGTCTTGGCTACAATTTCATTTAACAGGCCAATATGATGAAGTAGGCTTTTATTTCAGCTTTACGTCACTTATTCCGATATTTATTGGATTATTGATGGTAGGGCTTTATGAATCACTGTTAAAACGATTAATATAAAAAGTTAGAAGCAGGATCTCGGATGAGAATCCTGCTTCTTCTAGTAAAAATTTGCTATTTTACGTTAACGTATTTACATCATTTAAAAGAGGAGACATTCAAGTAAATGATCGTTCATTGATCCCTTAAGGAGCATGGATACCCAAGCTCCTATTTTTAATGCTTCATCTTGCTCATTATGCAATCTGCTGTAAATGTGTTTTTGTAAAGGCTTCATCATATTTTAAGCCATAACCGAGTGCTCGATCTAAGAAAATATGTGACAGCCAAATCAAGGCAACCATCAGTAGTGTTGGGATGGAAAACGTAAAGCCAATTACGAGTAGGATAGCCGGTATGACGAAGCTATGCCCCGTATTATAGCAAAGGGCACCCATTTTTGAATTAATCATATAACCGGCCATAGTGATATCAGGCAGCAATAAAAATAAAATAAATGATAGCCATGAAAAATCTAAGTGCCCATAGAAAAAGACCGTCAAGATAAAGGCAATGACATATTCTAGCGAGATAATTTTACGTAGTTTCATTGTAACCACGACCTTCCTGTAAATTTTGGTACATATCTTCAATAAGTGAATTAATTTTTTCTTGATTGTTTTTAAATTGTCCATCAGCCATTAATGTTTTAGTTAGCTGTAGTGATTGTCGTGCATGCTGATAAAAGTGCATGAGCTGTTCAATATGGGCAATCTTTGCAGTAAATAACTGTACCGTTTCTTCATTACACTCTGTGGATATAGGTTTTTTTTCGAGTGTCAGTAAATAGTTGATTTCTTGTAAGGTAAAGCCAAGCTGGCGTAGGACGAGAATAAATTTCATGGTCTGTTCACATGTGCCATCATACACACGGTAGCCATTGTTTAATTTCTGTGGATGTAGTAGTCCTTCTTTTTCGTAATAACGGACTGTATCGGTGGATAATTGAAACTTCTCGGCAAATTGTTTAATTTTCATATGAGCACCTCCTACAATTATCCTAACATTGGAGTATGCTCCAAGGTCAATACACGTTTAGAAAAAATTTGAAACGGTGATACATTGGGAATCGTTTATTGTGTAAGAGGGGGAGGTGGGTGGCATACTTGAACAAATCATTGATGAACATGGAGAGCATTTATTGCGTCTCGCTTATTTTTACGTAAAGAACCGACAAACAGCGGAGGATATTGTACAGGAGGTTTTTATTAAATTTTCTCAGTGTAATTATGAGGAACGTGGGCAGCTACGCGCTTTTTTATCCACTTTAACGATTAATCGTAGCAAGGATTATTTAAAAAGCTGGCATTATAAAAAACTACTTGTACAAGAAAAAGTGTTTCCTATGAAGTGGAATAAACAGCGTGATGAGCTAGTCGTGGCGGAGGAACGTTCCTCTGTGGGAGCGGCAATATTAAAGTTATCACTTCTGTATCGAGAGCCGATTGTTCTTTATTATTTTGAAGAAATGAAAATACATGACATTGCCCGATTATTAAGGATTTCAGAAAATACGGTGAAAACAAGGCTGAGACGGGCAAGGGAGGCATTAAAGTCCTATCTAAAGCAGGAGGAATGGGAGGTGCTAAAGGATGAATAAAGTACACAAAGAATTGGTGAAAGTAACGGGGGATATGACGAGTAGCAAAGAACGTGTTAAACAACATGTGCTACATCCTAGGAATTCTAACAAGAAGCCTTATCGATTCACACTTTTATCGGTCGTGCTCACCCTATGTGTGGCAGGGTTTATACTGGTACAGCTGTTAGAGAAAGAAAAGACACAGACGACTACATGGTTTCATGAAACACAGCTCGATCATTTTGAGCGTATAACCCAAATGATGTGGCCCAATCAAAACAAGGAATTTTATAAAGAAGAGGCTTATCGTTCGTATGAGAGGCTTGTTGCCGCATACTATTTTGCAGAGTCATTAGGAATTACCTATACGAAGGATGAACTTGAGACGGAGAGGAAAAACTTCGTTGAGCAAATGGAAATGCTACAGCAATCACCTAAAAATAAAGCGTTTTTTCAAGGAGTAGAACCGAGTAAATATGTGGATGTTTATATGGAACCTCTCCTGCCGATGTATCTAGCTAGAACGAAGCTCTACGCGATGTATAAGGAAAAATATCCAACTTTTTATGCCTATAAAGGCGTAGCAGATATTGAGGCTATTCGGTATTTCCAAATGAATTTTGCTGAACAGGCGACGGCCTTTCAAAAGGAAAATAACATCGTGGATCGTTCTAGTACATCTGGCACCTCTTTAGTGGGAACCGTTGCAAAGGTTGAGTCAAATATCTTTTTATTTATCGAAGGCATTATTCCAAAAGATCTCGATCATATGACAGAAAAACAGTTGGAGGAAAAGTATGAGCAAGCTGATTGGTACCCTGTATTAGCTGATTTTCCTGTAGAACAAGGGGACTATATTACCCTCCATTCGACTGAAACGGGTAGCATCGAGGAAAATGGGATTGTCCGAAAATATGGCTTATTAAACGATGTGGAGGTATTAGAGCCTGATGTCACTGTGGAGCTAAATTTGCAAAATGAACAAGAAGTAGCTGAATTCTTGCAGGATATGCCCTGGCAGACGGCAGACTATATGAGAAGGCCCCCTGATTACTCCCTTCAGGTGGAAGGGGTGCGTATTGAAATATGGAAAGGCTATGGAGGTTCGCTGTATCTACAAAAGATAGGGAGTGGAGAAATTAAATTAAGCTCCGAAAAGGCCAAGAAATTAAAAGAATTACTAAGTATAGAAGAATCTTAACAAGTCTCCGTGAAAGAGGCTTGTTTTTTGTTAGCGAGAAAATTATAGTGAAAGTACTATGTTAAATTTACCATAAAAATATAAAATTAGTAACGTAGGATAATATACACAATAATTTATTTGTCTAGTATTAATTGCTTAATTTTGTAAAAATAAATGAGTCCAAAGAATTGTAATATTTTATTCGTGCAGGTAGTATTAAAGAAGTAAGGTTGAAGATAAGGGGGAGCGGTATGAACGTACAAGAATTTGAAGAATTATGGATTACGCTCAATGAATTATATAACGCGGATCGTTTTTTAGAATATATAGAAATAAGTAGTGCCGCAATCGAAAGTGCCATTAAGCTTGGAATGTATGATAAGGCAATCCTTTTATTACGCTATAGCTGTGCCAGTTATTTTCAAACAGGTGATTTACAGCTATCAATTAGTGTACTTGAACAATATCGTGAGCTAACTTTTCAACATGGCAATGATATTGACCTCATTCAGTATTATAATATAGCCGCGATTTATTGGGGGACATTTGGTCACTTAAAGAAATCTGAAGAGCTGATGCTAAAGGGCTTAAAAATTGCTGAATCTATTCAACATGTGGAGAGCTTGGGGAAAATTTATAATAATCTAAGCGATTTGGAAATATCGATGGGCAATTATCGTACAGCCAAGGAATTCGCCTTAAAAAGTCTTTATTACTCGAATGCGTTTGAAGTGCAGCATAAAGAGCCTTATACAGGAATTATGTATCCGAAAACAAACCTAGCAGTATCACTTATATGGCTGGATGAGTTTGATGAGGCCAATGTACTATTACAAGAACTACTAGCCACGATTCATAACCCGCCCTATTCAAAAGTACAATTAGAGGTTTTCAATGCCTATGCCATTCTCTGTGAACGACAGGGACGCGTAAGTGAAGCTATTGATTTATATCAAAAGACTAAACATTATGCTTTGCAAAACAATGATCTGTCTTTGCTTCAAATCATCTATAATTCATTAGTGAAGCTTATAGAGGATCAGGGCAATAAAATTGTTTTATGTGCAGTTCAGAAAGAATATATTAATATTTTGTTAGAAATTCAACGTGAAAATTACTCTCATGTATTATTTGAAATGGAGTATAACGATCATAAGAAGCAATTTGAAAAAAATGCTTATTTCGATCCGCTAACGAATATTTACAATCGACGTTATTTTGATGAAAATGCAAAGAGGATGCTCGAAAAAGCAGCTGAAGATAATCAGCAATTAGCGTTAATGATGGTGGATTTAGACCATTTTAAAGAAATTAATGATATGAATGGTCATCTATTTGGAGACGATGCATTAACGAATACCGCTAAAACATTGCAAGATTATTTTCAACCCTTTGAATCGATTGTCGCACGTTTTGGTGGAGATGAGTTTATAATCCTCAGTCAAGTAAAAGAGGGGGAAACGGTGCAAACATTGGCCGACAACCTTTATCAAACCTTAACGGCTTTGTCACTTACGGTGAATGGTGAAACAGTTCAATTGGAATTTAGTATTGGTGTTAGTACTAATGATTTTGGCAAGATAAAGATAGTGGAGGAGCTTATCCAACATGCGGATGAAGCGCTTTACAAGTCGAAGCGTAATGGACGCAACCAAATTACACACTATAACCATTATTGTGATGTGGGAAATGGTATTTAAAGAGAAAGAGGCATGACTTTATCCGAGGTGCCTCTTTCATGTACGTTTACAAGCTACAGTAAGGGTTAATAATGCCGTAAAATACGATATCTTCAAAAGTACCGTTTTTAAAAACATGATCCTTTAACGTTCCCTCATACTGCATGCCACACTTCTCCATGATTTTGCCAGAGGCGGGATTGGAAAGAAAATACTGCGCATAAACACGATGATACTGTTTTTCCTTAAAAGCAAATTCAATGATGGCACTGGCAGCTTCTGTTCCATAGCCATTTCCCCAATATGGCTCACCAATCCAATAAGCTATTTCTCCATTTTGGTGTTGCTGACGATTTGACAGTCCAATGGCCCCATATAATTGCCCACTTTGTTTGTCCGTTATGGCAAATTCATAGAGCTGCTCTTGCTCAAAATTTTGTTGGTGAGTGGAAATCCATGACAATGCACAGTCTAACGTATAGGGATAAGGTAAATTTAACGTACTTTTATATAGGGCAAAATTATTACACAATGCACTTACTTCAGGTGCATCCGCTTCTGTAAATAGCCGGAGCATGAGACGCTCTGTTTCTATTGTTTTTTCTGCAGCTTGGTCATTCATTGAAATACCCCCTTCAACCATGGTAAAAATGATTATAGCACAATAAAAAGAAAAATAAACCAAATAATGGATATTATTAATATCATGAAATTAGATAAAAATTTATTGTAAATCGATAAATTATATGGTAAATTGAACAGGATATTAAATAAAAGAGGTGCGTAATATGAAACGGGAAACGCTCTTTTTAAAGATCGCTGTTTTTCTAATGGGGTTGCCGGTTTTTGCCTTATGTATATGGGTGGTGCCACGTGTTGCTTTAGACACAGCTCAGCATTCACCGGTCTTAACCATTGCTGCATTACTTGGCGTCTATGCAACGGCAATCGCTTATTTTGTTGCTCTATATACGACGATTAAGCTGCTAAGCTATATTGATCAAAACATTGCATTTTCAGAGCTATCAGTGAAGGCTTTAATTAAAATTAAATATTGTGCAATTGTCATTAGTAGTGTTTACGTGGTTGGCATGCCACTGATATACTATGCTGCGGAAGTAGACGATGCCCCAGGTCTTATACTTATTGGAATGGTCATTATTGGTGCTTCTTTTGTAGTTGCAGTTTTTGCTGCTGTTCTTCAAAAGCTTCTAAAAAATGCCATCGATATCAAATCAGAAAATGATTTAACGGTTTGAGGTGAATACTATGGCGATGATTATCAATATTGATGTCATGTTGGCAAAACGGAAAATGAGTGTAACAGAACTTTCAGAGAAGGTTGGCATAACGATGGCGAATCTTTCTATATTGAAAAATGGTAAGGCGAAAGCGATTCGCTTTTCAACGTTAGAGGCGATTTGTGAGGCATTAGAATGTCAGCCAGGGGATATTTTAGAATATAAAAGGAACGAAGAATAAAGACTGTAGGTAAAAGCCATCGAGCTCTCTCGATGGCTTTTGTCGTTTTTTCTTGGTGGGTATGGGAACGAGATAGCTTTTTTATTGAAAAAAGGCTGTAGAAAATATTGCCAAATGGAATATAGTTGTGCTACGATAAAGCTAAAATAATTCGACAGTCTGTCGGTCTATTGCGGGGGGTTGTTAAGATGAGGGAAATGAAAAAGGCAGAAGAACGTAGAAATGAAATTTTAGATGCAGCAGATGAACTGTTTACGCAGAAGGGATTTGATGGCACTAGCACAAATAATATTCTTGAAAAAGTAGGGATTGCACGTGGTACTCTTTATTATCATTTTAAATCCAAGGAAGATATTATGGATGCCCTCATCGAACGTTATACGGAAACGATGTTAACGAAGGCAAGGGCAGTGGCAGGGGATAGTAGCTTTGCGGTGAATGAGCGCATATTGAGGGTTGTGATGGCATTAAATATGCAGAATGAAAATGGTCAGGAAATTATGGACCATATTCATAAGCCACAAAATGCATTAATGCATCGAAAAATACAGCAGGTGGTTATGAATCAAGTACCGCCATTATTGACGAGTATTATCCGTGAGGGTATTGAACAAGGAATTTATCATACACCGTACCCATACGAATGCATGGAGATGATTGTTGCCTATACAAATACCGTTTTCGATGATGATTTGGTGTTGTTGTCAGATGAAGAACGGGCTGCTCGTGTCCCAGCATTTATCTTCAATGTGGAGAGAATGCTTGGCGTGGAAAGTGGTAGTTTGTTGTACATGATGAAAATGTTTGGTCATGAAGGGGAAGACGGGACGAAATAATTGTACTTAGGGTCTTAAAACTGACAAAGGGGTGACCTATGTATTTCAAAATTGTGCGGAATGATATAGCGAATAGTAAGCTAATTACATGTTTGATAACACTGTTTGTCGCAGGAGCTGCTATGCTTGTTACGCTTTCGGCCGTTCTGATTGTTCATTTATCAACTTCTATTGATACATTATTAAAGCAAGCGGAAACATCACATTTTCTACAGATGCATTCGGGTACTATCGATCAAGCGCGTCTCATTGACTTTGCCGAGCGAAATGAGCTGGTGGATAAATATCAGATCAACGAATTTCTCAATGTAGATGGTGCCAAGATCAACATTGCAGGCAACACACTTGCACAAAATGTTCAGGACAATGGGTTGACTACGCAAAGTGAGAAATTTGATTTTTTACTAGACCTTGATGGCCATGTGATTGAAGCGGATAACGGAGACATTTATGTACCTGTAGGCTATATGAAGGACGGCACAGCCAAGCTAGGTGATACAGTGATGGTCCATAATAAGCCATTTACGGTTGCAGGTTTTTTACGGGATTCGCAAATGAATTCCATGTTAGCATCGTCCAAGCGATTCCTCGTGAGTGAAGAGGATTATGCAGCGATTCAAGCAGCCGGCACTATTGAATATTTAATAGAGTTTCGTTTGAAAGATTTGGCTGATTTAAGAAGCTTTGAAGAGGACTATCATCGAGCACAATTAGAAGCGAACGGACCAACGATTACATGGCCGCTTTTCAAAATGCTAAATGCCATATCGGATGGTTTGATGATCGCTGTTATTTTATTAATCAGCGTCCTCGTGGTGGTCATTGCATTTATGTGTATCCGTTTTACATTGCTAACTAAAATGGAAGAGGATTATCGTGAAATTGGTGTAATGAAGGCCATTGGTATACGTGTTTCAGATATTCAGAAAATGTATTTTGCTAAATATGGTGTAATAGCGGCATTTGGCTGTATGCTTGGCTTTATTCTTTCCTTTATGGTGAGGGATATTCTTTTAGCCAATATCCGTCTATATATGGGGGATACAGCGAAAACATCATTGGTCTGGCTATTCACTATTATCGGTCTGGCCCTAGTATTTGCTTCTATACTAATTTATGTACAATTTTTATTGAAACAGTTTCGTAAGCTTTCGGCTGTTCAGGCTATCCGATTTGGCGCGATACAAAGTAAAGGAAAACATGTGAAGTGGCTAAATATTAGCTCCAATAAAAGGCTCCCAATCAATCTCTTTTTAGGCGTGAAGGATGTGCTTTCCCGTAAAGGTTTATATGCCACAATGCTCACTGTCTTCATAGTAGCAACTTTTATTATTATTGTGCCTCAAAATTTATACCATACCATTTCCTCCAAAAATTTTATTACGTATATGGGGATTGGCAATAGCGATATCCGCATAGATATCCCGCAAGGCAACCTACATGCTCAGCATGTAACAGCTGTGGTCAAAACACTAGAGCGTGATGAAGATATTACGGATTATACGGCTCTGACGACGAAAAAGTTTACAACCATTACAAATGATGGCGTGGAAGAAAGTCTAAAAATTGAGTTGGGCGACCATACCGTTTTCCCAGTAGAATATGCGCAAGGGAGTGCGCCGGTAGCTCAGGATGAAATAGCACTTTCTGTTCTTAATGCGGAGGAGCTTCAAAAAAAAGTGGGCGATACGATTTTACTGATCATCCAAGGTGAAACGAAAAGCTTAACTGTGAGTGGCATCTATTCGGATATTACAAATGGTGGGAAAACAGCGAAGGCAGCATTCTTTGATGAATCCTCTGAAAGTATGTGGGATGTCTTCTATGGTTCGCTATCAAAACAATCGGAAGTCGAAAAAAAGGTTGCGGAGTATGCAGATAGCTTCCTTTTTGCCAAGGTTTCAGGCATTGATGAATATATTTATCAAACATTTGGAACGACCATCAGCTCCATGAAGCAAGTAGCGAGTGCAGCACTTATAGTAGCTCTCTTTATGTGTGTGCTGGTGACACTGTTATTTATGAAAATGCTGATTGCAAAGGATCGATCTCCCATCGCTATCTTGAAAACGATTGGCTTTACAAACGTCGATATTTCCATACAATATGCAGCACGATCAGTTGTTGTCTTAATGCTGGCTATTTTTGCGGGGACATTTCTCGCCAACACATTAGGGGAATTTCTGACGACCACGGTCATTGCATCCTTTGGTGCAGCTTCATTTAATTTTATCATTAATCCACTAGCTGCCTATGTTTTTTGCCCATTAGCCCTCCTATGCGTTGTACTTCTAGCAACGCTTATTGGGACTGTTAAGGCGGGACAATTAAAAATAATGGATTATATAAAGGAGTAGAACATGAAAAAACTTGTGACTGGTGAACAAATAGTCAAGTCATTTCAGGTCGGAACAGAAAGACATGAGGTTTTAAAGGCTGTATCCATCGATTTATATGAAGGCGAGTTCGTTTCTATTATGGGTCCCTCGGGTTGTGGCAAATCAACCTTACTGTATGCTCTTAGTGGTATGGATAGCATTGATCATGGTCGGGTTTCTTTTGATGGAGTGGATGTAGCAACACTTCATGACAAGGAGCTAGCTGAGCTCCGCCGAACGCGGATGGGCTTTGTGTTTCAACAGCCAACCTTTCTTAAAAGCTTAAATATCCTTGATAATATAGTATTACCCGCAGTACGTGATCAGCGAAAAAATGTGGATGCATTAACGGAAAAAGCACAGAGCATCATGAAAAAAGTAGGGATTGCAGACTTAGCAAAGCGTAATATTACGCAGGTTTCAGGTGGCCAGCTTCAGCGGGCAGGCATTTGCCGTGCTTTAATTAGTAGTCCATCGATGATTTTTGGTGATGAACCAACAGGCGCCTTGAATTCAATGTCTGCCCAGGAAATTATGGATATTCTAGCCTCTATCAATCAAGAAGGTACAACGGTTATGCTTGTGACACATGATCCGAAAATAGCTGCACGAACGGAGCGTATTCTCTTTATGAGTGATGGTTCTATAATCAGTGAATTGCGTTTACCACCATTTATCGGTAAAGATTTGGATGATCGAATGGCAAAAGTAGCAACAACGATGCGAGAAATTGGTATTTAATAGTGAATTCAAAAAATCCGCAATGACTTGGCAGTAGCCGTTGCGGATTTTTTATTTTTTTTAGAAAAAATGAATCGCATTGGCAATGGCGTCCGTCAGTAGTATAAGAAAGTAGGTGAGAGCCATGATGGATATTGAACAAGTGATCGAGGAGCATGGGGATTACTTACTAAAGGTCGCCTATTTATATGTGAAGAATAAAGCGACAGCGGAAGATATTGTGCAGGATGTGTTCATAGCTTTTTATCAAAAGCAGGAGCAGTTTCGCCAGCAAGCATCATTGCGTACATATTTAGTAAAAATGACAGTCAATCGGAGCCATGATTATTTACGGAGCTGGAAAAGTAAACGCCTGACATTATTTGAAAAGATTGCGGGCCGCACAACGGCGATTACACCAGAGAAGAAAGTGCTCGAGAAGTCGGTCAAACAAGAGCTGACAGAGGCGTTATTTACGTTATCGGTAGCTTATCGTGAGGTTCTAATTTTGTATTATTTTGAGGAGATGACAACTGTAGAGATTGCACAGCTTGTCCGATGCCCAGAAGCGACAATTCGTACAAGGCTACAACGAGCGCGTAAACAGCTGGCAACAGCAATCGGTGACTTTGATTGGGAGGTGCTACGTCATGAATCAATTTAAAGAAGAGCTATTAAAGGAACTACAAGATGTAAAATTTTCGGGGGAGCGTAAACAACTCATCGCAGAAAAGGCTAGAAGGAAAGAAAAGCATAAAGTAGGTAATCAATGGACGTACCGCGTCGTACTCGCGACCTTTACTGTATTGGTCATTAGTTTTAGTTATCTTTTAACAGAGCAGAAGGGACAGCGCACCACAGGTCACCAAGCAGCAACTATACAGTCCGATGCCTGGAGCTGGTGGACAATTTTCAATTCTGATTATGTTCGAGGAATTTTGTTGTTGGGCTTTTTTATCGGTGCTGCTTTTATTGTCAAGCGTGTATTACTAAAAAAAGGATATGGACTTCCTATTTGTATAGAATGCGGGGAGAGCTGGTCTGAAAAGGAAGCACGCAAATTGTATCGCAAAAATGGAGAAATTGTGTGCCCTCATTGTGGCCAAAAACAGTATCGTACGAAAAAATCCATGCAATTAGGGGGCATGCTTTCAATGCCGATACCACTATTCATTATGTTGCAACATGTATTTCATAATTACTTCATCGGTTTTATTTTCTTTCTAGTAGGGGTGCTGATTTTTCTTTATCAAGTCGTGCCATATGTCTTTAAGCTACAAAACAAGGATTCTATGAATGAACCTTTATGGTAATAATAATACCGAAGAGAAATTGCGATAGTTATCTAGCAATTTCTTTTTTTTACACCAAAATACATTGACAAGCGTTTTCATTTGCTTTATCTTTGTGTTAACTTATTTTTATTATTAGTTAACGTATAGCAAAGGGAGGCTTTTTACATTGAAAAAAGGAAGTACATATCAATATGTGTTAGCAGCATTTGGGGCAGCGATTATTGCTGTTCTGGCACAGGTGACTATTCCACTACCTCTAATTCCAATTACAGGACAAACTTTAGCAGTCGGCATTGTCGTGACTATTTTAGGGACAAGACTAGGAACATTATCTGTTCTATTATATATTTTACTAGGAGCAGCTGGTTTACCAGTGTTTAGTGGAATGTCTGGAGGTCTAGGAATTTTAGTCGGTCCAACAGGGGGATATATTGTAGGATTCCTTGCCACAGCGATTATTATGGGCTTATACTTAGATAAATTTGGTATTACATTTACCCAAGCAATTATTGCGAATATCATCGGTATGATTATTACGTTATCATTTGGGACGGTATGGTTAAAAATCGTAGCAGATTATACATGGACAGCAGCCTTCTTGGGTGGTACTGCACCATTTATAGTAGTAGGGATTGTCAAAGCGGTAATGGCAGCATGGATTGGTGTGATTGTCCGTCGCCGCTTAGAAAGAGCACATTTAATTGAAGCAATAGCATAGGACATAGGGGGAATTGTTTTGGCAACATTATGGACAGGTGGAAAGATTTACACGATGGCTCAGGTTGGTGAAACAGTAGAAGCAGTCCTTGAAGAAGATGGGGAAATTGTGGCGACAGGCTCAGTGGAGAGCTTGTCGCCATTAGCTACTTCTACTCGACATTTACAAGGCAATGTCATGTATCCAGGTTTTGTAGATAGTCATTTACATATTATTGGTTACGGGGAAAAATTAAAACATATTGATGTATCAGCTATTACGAGTAAAGAGGCGTTACTAGAAAAGCTTCAAGAGCGTATGTCCAAGGCATCGCCCAAAGAATGGGTGATAGCGATTGGATTAAATGAAAACCAATTTGAAAAGCCCATTTTCCCAACTTTAGCAGAACTGGATGCGCTTGGTGAAGCCTATTTAATCATAAAGCGTAGCTGTCACCATTTAATATTAGCTAATTCTAAGGCACTTGCTTTTGCAGGGATTACCAATGATACGCCTTCACCAGAGGGGGGAATCATTGAAAAAATGGATGGTCAGCTCACAGGCGTATTAAAGGATGCGGCGTTATATTTAGTGGTCAATCAGATGCCCCATATTACACCTGCGTATATAGAGGATGCTTTAGTGAAAGCGGTGGCCTCCTTACAAGCATATGGTTTAGTGGGAGGTCATTCGGAAGATTTAAGTTATTACGGACCGCCAAGTCAACCCATTCAAGCCTACCGTAAAATAGTGGAATCTCAGCAATCTTTCAAAGTTCATTTATTGCAGCATCATACCGTATTTGAAGAGGTAGAAAAGTTGGATACTACTTCCTCGCCTTTCTTGGAGTTCGGTGCCATGAAAATCTTTATAGATGGAGCCTTTGGCGGAAGAACGGCAGCACTACGGCAACCATACAATGATGATCCAGACAATACAGGAATGCTTATTCATACGACAGAGCAATTAACGAAGTATGTGCAGCTAGCTCGTCAATATGGACAAACTGTTGCCGTCCATGCAATCGGAGATTTAGCTATCGAACTGATTTTAGATGTTTTTGCGGCATATCCACCACAGGCTGATCAGCTTGATCGGGTGATCCATTGTAGCTTGGTCGATGAGGGCATATTAACTAAACTAGCTGAATTGCCTGTTGCTATCGATATGCAACCGCAATTTGTTCAGGGGGAGTATGACGCTGAGCTATTGAAGCTTGGAGAAGAGCGCGCTCTAGGCTTACATCCTTTAAAGTCACTTCTTGACCGTGGACTTGTGGTTGCTGGTGGTAGTGACGCGCCGATTGAAGTACCGAATCCATTAATCGGAATCTATGCTGCTGTCACAAGATGCAATGTGGGAGAAAAACATGATGGCTATAATCCTAAGGAGAAAGTTTCTCGTTTCGAAGCGGTCCATTTGTATACAGGAGGAGCGGCTGAAATCATTGGTCAGCAGCACAGTCGTGGTAAAATTGCAGAAGGCTATACAGCCGATTTTACGATTTTAAAAGAAGATATTTTCACTGTGGCTATAGAGCAACTACCTCATATTGAAGTGTTTTGTACTGTGGTAGATGGAAAGATTGTATATGAAAATCGCTGAAGGGAAACCTTGCAGCGATTTTTTTAGTTATTTCTTATTCGCAAAATTATTTACTTCGTGTTCTAAGCTTGTTACTCGTTTGGTTAAGTCCTCTACTTGCTGTTGCATGGTTGGTGGAGGAGGCACAGGAATCGTTGCTTTCATTTTTTTAATCATACGTATCATGCCGAAAAAGATAGCTAAAAACAGGCATAGAAGAACCGTTGTACTAAGCATATCGCCAATGTCGAATTTCATGTTTGCGCTCCTTTCGCTACGGGGTATCTAGTTATATACAGGATAGCTTCGAGAAAAGTTTCAAGAAAATGGAGAACGTCACGATAAATACACAAATCTTTTCTCTCCAAGCTGCATAGGATACTTGAACAAATTGCTATTTTATTGCTTTGAGTACTGTGCCGTGGCGGTCAAAACATACGTTAGAAGAGAGCGATTTCAACTGTAACAGGGGTGATTATGTGCACAAGGCAGGACAAGTAATGCGACAGGCTGTTTATAATATTTATATATATCGATTTGACTATGTACAGGTTTTCGCATTAATTAGAATCTTTCAGTTTTTATTAATGATCCCTGTAAGCTCTACGATGTTAAAGCTCATGCTCAGAGTAACAGGATATACACATATTACCGAGCAAAATTGGCAAAGCTTTGTGGCCCATCCCTTTGTCATTATGATGACTTGTCTATTAATCTTGTTGTTCTTATTATTTGTTTATTATGAAATGGGCTTCTTATTTTTAATGGCCTTTCATCAACAAAGAGGAATGCGCTATCGATTTTTTTCTATATGGCAGCAACTGAATCGTAAGGTTGTTTATTTTTTTAGTGTCCAAGTCCTATTTTTAATCGTCTATCTTGCTCTATTAATGCCACTCGCTTCTTTCATGCTACCACTCACCTTAACCCAATCCATCTCACTTCCACATTTTTTAACAGAAGAAATCATGAGTAGTCGAACAGGTAGGTTAGCCTATGCCGCAGTGGCAAGTATTTTAGTAATGATCGGTATTCGGAGTATTTTAACGTTACCTATTTTTACGATCCAGCCAAACATTTCTATTTTACGTTCTTTCAAGCAAAGCTGGCGATTTTCCAAAAGAGGTTTATTGGAGCTTTTAGCCTTATTGGTCATGCTTTTAACAGGGCATCTATTCGTCATGCTCAGTATAACGGTAATTGGCACGATTCCACTTTATTTAATGGAACGCTTGCTACCAAATGCCGCATTGGTGACAGCGGGGTTAACGCTCGCCTTTTTAGAAATGGTTTTTGTGGTGCTCTTTAGTTTATTACAGGCCATGTTTTCACAAGTCATGGTTGCCATTACTTACAATACACCGGTTATAGGGAAAATCAACAAATCGGGTAAGCATAGGAAACGACGTTATAAACCTTTACTGCTCATTTGCTTTGTTGTGTTTGTAGTATTAAGTATGATCAATATCAATTCTTTAGAGAAAAGTGTCTATGCACCCGATACAAAAATTATTGCTCATCGAGGCTATGTGGCTGGCAATGTTGAAAATACGATTAGCGGGCTAGTGAGCGCGGCTAATGCAGGTGCAGACCTCATTGAAATTGATATTCAGCAAACGATGGATGGTGAATTTGTCGTATTCCATGACCGTACATTGCGGCGATTGGCAGGTAAAAACGGGGTCATTGCTAATATGACCTTAAGTGAATTAAAAACGTTAACGATTCATCAAAATGGCTATAGTGATAAAATTGCCTCTTTAGAGGATTGTATCGAAATTGCTAAAGCTTTAGATGTTGCGTTACTCATTGAGTTAAAGGTACACGGCAAGGAAACGGAAGATGTGTTACCCAAATTAGTGGAAAAGCTACGAAAATACAAGGTGCTAGATTCGTATTATGTGCAATCTGCAGATGGGCAGAAAATGACACAATTAAAAAAATTAGTGCCTAATCTAAGAGTGGGTATTGTCTACGCGCTTAATATCGGTCCGATGGAAGAAAGTGTGGATTTCATTGCCTTAGAGGAGTCATGGGTAACAGAGCAGCTGATTGAGGAGCTGAAGCAAAACCCGATGGATTTATTTGTATGGACGCTGAATGATGACCGTTCTTTACAAACGTTTATCGAGAAAAATGTGAGCGGAGTCATTACCGATCATCCTGATGTTGCTCGGGATTTAAGGACCAAGCAAAGTGAGCATCAATACTTCTTGCAACGCATCCTAAACCGATTGAAATTTATATTTTAACTAAGGAATGTGATACCTGTATAATGACTGTTTCAAAAAAATTTAGCCTTCGTGTAACCTTTTTCATATGAGGACGACTACTTCTATGAATTCGTGAAATGAAGGAGATGCTTTTTGTATGAAAATGAAGAAGGTCGTACCATTTGCTATGACAGCATTATTAGTAGGGAGCGCAATGGGCGTTCCAACTGCATCAGCGAGCGAGGTTGAGGCTGTTGTGAATACTTCAGAAACTAACGAGCAACAAGCTCAGCCAGTTTTTGTTAAAGTAACTGGAAAAGTTGAAAATGTTGATGTCCGTGACAACGCAACCTACTATACGGTGGTAGAAGGCGAACAGACGAATTTTGTGGTTGTCGATAAAGATTCATTAGTATTCGACAATATGGGGAAAGAAGTGAAGCTTCAAAAAGGGGATAAGGTGTCAGCTTACTCTTATGCGAAAAAGCCTATGCTTGCTATTTATCCGCCACAATATAACCCAGAAGTAATTATTGTAGAAAAAGATAATATGGGCAGTGTGGAAGTCGATTACTTCGATAAAAACTTAATCGATACGGACAATTATTTGAAATTAAATGTGGGGGAAGACACAAAAATTGAAAGTGTTTCTGGCAAAGAGCTAAAAGCTAGTGATTTAGAAGAGCAGCACTTAGTAGTGTTCTACACAATCGCAACAATGAGTATTCCTGCCCAAACACCACCTTCAAAGGTTATCGTGTTAGATAATATTGAGAAGGAAGAGCCAGTTGAAGTGGACCCAGTGCCAACGCCTGAACCAACACCAGATCATGGTGCCATTGAAGAGATTATTCAAAAAGATTTTTATGAAGTAGAAGGGACAAAAATGGTTCCTTTACGATTAATCGTAGAAAAGCTTGGCTTTGAAGTTGAAGTAACGCCTAAAGGTGCAATTATTTCTAAAGGTGCTGTTTCCTACACAATTACTCGTGGTCAAAAAGAATATGGCTATAATAAAGCGATTCGCCAATTTGACGTAGCACCTGCTTTATTAGAGAATGGTAAAACATATGTGTCGGTTGAATTTGTTGAAGAATTAATGAAATAAAGATGTTGAAGTATCTAGCAAATCGCTAGGTACTTCTTTTTTATATTTTCTTCCAATACAAAATTCAGTACAATAATGAAGAAAAAGTCGCAAATAAAGGAGAATCCTATGAAACAAGCTCTAATCATTATCGATATACAAGAGGCCTTCTTTTTAGACAGCCAACAAAATCTATGGAATGACGAAATGGTTATCAGTACTATTAATTCGTTAATTGCATGGGCGCGCTACAATGAAGTACCTATTATTTTTATTCAGCATACGGATGCCGAGGATGTAGACTTCGCTTACGGTCAGCCTGGATGGGAGCTATATCATGGTCTTCAACGACAAACGGAGGATAAGGTGATTCAAAAACCAACATGGGACGCCTTTTATCAAACTGAGCTTGCCCAATACTTGCAGGAGCAACATATTGAGCAATTAATATTTGCTGGTGCACAAACGGAGTTTTGCCTTGATACAACGATTCGTAGTGCTTTCAGTCATGGCTATCATCACAATATTTTAGTGGAGGAGGCTCATAGTACATTATCTAATGATGTTCTCGCAGCGCCACAAATCATTCAGCACCATGAATGTATTTGGCGCAATCGATTTGTACGAATTCAGCCAGTTGCGGAGTTCCAGCATGCTGATTAATAGGAGAGACTATCAATATAAAGAATTGTCCTATACGGTCCGCTGTGCCGAACGGAATGATGCACAAGCCTTGTCAGATCTACGTTTACAATTAGATGGTGAAACGGAAAACTTTGACCGAGCACAAGGGGAGGGCTTCATTGATCGAGCAGGATTCGAGCAGCTCATTTCCAATGACCTAGCAAGCCCTAAAAATCTATGTTTAGTAGCAGTCGTTGATGATCAACTTGTAGGATTTAAAAATTAAACTCAAGGTGTGAAGGCTCTACATTGATAAGGCTTGCCCATAAGGTTATTTTTGGTGTGGGTGTCAGGAAGGATTTTTGGGGGTACGGCATTGGTAAAGCCCTGATGCAAGTATCGATCGACTGGGCAGATGCTAATGGTATTCAGAAAATGGCGCTGGAAGTGTTAGAATCCAATGACAAGGCCGTTCAGCTTTATCAAAAATGTGGCTTTGAAGTGGAAGGTATTTTGAAAAATGATAAGCGTCTTTCAGATGGACAATACTATCACACTATCTTGATGGGCAGATGGAAGGCATAGGGAAGTTAAAGGAATTTACAATATGACGAATTTTATGTATATATTTTGTTTAATCGTTTGGGGTCTTAATTTTATTGCCGTAAAAATACAAGGGACTCCCGTTAGTTTAGAATTATCGTTAACCTATCGTTTAGTCATAACAGCTCTGTTATTTTTAATCCTTGCTTGGTTGATGAAACCACAGGGGAAACCACAAAAGCAGGATATCCCCTTTATCATTGTTTTTGGCGTGTGTAATTTTGCATTCAGTTATTTATGTTTGTATTACGCGACGATGCTAAGCTCAGCAGCGATGGTCACGTTAATTTTTTCATTAAAAGTGATATTAACGCCTATTGCTTTACGAATTTTTCTGAAAGAGCCGTTACATCGCCGTGTTCTTCTTGGGGGTATTTTAGGCATTATAGGAGTGGGTGTATTAATCTATCCAACTTTACATAGTTTTTCAGGATTCGCTGATTTCAAAGGGATTCTCATTGCGTTTTTAGGAACGCTACTGACAGCAATCGGTGATGCTAGTTCTGCCAGAAATGCGAAGCGCCAAATTGACCCGATTTATGC
The DNA here is from genome assembly GCF_000801965.1 of Lysinibacillus sp. A1. NCBI lineage: Bacteria > Bacillati > Bacillota > Bacilli > Caryophanales > Bacillaceae > Lysinibacillus > Lysinibacillus sp. A1. The sequence goes on from NZ_JSZM01000025.1 coordinate 196,268, forward strand.
CAATGCGATTGGTTTTGCTGTAGGTAGTGTAGTCATGTGTGGAATTGTTTGGATGGAAGGACAAAAAATGATGATTCCGACATCCATTACATATCTATCGGCATTGCTGTATTTAACAGTTATTGCCTCGTTTCTTGCCTGGCTATTTTATTTAAAGCTAGTCGAAACGATTGGCGGAGCAAAAAGTGGCTATATGGTCGCATTATTTCCTGTTATTGGCGGCATTGCCTCTGTTCTGATTGGTGAATCTACAGTAAGCATTTACTTGATCGTGGGCTGTCTATCCAGTTGTATCGGAGCGGCGATTGCCTTAGGGTTTAAAATTAAGCCTATTTTACGATGAACGAAAACCCGTATCTTTTCATAAACTAGATAAGAACGTTTGAAAAGGGTGAGGGAGTTGGCATTCGTTCCGAGAAGCAGAGAAAAAGATCAGGATCATTGGGATATCGATCGTTGGGAAAATGATGGTGGTAGTAGTTTAGGGGGGAAAGGGAGGCAAATTTGTCTCCCTAAAAATAGTTGAAACCTTTTTCTACGCTGTTCGTATGAATTAGTAGGAACAGATTAGATTCGAAAAGGGAGAACTGAAATTTTTGAGCCATTGAACAAAACGATTACTGTTAATTATTTACTTGATTGTTATTGCGGATGCGTATTACACAACATTGTATATGGAACCCAAAACACCACCGCAACATCAAACGATCAAAGCAACGGCTATTACCGTGAACATATTACGGTAGCAAGCCAAATGAAAAGAAACGGACAAACCGTCGTTTAAAACCGATGAACATTCAGCCAATTCAAAAGAAAATGTTGAACGGAATGGTCATGTTCATCAATAGTTTAGACGTTGGTCCATCAATACTTATATTTTTACGATATCAACAGCTTCGTTGCTGACGCCCTGTCCACTGACAGGGTTTTTTTATGATTAGCATCAGTATGGCATGAACTAAGGGGGAGATGGGCATGACGAAAATTTATTTGATGACCATTACTAAAGGGAATGATGAGCAGGATTACGAGCAACAGATCAACGAAAAAATATTTGAGAGAAAGTCAGACCTAAAAGAGTATTTAAACAAAGAAGGCTATTTGAAGGAATCTACCTATCAATATGTGAAAATAGCGGAAGAATCAATATTTGTTGCTGAAATTCAAAAAATAAAACTTAAATAACCATAGTGTTTACTAAAAAATAAATCAAGCAATCTTCGCTCTTTTCATATAAAATATGGAAGATATAACATACTTGAAAGAGGTGGCCACATGTTTCCGACTTTAAATACGGATCGTTTAGTATTACGAGAGATTACAGAAATTGACGCGCAAGCTATTTTAAATTGCTTTTCTAACCCCGACGTCTTACGTCATTACGGTCAAAATCCATTAACGAGTTTAGACCAAGTAAAACAAATCATTCATCGTTTTTCAAAAAACTATGAGGAACAACAAGGCATTAAATGGGGGATAGAACTAAAGGGGCGAGAAGGTCTAATAGGTACTATTGGATTTCAAGAATGGTCAACAGAGCATAAGAAAGCTGAAATCAGTTATGCCCTTTTCCCTGACAGTTGGGGAAAAGGCTACGCACGAGAGGCACTGGATCAAGTAATTTCGTTTGGCTTTCAAGAGATGGGGTTATTGCGGATAGGAGCCATCGTTTTCACAGAAAATGATGCTTCTAACAAGCTATTAACAAAAGTAGGCTTCCAAAAAGAAGGCTTATTAAAGAAATATATGCATCAAAATAATGTCCCATATGATACATATATTTATTCTCTAATCAATATAGAAAAATCATAATCACGGTTCGTGAAAAATAAAAGGATTGGGGACATACCCCAATCCTTTTACTCATTTAGCCCCCAAAAGGTAGCTATTTAGTTACACTTAGCTCATTTTACATTCGGATAAATCATCGTAGCTGGATCTACATATTCATCAAATTGTTCTTCTGTAAGCAGACCACTTGCGATAGCTGCTGCTTTTAACGTAGTGCCTTCTTTATGAGCTTTTTTCGCAATTTTTGCTGCGTTTTCATAGCCGATATATGGATTTAATGCTGTTACAAGCATTAATGAGTTTTGTAAGTTATGATCAAGCACTTCTTTATTTGGCTCAATGCCAATTGCACAATGGTCATTAAATGATTTCATTGTATCTGCTAATAGGCGAGTTGATTGTAAGAAGTTATAAATGATTACGGGCTTAAAGACGTTTAGTTCAAAATTCCCTTGAGATGCTGCGAAAGCAATCGTTGCGTCATTACCTACTACTTGAGTAACTACCATTGTCATCGCTTCACTTTGGGTAGGGTTTACTTTACCAGGCATAATAGAAGAACCTGGTTCATTTTCTGGAATCGTGATTTCACCAATCCCTGAGCGTGGCCCACTTGCAAGCCAACGAACGTCATTCGCAATTTTCATTAAATCAGCCGCTAAAGCTTTAAGAGCACCATGCGCAACAACGGCTTCATCATGGCTTGTTAAGGCATGGAATTTATTCGCTGCAGAGGTGAATGGTTTACCTGTTAGCTCACTAATTTCCGCTGCAACACAATCCCCAAATTCTGGATGAGCATTGATGCCAGTACCAACCGCTGTTCCACCAATTGCAAGCTCTTTCATATAGTCGATATTTTGAAGAATCATGTGCTCCGATTTTGCCAGCATAGCTGCCCAGCCGCTAATTTCCTGACCTAATGTAAGAGGTGTTGCATCCTGTAAATGCGTACGGCCAATTTTAATAATATCTTTAAATTGAGCTGCTTTGTCTTCCAAAGTAGATTTTAATAAACGAAGTCGTGGTAATAAGTAATCTTCCACTTTTAAAACTGCGGCAATATGCAATGCAGTAGGGAATGTATCATTCGAGCTTTGTGATTTATTAACATCATCATTTGGATGAATGCGGTCTGCCTCGCCAGCGTCTTGTAATAGTTGGTTCGCACGGTGTGCAATGACCTCATTAACATTCATGTTTGATTGTGTACCACTACCAGTTTGCCAAACAACTAATGGGAATTGATCGTCCCATTGTCCATTTAAAACTTCATCTGCAGCCTGTACGATTGCATTCGCTTTAATAGCTGAAAGTTTGCCTAGTTTGTTGTTCGCGATTGCTGCACTTTTCTTTAAAATAGCCATGGCCTGCACAAGCTCAATTGGCATATGTTCCGTACCAATTTGGAAATTTTCTTTACTGCGCTGTGTTTGCGCACCCCAAATTTTATCAGCAGGTACTTTAATTTCACCCATAGTGTCTTTTTCAATACGATAATCCATGTCAAACAGCTCCTTTAGTATGTAAAAATCCTCCATATATACAGATAAAAACGGATACTCTTAGTCTGATGTAAGAGTATCCGTTTGATACATGCTTATTCAAAAAAGAGGGGGATTCTGAAATAAGCAATTTGGAGAAAAGAAATAATCTATTGATAATGATAATTGTTATCAATTAAAATGTCAACAAATTTGTTTGAAGAAATAATAGGCTGAGAATAATTCGCAATAGTAGTATGGATATTCCCGAATTTGTTGGAAATAAACGTATGGATTATCTCTTTTTCTTTCCTAAATCTTTAAGAGGTTGCTTTTTAGGAATTTTTTCAAAAATAATCTTCACATGATATTGGTTGACGTCAATTTGGAGTACTTCAGTTACTTTGGCTTTACGCCCTTTAATTCGAATATCCTCTTCGATGGCAGGGAGCTTGACGAGCAATTGGCTTAAGACGGACGTTTTATTTTCATAATAATGAGTAACAAACATCGTTCTTCTCCTTCTAACATTTGATTGTTACTCAATTTATGAGTGGAGCCTAGTTTCTAGAACTTTTATGGATGGAAATAGGTGTACGGAGAAAAATTGTTACTCAAACAGCATGTAAGGGACCTTGCCTGTAAGAATGCTAATTATTTAGGGAATAATCATAGAACTCCGTTGAATATTGCTGGGAAATTACACTCTTCATAATTGGAAAATATCATTCATAGGAAAAACTTGCTGCCACTTAATTTTATGAAAATCAAAAATATGACATAATTTTACGAAATGAAATTGCAACTTTCGACATGTTTTTTATTTATTTCTCGGGAAATACCTCTTACATAATGGCGGTGTTGAGTGGGACTGAGAACGCTCAATTTTTCACTATTTCAGCTGTGAACTTTCATTGAAAAAATAATGACTATATGATTTGTTTGACTATTCTTGATTCTTTTTCATAAAAGAGGTAGCGCGATGACGTTTCAGCAGAGGCATTGTTCGTTATAATAAAAGAAAGGAGGAAATAAAATGTATTTAAAATCATGTAAGATGCTACAGGATACGATTCCCAATAATCAAATGTATCCTTTTAATATCCCAAGCTTGCAGGATTTGCAGGAGTTGGAGTTTCCGACAAATGTGACATTCTTCGTAGGGGAAAATGGTTCGGGAAAATCAACATTACTGGAAGCCATTGCAGATCGGTGCGATTTTAATACGGCAGGTGGTGGCCGCCAAAATCTGTATGAAGTACATAAGGCAGAATCTTCACTGGGTGAATATATCCGTCTGTCGTGGATGCCGAAAATTTCAAATGGTTTTTTTCTTCGATCCGAAACATTTTATCAATTTGCCAGTCATATTGATTTGATAGAAGATCCAAGGAGATATAACGCTTTTGGTGGAAAATCTCTACATCACCAATCCCACGGGGAGTCTTTTCTTGCTTTATTTATGAATCGCTTTAAAGGTAAAGCCATTTATTTATTGGATGAGCCTGAGGCAGCATTGTCTCCAACAAGGCAGTTAAGCTTGTTAAAAATTATGAAGGACCTTGAGCATGAGGCACAATTTATTATTGCTACACATTCGCCTATTTTACTCGGTTATCCAAATGCAACGATTTATAGCTTTGACAATGGAGAAATTGAAACGATCCGCTATAAGGATTCCATTCATTACATTGTCACCAAGCGGTTTTTAGATGCACCACAAACTATTTTAAGTGAGTTATTTGATGAGGAGAGGGAATCATGAATCAACGAAAAGGCTTAGTCATGCGAGAAATTCGATTGGATGAAATGGCACAATCCATTGATTTATTGAATTATGTCTTTCAAATGTCGATGTCTATTCATAAGGACCGTCGTTTTGTGAATGCAAAAAGTAGACAATTTAATGAGGGACATGCTATCGGATGGTTTGATGGCTCACATTTAGTATCGCAAATATTAAGTTTGCCTTTTGAGGTCAATGTCCATGGGAAGATTTATGAAATGGGGGGGATTACTGCAGTTGGCACCTACCCAGAGTATTCGGGCCATGGCTTGATGGAGAGCTTGATTATTGAAAGCCTACAAAGTATGCGCAACGAGGGACAATGCATATCCTATTTATTCCCATATTCGATTCCTTATTACCGAAAAAAGGGATGGGAAATTATGAGTGATATCGTAGAATTTCAGGTGAAGGATACACAGCTTCCGCATTATTCCGGACTCAATGGAAAAATTCGTCGTGTCGATCCGAAACATCAGGATGTTGTCGATATCTACGCCCGATATGCCGAAAAAACACATGGTGTAATGGTGCGAAATAGTATTGCCTGGAATGAGAAATTCCAGGAGGATTTCTGGGAAGAGAAATTTATTGACAGTGATGTTAACCTTCAGGCTGCCGTCTACTACGATGAAGGAGATGTGGCGCAGGGCTACATGTTTTATCGTATTATGGAGGAAAATTATTATATTGATGAAATCGTCTATTTACAGGAAGAAGCACGTAAAGGGTTATGGAATTTTGTCTCTGCCCATAGTTCCATGATTTATAATGTCTATGGGAAAACGACAGGTAATGAAGCAGTAGCGTTTCTATTAGAGGATAGTGAGATTATTCAAAAGGTCTCTCCTTATTTTATGGCGAGAATTGTTGATGTGAAAGAGTTTTTATTACGCTATCCATTTGTCAGTCAAAACTTTGAGCTTCAGCTAGCCGTAACGGATCGGATTGTCGCTTGGAATAATGGTACATTCATCATCAAAATGGTGGATGGTAAGCTGTCTGTCCAAAAGGTAAGCGAGACATTAAATGATAATGCTGTCCATTTAACGGTGCAAACCTTGGCTACTATGCTGCTAGGCTATAAACGCCCAAGGTATTTAGAGAAAATTGAACGGTTACAGGGACGTGCGGAGGAAATTGCCTTACTAGAGGACCTATTACCCGTTGGCATACCGACATTCATTGATTATTTCTAAACAGGTGGAAACGGTTATGGAGCTGAACTAATTTTTACATTAGTTCAGCTTTTAATTATCATCAGGCACTGCACATTTAAACAAGGATGTAACTTTATATACATAGACAAACATGGATATAGAAGGGGGAATAGAAATGGATTTATTTGTCGGAATAGCTATTGTACTCATTGTGTTTTTCTCTTCAAGTATAATGGAAAAAAGATTGAAATCTATTGAAAAACAAAACAATCGTGTCATCGAAATACTGGAAGAAATAAGAGATAAAAAATAAAGGGATTTTTCAAGGAAAGAGTAGAACCTATTGGAATGGAGCTTATATAACATGGATATATATATTGAAAGATTACAAGTGACAGATGCCGAAGGATTGTATAAATTTGAACTTGAAAACAGAGCATTTTTCGAAGAGACGGTGCCTACTCGTGGAGATGAATACTATAACCCTGAGATTTTTAAAAAAAGACACGAAGCTTTACTTGAAGAACAAGCTCAAGGAAGGTCATATTTTTATTTAATTAAAGATCAAGATAGTTCTATTCTAGGAAGAATAAACTTAGTAGATATTGATAGATTTTTTAAGATCGGTCATCTCGGTTATAGGGTGGGTCAAGAACATGCTGGAAAAGGAATTGCTAATAAAGCATTGGAAATATTAATCGAAACAATAACTGATGAAGACATAAAACAGATTAAAGCGGAAACAACAACAAATAACATAGCTTCTCAAAGAGTTTTAGAGAAAAATGGTTTTGAGAAAATAACGACTAGTAGTGAAAAATTCGAAATGAACGGTCAGAAATTAAGTTTCGTTTATTATGCTTTGACTATCTCGCCTTGTTAAACTAACTGTGTGCCTTATTAAAGATGAAAGAGCTGTTTAGACAGCTCTTTTTTATATATTGAACAATGAAGCGGCTTAGCTTAAGAACGATTAGTTATGGAATAAACTTAGGATATGGTAATAAATTACTGTAGATGTGTAATGTTAAAACAAACAATGCTATAATTCAATTAAATTTGTATGGATGATAAAAAACTTGTGATAAATCGATATCCCCCAGATTTATCCGCTAGATGAAAGGAGTCAAAGTTTCATGAATAGTCCAATCTAATATTCCCCGTTTAAGCCAAAATTCGAATGTAATATCGGGGGATATAAAATGAAATTGAATAGAAATTTTTCTTTATTACTATTAGGTCAATCACTCGCTAATATAGGCGATGTATTATATATAGTCAGTGTTATAAGTACGATTTTCTTGTTGACGGATTCTGCAATTGCAGCATCGTTTGTACCATTTACGATTGCTTCCTCTATGTTCATATCCAGTATGCTGACACCTCTTTTAGTGGAGAAGCTAAATCTTAAATGGTTACTTGCTGGGTCACAAATCGCAAAAACCATGTTACTCTTTATTCTAGGATTTCTGGTAATGGGATTATCAGCAGCTAATTATTATTTTATCTTTTTAATCATAGGGTTAATTGCTTTTTTTGATGGATGTGCAAATCCAATAAGACAGACATTGACTCCACACTACGTTAAACCTGAACAGCTACTTCAAGCTAATGGGATTTCCGAAACTATTACGCAGGTCATTCAAGCAGGTATGTGGTTCGTAGGGAGTTCATTATTACTGATTATGAGCTCTCAACAACTGATTTGGTTAGTTGGATGTTTATTTGTATGGGCAAGCCTATTACTTAGCCTTTTAGAAAATGTAAACAGTCATGAATCGACGGAGACAAAAGGGAAACTAGAAAAGATGAAAGAGGGTTGGCAAACTTTATCAAATACGCCAGTTTTAAAAAGGATTGCTTGGATAGAATTTTTAGATACCATTGCTGCAACAGTTTGGATAGCCGCTATTTTATATGTGTTTGTCAACGACGCTTTGAACGTTGATGAAAAGTGGTGGGGATTTATAAATGGAGCCAACTTTTTAGGTCTGATTTTAGGAAGTGCTTATTGTATAAAATTTTCTTCTGTTGTAGAAAAGAAAATAGGCACCTATATTTTTGTCGGCTCCTTTGCAAGTTTCATATTGACAATAGTATTTAGCATAAACAGCATTCCGATGATTTCCTTACTTTTATCATTTTGTGTAGGGCTTTTTGGACAAATTAAACAAATACCTCAACAAACAGTGATACAAACCAGTGTATCAAAAGAACAGTTGTCAACTGTTTATACCTCATTAGGTGCTATCGGAACTGGAATTTTCGGCATTGGCTCTCTTGTAATGGGGATAATAGCAGATTTAGTAGGAGTTAGAATGGTTTTCGTGATTTCGGGGCTCTTACTGGCGATAGTCAGTGTAATCGCACACAAAAATAAGCAATTGTTTGTTAGAAATGTTTTGAAACCATAAAATTCAAGAAGAAAAAGGACCATCAAAATGGATGGTCCTTTTTATTGAACGCAATGTACGAACGAGGTGCTATTTATAAGGACCATGCTTTTTTAAGCAGTTGGACACCTAATTTAATTTCTTCCATTGTTAATTTACTAAAGCCTAGCTGTAGCATCGGTTCTATACTGGCTTGATGGAGAAAAAACGGGCTGGTTGGATAAACTTTTACCCCATGGGACTCGGCTTGTTGGATTAGCTGTTGTTCCGAGAGGGATGACTTTATTTTCACCAAAATATAGAGTCCTGATTGTTCACCTAAAACCGTGATTTGCTCCCCAAATTGTTGTTGTAGCTCCTGCACAAGGGCAATGCATTTTTTGTTTATAGGTTAGGCGCATTCTTTTAATATGGCGGGTCCATTCGCCTTGGGCCATAAAGTGGGCCATTGTGCGTTGATGTAGAGTGGATGCATTTTGTTCAAAATGAGCAAATTTTTCTTTATAAGGCTGCATAAGGGCAGTTGGTAACACCATATAGCTTATTCGTATGCCTGGTAAAAAGGATTTCGAAAATGTGCCTAAATAAATGACCCGAGAGGGATCGATAGAGGCAAGGGCAGGGAATGGCTGTTGTGTATAACGAAATTCACCATCATAATCATCCTCAAGGATATAGCCATTCACTTTTTGAGCCCATTGTATAAGTGCTTGCCGCTGTTGAATGTTCATGGAGGCACCGTATGGAAAATGGTGTGATGGGGTGACATACAATAGCCGTGAGCGACAAGTTGTTAAAATATCAAGCTGTGCACCTGCTTCGAAAACAGGTAAGGCCTCAATGTCAAAGTTATGTAATTGAAATGCCTCTCGAGCCCCATCATAGCCTGGGTCCTCCAGCAATACGCTAGGGAAATTTCCCTTCAATAAAAACCCAAGATACAGAAGCATTTGCTGTGTACTACTTCCAATTATGATATTTTCATTATTGGTATATAGCCCTCTTGCCTGTAGTAAATATTGGGCAAGCTGCTCTTTTAGCATAGGTTCTCCAAACAGTTCACCATATTGATAGCAAGTGGAATCCTGTAAAACCTGATTGGCGATTTGACGCCACGTCTTGATGGGAAAGTGTTGTTGATCGACAGCCCCTGCTTTGAAGTTCACAAGGAATGCAGAAGTATCCTTTAGTGGCTTCGATCGAATGGGCTGTGGCTGCTCTTGTAAGAAAACTTGCTCCAACGCATTTACAAAATACCCTTTCCTACCTTCACCACGAATATACCCCTCAGCCACAAGCTGATCATAGGCCGTTAAGGTCGTATTGCGGCTCACCTGTAATGTTTCTGCTAGCTTCCGAATAGAAGGCAGGGAATCATTTTTTTTCAATGTACCCTCCATAATGAGAGTCTTCATTTGCTGATAGATTTGTTTATATTTGGCCTCTTTGTCGGTTAATAAAAAGATGAAATCGTCCATCATGCACCTCTTCGACATGTTGAAATGTTTGGAACTGTCACTTTTGAAATGTCAGATAATCTACTACCATCATACTAGAATGATAAATAAATTGAAATGGGGAGTGGAATATGAATATTTGTACTGTGACACAGGCAACAATTAGGGAAGTGGTCCCGTTATTTAATGCCTATCGTGAGTTTTATGGACAACCGACTGATTTAATACAAGCCGAGCAGTTTATCCAAGAACGTGTGGAAAAGGAGCAATCCATTATTTTTCTCGCATATTTGGATGGGGAAGCAGTAGGTTTTGCGCAGTTATTTCCTATCTTTTCTTCCGTAGCTATGAAAAAGGCATTTATTTTAAATGATTTATTTGTGGCTGGATATGCCAGAAAACAAGGGGTGGCCAAAGCATTAATTGACCAATGCTACGTCTATTGCCAGCAGGAGAACGCTCGTTACATGATGCTCGAAACAGCCAAGGACAATGTCAGTGCACAAAAGCTCTATGAAAAAGTAGGAATGACCATAGATGATCATGTGTATTATTACAGTATTTATTGGTGAAAAACGGCGCTGTCATTTTTGTATGAATTCTATAATTCACTTGTTGAAAGACCCCGCCATTTGAGCTAAATGGCGGGGTCTTACGGTTAGGCGTGACTCATCCAGCCAGCAAAAAGACCTGAACTGAAAAAGCGCGTAATCTGTTTAAATCCAGCCTCCTTCAATAATTTTTGAATGGCCTGATCGGATAGGAAAGAGATATTCATAATGACTTTTCCCATATCTTCGACTTTTGCTTTTTTATATCCTGCCTCTAAAAAGAAGCTTTGCCAGATTTTAATGCGATCTTGCAGTTCGTCACTATTACGATCACCGTAGGCACAAGCTAGGACAAAAGGTTTGCCGGGCTTTAATTGCGCATGAATGTTGTGCAGTAAGTTAAGTTTTTGCTGTCTATCTTCAATAAAATGCAGCACAAGGATACAGCTAGCCGCATCATAGGTGAATGGAGAGGAAGGCAAGGTATCAATGGTTCCTGAGAGAAGCTGAACTCGATTTTCAATAGCTAATTGCTGTGCTTTAAACTGAGCAATTTGCAGCATCTCTTCAGACGGGTCTATACCTGTAAATGTCCAGTTTGGATTAGATGGTCCCCATGCGGATAGCTCATTACCGCCCCCAGCTCCTACAATTAGCAGGGAAGTTTCTTGCTCACCTAAATGAGCTCGGAAATAGGCTTGTGTCATGGTGAACAGGGTGTCATAAGCTGGTACAGAGATACGAGTACTTTGCTCATAAATGCGAGCCTTCTCTAATAAATTTGTATTCATAGTCACGACCTCCAACGTATATTGCGTATATTATAGACCTTAATTGTCTGTAATTGAGTATATATGAAATTTAACCGAAGCACAACAAAGAAATCTTATCCTATTATAATTAAAGTAAAACGATTAATATTTAATATTAAAGAATAATAATTTAATGATTATCGTTAAATTATTATTGAATTTAATAGCACTTTCTTCTACACTTAACGTAATGAATAGGGGGAGAAAATATGATTAATGCAATTGTGCAAGTGATGTTATTTTCAGTCATACCGTTTGTTTGGTGGAGTTTTACAGCTAAAAAGGAACAAACTTTTCTCGAATGGTTAGGATTTCATAGGCCAGTTATTGTCAATAAGGGGAAATATGCCATATTGTATATGCTTGCTATTGTTGTATTAGTGGTGCCTAATTTCGCTCTCGTCTTTTTTTACATGGATAATTCCATATTAGCGTCCCATCAATTTGCTGGCCTTGGCTTATCGGGGATTATACCGGCTCTTCTGTATGCGATGATTCAGACTGGCTTATCAGAGGAGCTTTTGTTCCGTGGTTTTTTACTGAAAAGGCTGGCAAAGTCATATGGTTTCCAGGTCGGAAATTTGCTACAAAGCCTCGTTTTTGGCTGTATCCATGGGGCTATGTTATGGACGGTATTACCATTTCCAATCATCTTGTTAGTTGTACTATCTACGGGGCTAGCAGGCTATGTGTTGGGATGGATGAATGAGCGAGTTAGCGGGGGCTCCATCATGACGAGCTGGAGTATTCATAGTTTGACTAATTTAATGACTGCTTGCTTTTCCATGTTTCAAATTCTATCTTTTTGACTTATTTGCATTTCTTTGCCGTCACTTGCATAATAGGGCAGAGAAGATTTTTCGTGAAGGGAAGTGCAAACATGACAGAATGGCCAAAGGGAGTAGCTAAACCTGCAATTCGTGCATTACAAGCAGCAGGCTATACACAATTGAAACAGCTGGAAAACGTTGACCTTTCCACTTTAGCTCATTTACATGGAATGGGACCAAAAGCACTTGCCGCGATTGAGGCGGCATTCAAAGAAAGTAGGGAGCCACGTGAATAAGCTGACATTATTTTTACTGGCAATGGTGGTCTATTATATAGTCGTTGTCTTCCTCATCAGTAAGCTTTTTATCATTCCTATCATGAAAGTAATGGCACTTGTCTTCTTTATAGGAGCGGGTTTCATCTTTTCACGTAAGATGCGCAGGAAATTGCAGTAGGAGGCATTATGAAAATTGTTCAATTAACAGTCATTTATTTAGCCATTATTTTGCTGGCTATGGTGCTATCTTTATCAGGTGTTCGGCTATCCTTTTCACTCGGAATAATCGCTGTGTTCGTGGTAGCTATTATTTATCGTCATGTACATATTTTATATCGAACAAACAATATGGAACTTGTAGATAAATGGGTGAAGCGCCGTCAAAAAGAACCAATATTTGCGGCTCTGTATGCATCCGCTTATGGGACGGTAGATGAACAGATTCGTGCTATCGATGTCATCATCCACCATTATAAACAGCCAGCCATCAAATATAATTATCTATTTACGAAAGCTATTATGGAGAAAAATCTTGGAGCGGCAAAGGCTGCTGCCCAGCAAATTAATAAGGAGCCATTGTCAAGCTATGCCCTATGCTATATTGCAGCGATGGAAGGTCGAACGGCTGCTATGAGAAGTGACAAGCTGACACAGCCCTGGATGCAACCCGCTGTAGAGGCAGTATTTGCTCATAGTCAAAAAAATCAAGAATTATTCCGCCAATGGGCTGATACTAGCATCGAACAAGCGCGTGGTGTACAAAAATACGGTTTAATACATAATTTTAGACAAATGGAAAGAGAATTGGGTAGTGAATAACTATTTAGTATAGGGGGCGAATGCCTAAGCTAGTGATGATCAATGAGCACCGACTAGTGAAAGGTGGAGAGGTCCGTCTTACAGTGATTGATACTATTATCTAAAGTCAATCGTGGTTCGGATAAGGAGATGAAATAGGCTCTTTTGAAGGTGGAACTAGAAGTAATCGTTTTGTAGAACAAAACGGTGAATGGGTTAGATCATGATCAAAGCCTAATACTATTTTTATAGAAAAACAAAACGGAACCCTTTGTCCAAAGATGAAAAATTCATCTTGGAGGAAGAACAATTGAGCAGAAAAACTGAAAATACAGCCTTTCATTGTGAACAGTGTGGGTTAGACGTGACACCATTAAACAATGGCAGTTTCCGCAATCATTGCCACATTGTTTATATTTAAAGCATCTAGATATTGTACCTGGTGATAGAGCCAATCCATGTAAAGGGTTAATGAAACCTATTACTATTGTTTATTCATCTAAAAAAGGGTATCCACTTGTACATCAATGTACAAAATGTGGTCACCTGTCACGCAATAAAGTAGCTATGGATTGCACACAAGAGGATTAACTTATGCTATTTATGCAATCTATATAGTCGTTTCATGTTTGTAAGACGTATTAAAGAGCAACTCTTTAATACGTCTTTTTTAACCCTTTTTATTCAATAAAATGCCTCGTACGATCCCCATACTGAAAATACCACAGAGCAAGAACAGAAAAAGATATGCATGCCATTGTTGTAAAATGCGATCGCGTCCCAATGCAATCGTAAGGTCGTTGAAAAGGGAGTAAGTAAAGTACAATAAAATACTATTTTTTATGAGACAAAATGTGATGATGCCATTTTGACGCTGGGTATGGGACAGCGGCGGTTTATTTTTTCTCATCATAGGATAGGCGGCTTTTATCTCTAAATAGTGTAAAAGTAAAAATAGCATGAGTGCGATAAATGGTAAATAAAAAATAGCAATTTTCGGCCCAAACTGTGCATGGTCACTTGTAAAGCTTTGTAAAACGGGAATCGTTGCAGGAAGCTTTCGATATTGAATTAGTGTAGCTGTGAAGCCAGCTAAAAAAATGGTGGCCACGATGACCGTCAGCTGGTGACAAAAGCGTGGTGTTGGTGTTTTTTGTTGTGTTTGCATCCTTGCCCCTCATTTCCATCATCATTCAAAATTACAATCTGTTATACTGTATCATAGAATGATTGCTTTTGTGAGAGAGAAAGAAGGATATGATGGAATACTTGTTATTTTTATTCATTGGCATCATTGGGAATGTCATTGGAACGTTAGTTGGTGGCGGTGGTTTAATCACTCTGCCAACGATGATGTTAATGGGGGTGCCTGTCCATTCTGCAATTGGGGCTAATAAAGTATCCAATATGGTAAGTGCATTTTCGAGCTTTTATACGATCTATAAACGTAAGGAATTAGCATGGTCAGAAATGAGACCGGTCTTATTGGTATCCCTAATTGGTGGAACATTGGGTGGACTTTTTGCTTCATTTATGAGTAGTCAAGTATTGACGTTTATCGCCATCATTTTACTAGGCTTTGCGTTAATAATGTCCTTTATGGGTGGGGCAGATTTTGGCGATAAGGAACTCTTTATGATGAATCGAAAAAATGGTCCAATCCTCCTTGGGGTTGGTTTTTATGATGGTATGTTTGGGCCTGGCAGTAGTACACTAGCCCTTTATACATATGCGCATGAGAAAATTTCTTATATTAAAGCAGTAGGGCTCTCAAGGGTAGGGGTATTTGCCATGTGCTCAGGAGCAGCGATTACCTATATTGCTACGGGGAAAATTGAATGGCCATTGACGTTGATTTTAATGGTAGGTTCTACGATTGGTGCGCAAATTGGTATTGTTTTAGCAAGAAAGGTGAACGCAAATCAAGTCAAACTGCTACTTCGTATTGTAACCATAGTTTTGATCGTACAGCTTGTCTATGATTTTATCCAGCAGCTATAGGAGGCGATTGTTGTGTTTGAAATTACACCGTACCCTACGTTTTCATGGTCATTATCACGTCTTAAAACGCTAACAAGCTGTGCCCGTAAATATGGCTATGAATATTATTTTTCCCATAACGGGTGGCTAAGCTACAATGTGGAGCCTTATCATCAACTTGTGTATCGTTTAAAAAAACTACAACCCATGCCTATTTTATTTGGGCAAATTGTTCACCGTTTTATTGAACAGGCTATTAATGATTATTTACAAACAGGGAAGCCCCCCACATTAGAGGAGCTGATTCATTGGGCTCGAGGACAGCTAAATGCGGCTTTTATTGATTCTACTCGCCATCTTGAATCATGGAGGCAAAAACCCAATAAATATTATATGATGCAGGAAATTTACTATACTGGCAAACTTCCAACCGATCTAGTACAGGACTATAAAGAACGAATTAAGCTTGTTTTTGAGCATTTTTTGATGAGTGAAACATTTCAACAAATTACGTCACAAAGAGGCTCTTTACGAATTGGGGAGCCCGAACAATTTCGCTCAATGAAAATCAATGAAATCCAAGTGTTCGTTGTAATGGATTTTCATTATTTTAATGAGCTAACAGATAAATGGGTAATTGTAGACTGGAAGACGGGGGGCGAGTCAGATGATGATCGCCAGCAATTAGCCCTCTATGCCTATTATGTCCAGCAAAAATATCGGGTGCCACTTGAGCAAATCGAGGTCTATAATGAATATTTACTAACCGGAAAACGGAAGAAATATAGCTTCTCTGATTTTGATATGGACAATATTTTACATACATTTCAGTATAGTGTTTTAGAGATGAAAAAGTATCAAGCCGATATTTTTTCTAACGAGCCTGTGGAACTGGAAGATTTCGAACAAACACAAGAAAAATGGCATTGTCGAGGATGTAATTTTAGAGAATTATGTGCGCAAAAATAGAAATGGAGCATCGCCTATTTCCATTTCTACAAGAGGAGGGAGAATATGATAAGAAATAAAGTGGCACTTGTTACGTCCATGATTCTTTTAGGAATTTGTATGTGTTTATTTTTCCCATTTCCTAATTATCAAATGGTGAATGCACGAGTTTCCTTTATGTCGTTCCCTATCCTCACTGATGAGGGCTATGTGCTGCTTGGGTTATTTGGTTCAGCTCTCTTTATCCTTGCTTTGATTTTACTTGTCAAGGGTCTGAAAAAATATCACCTCCTATCAATGGGTGTAGTGCTAATCACCTTTGCCTTATTACCGATTCTTCTGATGACCATCTATCAAGAGACTTTCGCTCGTGGCATTATGGCGATTTCCTATACTGAGAATGGCGAATGCCAATTTGATGTAGTAAGCAAAGATATATTACAAGGAGAATGTCATCTTGAATTACAAAATCGAAGTAATGAAGCGGTGTCATTTGAGCTAGAGTTTTTAGATGATCATTTAACGGGTAGTGGACAGCGTATCGAGTCTCTGATGAATGTAGCTGGCCCTTATTATGTGACGATTGAGCCTAATCGTAAAAAGTTCATTCGTATAAAGGAATTACTTGATTTATCTGACATGCCCAATCATATTCAAGGAGGCGGTTCGTCGTTTATACATATTAAAATAATCGACGGGGAGAATGCACGAATTTTATAAAAAGGTATTCAAGGAACTGAGCTTTAAAACAGTTGAAGTGTAGGTAGGAGTAGCTTATGAGTTGCATTCGCAGCTCTTTTTTTATTGAACTTCTGAACCGTTTAGTTGCATAAGATATGAGATGTTCTATGTTAATATAATGGAAAAAAGAACCTGAAGGGGTGAAGTAATTGTGTTGAGAAAATATTTAAGTATGCTTTCATTGTTATTATTTTCTTTGTTCATTATCTTTGCTTTTATTACCCCCATTGTCGTGAATGGAACCTCTGAAATAGGGGATATTGTGGTCATTTCGTTAATAATAGCATCATTTCTAGCTGCCCTTTTTAGTCAAAAGGGGAAGCTAAAAATATTGGCTTTAATTGTTTCCTTGATTCCTGTGCTTTTACTAGTAGGGTTCATGTTACTTCCGCTATTTTACTTACTAGAGTAATGAACGGGTATATTCCTTTTATTTAGTCGAGATACAGGTTGCTTTTTCTTATTTAAATGAAAGTACTAGGTATAAAGATGTCTCTATTTTTTCCGCTAGTATAAAATCTAGTTATTAAACATATATAAGAAAAGCAGCCAGTAGAGTGTACAATACCTTTTAAGAATCATAAAGGGGGATGAAAATGGATAAACAATTAACCATGTTTGAACTATTGATAACTCCTATGAAAAAAACGCCAGATGATCGTTTGAAAAGTGTTGAAAAGCAAAATGTAGTGGCACCACGTAAGGTGGGGTATATTGTACACAGATAAGGAACTATTCACCCAACATCACATGATAGTTGTATCAGGTAACCCTAAAATGAATGGGAGAGCGAAAAACTGAATTTGCTTTTTTTATTATTTTGTATTAAATTATAATGTATTGATATTTCGAGAGGAGGCAAAAAGTTATGGAAACTGTTTTCAGAATGGCTGCAATTGAAGTAAAAACATTTTTACAATTAGCTGATTTCAATTCAACGGGACCAGTCTGTCGTTTTTTAGAAAAACTTCATATAGAATTCAGCAACCGAAAGCTTTTTGCCTTTGTATTTAATAGATAAAGAAGAACCTTTATGTTTGTTCTTTTTAAATACTGTATGCATGTTATGACGCCGGTTAGCTGGCGTCTTTTTGTGTTGTTAAAGATGAATAATTGAAAATAAAGCTTTTGAAAGGGTGAGACGATTGCTTAAAAAGTTAAGGCAATTTAGGAATGTTTCAGTGTGCCAAGCGCTTCTAATTTAAAAAAGATTAATTAGAAGCGAGGAATTTTAACATGCAAAAACAAAGAATTTTTACTTCAGCGTTTCTTTTTTTATTTAGTAGTAACTTTTTAACTTTTATAGGGTTTGAAATGTTACTACCTATTTTACCAGCCTATTTAATTAGCATACATGCTTCTTCTTTTCAGGTAGGGTTGGTGACTACAGTATTTACAATAGGCGCTATTATCATTAGACCTTTTGTTGGCTATTATTTAGTCGATAACAATAGAAAAGGTTTAGCTATTGGTGCGGGGATTGCGTTATTAATGATTACCATTATGTATCCCTTTTTGAGCACAATCTGGCTCTTCCTACTATTACGGTTTTTCCATGGAGTAACATGGGGAGTGTCAACAACTGCGAATAGTACAATGGCGGTGGATTTAATTCCAAAAACCAGATTAGGTGAAGGGATAGGCTATTTTTCTATTTCAACAACAGTGGGAGCTATCATCGCCCCTAGCTTAGGCATCCTAATCTATCATTCTTTTTCTTTCCAACTATTAATCTATTCTTCCGTCATTCTTTGCCTTTTGGCAGTGATAGCTCTTCAATTTGTTTCTTCTGCTGAACCGGTAAAGCATGAGAAGCAGCCATTTCGATTTATGGAAGCGATTTTCGAACGAGAAGTATGGTTTCAAGCATTACTGACTGTTATGACAACGCTTGGCTTTGGTGCAATTATTACCTTCCTTGTGCTATATGGCGAACAAAGAGGGTTAGATCAAATTTTTTTATTTTTCCTAATCAATGCGATTGTTTCCACTTTACTACGTCCATTTACAGGAAAATGGTTTGATAAAACAGGGCCGTGGTCAATTATCATTGTGTCAGCAGTGGTAGGGTTTTTATCGTTGATTGTGTTATCGTACGCGACAAATAATGGGATGCTTATTATCGCAGCCATCCTTTTCGGAGCAGGCTATGGAACCGTTATGCCTTGTTTACAAACATGGACTGTTCAAAAAGTAAGTGAGGCAAAAAGTGGTGCAGCGAATGCCACATTTCTTTCTAGTTTTGATATTGGAGTGGGCATTAGCGCCTTCACCTTAGGGCTGTTAGCTGAATGGATTAGTTTAGAGATGATTTTCCGTGTTGTTAGTATAAGCTTTCTTCTGGTTGCTCTGTTTGTTTATAAAGATGCTAAGAGAACGAGAAAAAATAATCATATGTAGACAATAAAATTTTAAGTCGATGATAGGGATGGCAGGAAAATTTAGGCTGAAAGCAGAAGCTAAAAGAGGATCACTATTATCTTTTCATGTTTGGCAAAGGGGGCGAATGCTATAGAAATATCAAAAGGTGTAAAGGTACTGGAACTGAACTATCAAGGGTTTATTATTCATCCAACGCTTTTGTGGGACCAAGATATGGCTGTGTTAATAGACGCAGGTTTTCCTGGACAAATGGAGGAATTGCGAGAGGCGATGGAACAGGTTGGTGTTTCTTTGAACCAGCTAAGGGCGGTCATTCTCACGCATCAGGATGTGGATCATATTGGGTGCTTGCCGGAATTAATACAGACATGTGGACAGCATATACGAGTATACGCGCATGCACTGGAGCAACCGTATATTCAAGGGGAGCTACCATTATTAAAAGATGCGCACTTAGAAAATCCACCAATGGGACGAGTGGATGTGACCTTGAGTGATGGTGAAGAATTACCTTTTTGTGGAGGCATTCAAATCATCCATACACCTGGACATACGCCGGGTCATCTCAGTCTTTATTTGACACAAAGTAAAATATTAATTGCCGGTGACTCCCTATACAGTGTAGAGGGCCATATTGCGGGTATCCATGAACCGTCTGTATTAGATTTAGCGAAAGCTCAGGAGTCTTTACAGAAATACCTAGACCTCGAGATCGAAACGGTTGTTTGCTATCATGGAGGAATAAGTAGAGGAGCTGTCCTTGATCAGCTTCATCAAGTATTATTATAAACAAGAGACCACTCCTAATAGGGGTGGTCGTTTTTATTATTCGGTAATTGTTTCTTCAAACGATTTTCGCCCAGGGCTTACTTTGTTAATATGAATATCGATTTTACTAATGGATTCCTTAGTTAAAGGGATTTTGCCATCCTTCTGTATTTTTTTCCATACCTTTACATTGTCGCGATAGAGATATTCTGACAATCGATAGACGTCCGCATCTATGTTTAAGCCTGCCTCAAAAGTAGCCATAATTTCTTTTTTAACTTCACTCTCTACTTTTTTTCTGACCTGGCTCGCTGTCACTTTTCCTTTAAAGCCATTCAAAATGGTGTTAAATTTTAAATACACTTCAAATTTTACTTGATTGTTTTGAACAATTGGTTTGACATTGACATCTAATTTTTTAATATCAACCGTTAAGTAGTCACGTTCCTCTGTATTGTCCAATTTTACCGTAATTTCTCCTTGCTTCGTTGCATCATTCATCCATTCAATTCCTCGTGCTGTATTGCCTTTAATAAAGCCTTTGAAGGTGTTCTTTGATAGTATACCGACACCCGCAAAAACAGTTTCAGTGCGAGATTCCTTGGCTGTTTCCCAGTCTTGATTGATGGAAATGAATGGGACCTTCATTTCATGATTCGGCTCATTTAAACCAATGACTAGCTGTCTCAAGTTCACCGGCTCTACAAATGATTCTTGTTTCGAAGTATTTTTAGGATTACTCAGCTTGGTCGCAGTCGGTGATTTTTCAAGAATAGGAGATACTAATAAAACTTCCTCGATGGGGTCTTGTGTACAATAGACCCAAATATGATATCTTGTTTCTCGAAAGCGTAGAAACGTGTCGATAATGGGAATAGCATGCTCACTTTCCATTGCTTTTTCTGAGAAAAGGAGAAAGGTCATATGTCCCCAAAAAACTTCTTGATCCATTGAACGATACAATTTATAGATAGCTTCTTCAATTGTTTTTCCTGTAGCTTTTCCGACTTCAGTTGGTGCAGCTTGTGGATTCGATTGTTCTGTTTTTGCTACATTGGCAAAGTTCATAAGTTGGATGTACGCTATATATTCATTATCCTTATAATCAACCCCAACACCTTGCACATAATACATCCGTTGGGGTTCTGTTACATCCCAACAGCCTGACATGAGAAGTGTAGTCGTAAGCATTAAAATTACAAGCATGATATTTTTTTGGCTCATATATCTCCCTACTTTTTAAAGTTCCTATTATTTATTTTGTACAACTAATAGGTGTATTATAAGTAGATATTATAAGTATGTAAGGAAAACCAATTAAGAAAGTGCTGCTCGCCATGTTTTCGCGACAGCACTTCATGATTAATGGAAATATTTTTCGACACGTTGAACGACGTCATTAGCTGAAAGCCCATTCGCATCAATGACAGGACCTTCGATAACTGGATCACTAATCCCCATGACGTCTCGGTCTTGGCCCGTAATGATGCAGGCATCACATTTTTTGGCATCCTCTTCATTGCGAAGCTGGATGACTTCATAGCCTTTCGCTTTTAAAGCCTCTTCAATATTAGATAATGATTCTTCAACACCAATAATTCTCGACATATTTGTCCACCTCCTACAAGTAATGTGCCATTTCATGTTGCGCATTATTCATATTATTTTTTTGAAGGTGGGTAATGATTGTACAAGTATAATGGTTGCTAATAATTCGTCTGTTAACAATTCGACTTCTTTAAGCTTTGGCTGGAAACGCAAATTCTGCTTTTATTAAAGGTGCAAACTCACTTTTTACAAAAATAGGATACATTGAACTTTCTACTGTTGCATGATTTCCCTATACATAGTCTATAGACAAAGGTGGTGAAGAGATGGGCATTGCAGAAGTATTGACTGTTGTTTTGGTCCTATTAAAGCTAATGGATGTTATTACTTGGTCATGGTGGCTTGTTTTATTACCGGCCATAGTATCATTTAGCTTGTATATAATCATAATTGTGGTGAAGCTCATCATGGTATTGGTAGCTGTACTTGTGGTAAAAAAACGAGATGCGACGAGATAAAAAGAAGCGGTGGTAAGATCAGTCGAGTAGGACTAAGACTAATCTTACCAACTGATCATTTGCTTAGCTCGTAGGTTTTTATAGCTGGAGGAACAAAGCTTTGACATTGATCTAAAAGCGCTGCCGCATTTCCATCAACGATTAACGCTTCTCGGTATTGTGCTTTTAAAAATTGTTCCTGTTGCATATGATCAAAAAATGAAATTAATAAATCAAAATACTGTTCAATATTGAAAATGGCACAAGGTTTTTGGATGAGGCCGATTTGATTCCACGTAAACACTTCAAAAAATTCCTCTAATGTACCAGGACCACCAGGAAGGGCAATAAAGCCATCTGCTAGTTCCATCATTTTACTTTTGCGTTCATGCATCGTGTTGACAACGATCAATTCTGTTAACTGCTGATGCGCAATTTCACGCTCCTCTAATAAGGTTGGAATCACGCCAATAACTTTTCCACCTTCTTGTAGCACAGTATCGGCTACTGTTGCCATAATGCCAACGCTTGCCCCACCATAAATAAGGGTAATTTGACGTTTGGCTAGCTCTTTCCCAAGTTGAATTGCGCCTTCACGATAGGCGTCTGAAGCGCCGATGCTAGATCCGCAAAATACTGCGATACTGTTCATTGTTGATTCCTCCATATCTGATGAGATTCTTTTATAGTATAATTTAATTTGAATAGGAAAGAAATGGAGGAAGGGCAAAAATGGAATTAAATGAGTTCCAACATTGGGTGAAGGACTATTATGAAAGCCGTGGGTGGTCAGAGCTCAACATATTTACACGAATTGGCTTTTTAGCAGAAGAAACAGGCGAGGTTGCTAGAGCTATACGAGCATTAGAAATTGGCCGAGATCGACCTGATGAAATTACACAATCATATGAGGAAAATAAGCAAGAGCTGATGGAAGAGTTAGGTGATGTTATAGGGAATATTATTGTCATTGCCAATCAATATGATATACCACTTGAGGAAATTTTCGTGGCGCATCAAGACAAACTTTTGAAGCGTTATCAGGATTAGGAGGAGCCCCATATCGATACGCATATTTCAATTTTATATGAGCAGCATGATGATTTTGCGAATTTTTTACGTAAAAAAATTCGTAGCTTTAATAATGAGCATTCTCTTCACCATCGGGAAAGTAGGCAGAAAGGAGCCGTTCGTCCTCTCCATTTGATCGTTACTGATCAACACCAGCAATGGGTTGGGGGTTTGACCGCAGAAGTGTATTGGGGATGGGTGGAAATACATAAATTTTGGTTTCATGAAGAGTATCGAGGAAAAGGCTTGGGCAGTAAGTTGCTGGCACAGGCTGAAATAGCTGCACAGGAAATGGGTGCTAACAAGGCTTTGCTTACCACCTATTCGTTCCAAGCTCGTACGTTTTATGAGGAAAGAGGCTATCAAGTGGTGGGAGAAATAAAAGATTATCCGCCTGGCAGTAGCTATTATACAATGGTAAAACCATTTGATGCTGAAGAAGGCTGTCTATAAAAATAGGCAGCCTTTGCTAATTGATGTCACCTAAATAAATAGTTGTTTCTAGCCCTTGCACATATCGCTGAAGTTGTGGAATTAATGCTTTCGGATAAAGTTGGAACTCATGGAGCTTTGTCACTGAGACCCATTCAGTCCCAATTTGGTGACTATCTGGGTTAGAGGGTTGGTGCAATTGTTCATGGAGCTGGCATAGAAAATAATACTCTACTTGATGAACATCTGCGTCAAAGGCAGCATGCTCATGATTTTTCCCAATATATTCGCGGATAAAAAGAAGTTCTCCAATATGGACAGAGGCACCAATTTCCTCGAGGCATTCTCGTTGAAGTGTCGCATGAAATGTTTCACCATGCTCCTGTCCGCCTCCTGGACAAATATAAAAATATTCCTCTGTAACTTTATTTTTAATCAGCAATATTTCACCATCCACGAGGATGATGGCTTTGACAGAGTTTCTTATCATAGGAGCCTCCCTAGGTTTGTTAATTTTTTATGATTATGACTAAAACGCTTCATGAATGTCTACCTTAATAAAAAGGGGAGATGAAGCGTGTATTCAATGTCCAATTTTAAAATACTTGTTGAAAAACAGACTGAGATTGATACAATTTATCAAAATTGTGATGATTTAATCCAATCAACGGTCACGCCGAAACTAGATGCTGAGGTCGATCAGTTTCTACAGCTCGTTGAACAACATTTGACAGAGCAAGGCTTTAACATTACGCAAACTTCAACAGGCCTAATCGCCCATTTTCATAAGGCGGTCATTAATATCGATAAACATTCTAAGCATTTGGAACAATGCTTTTTTATCAATTTAAATAGCTATGCAGAGGATCAGGTGTCAATTGTGTTAGACATCTCACCTATTATGCTGCCTAAAATTTCAAATCAGCTAGATGGCTATACGGATATTATTGAGCAAATGACGGATAAGCTAAAGCAAGCTAAAAGTCTGGAGAAAGCCTGTACGAACCCTAAATTCCTTTATAAAACACAAAGTAATAAAGTGTTTCAATCCGCACAGGAAGTGGTGGAACACTATTTTCAATAAAAGGAGAAGCCACCCTCAGCAAACAGGGTGGCATTTTTGTTTAATTAGATAAGATGCCCGCTAGCATCCATTATCGAATATATTTTTTTGCACTAATCCACATCATGATCGTTAACACCAAGAAATAAAGAGGCATCGTCAGCAAGGATTCATTGTGAAGCAAACTCATACCAGATGTGATCACACTGACAAGCAAGTAATAGCCGAGACTAAAGATGGCTCCTGCTGTCCCAATGACGTCCTGAAAGTCTACCAATGCTAGACTTAAACAATTAGGAAGGGCAATGCCCGAGCCTAGCAGCAAGATAAAAACGGTAACCATGATGCTCATGGCTAGCATACTAATAGGCAATGGTAAAGTACAGACAATCATTAAAAGGAAAGCGCCCATCAACATCACGGAACAACCTATATAAATAATTTGTTGAGGTGGATGCGTGGTGATAAGTCGCTTAGAGATCATCGCTCCTAAAATCGAGGCCAATGCTACGATGATGCCAAGAAACCCATAGAGACCAGGCGTCATCTGAAAGTGACCAATGAAAATAAAAGGTGCCTCCGCATAATAGCTAAATAGCACACCGTTAATGCCCCCAATGAGCAAACCATAGACAAGAACGGTTGGCGAAGCAAAAATGCGTTTGACGACTGGCCAAATCGCTATTCTTTGCCTAGCTGCTGGTTGCGTTGTTTCAGGTAGTCTGGCATAGGCATAGATGAACAACCCTATACTCATGACCACAAGGACAAAAAATACTGCCCGAAAGCCGAGTGCTTGATCCACCCAGCCCCCAATTAAAGGTCCAACCGCAGGAGTAAACGCAATGACTGCGGAAATTTGTGCGAACATACCATGTCGTCTATTACCGCTTACACTTTCGCGTAAAATGGTCTGCGTAATAATAGAGCCAGTAGCAGCACCGAATGCTTGAATAAAACGACTGCTGATTAGAATGGAGATAGTGTCCGCATAAAAACATAATGCGCTCCCTATTCCATAAAAAACTAAACCGCCTAACATGGCAGGTCTACGGCCAATAATATCAGAAATCCATCCCCAGCAAAAAACACCTAATGCAAATCCAATAAAATAGATGCTTAAGGTTAATTGGACAGAGCTATTGGATACACCAAGTGTATCTGCAATGTCCGGTAGAGATGGTGTATAAATGGTTTCACTAATTTGTGGGAACGCCACAAGAACAATCATTAACAATAAAGATGGTACTGCCTGTTTTTTCAACATATTGCCCTCCTACAAGCAAATTCTACTTTGTTCGTTACAAGTAGAAAGCGTAGCTAGGGAACCGGCGGGACCATTATTAGAATACGTTCATAAGATAGCATGTTGAAATCACCTTTATATGCTTTAAGTAGGAGTGCATAGTCAGCTTTCTATTATAAACTATTTTATAATTTTTATATAGTAATAATTGCTATTTCTATTAAAATTTAAGAGAAATAACTTGTACAGAAAATGGAAATTTCATAAGATGGAATAAATATGTTTTCTCCAATAGGTAGATGAAATGGGAAAGCACATCATGACCAGTGAGCAAGACGCCATTATGCTTGATGGTTAAGGATAAGAAATAGTGAAGGGGGAAGACAGATGTTTCCAATGTTAGAAACGGACCGACTTAGGTTAAGAGAACTGACGCAGGCTGATGTAGCTGCCATTTTTCATTGCCTTTCAAATGAGGAGGTCACACGCTATTATGGGCAGGAGCCTTTTATAGAAAAACAACAGGCTGAACAGTTAATCCAACTTTTTGAAAAAAACTACGAGGAAAAAAGAGGTATACGGTGGGGTATTGAGCTTAAAGAAACAGGGGAAGTCATGGGTACGATTGGTTATCATTTATGGTCTGCCCCCCATAAACGAGCGGAAATCGGCTATGAAATCCATCCAGATTACTGGCGTAAGGGGTACACAAAAGAAGCAATTCAGCAAGTAATCAACTATGGCTTTGAACACATGAATTTACAGCGTATTGGAGCTGTCGTGTATTTAGAAAATGAAGCATCCAATCAGCTGCTGCTGAAGCTAGGGTTTCAGCAAGAGGGAATTCTAAGAGACTATATGGTGCAAAAGGAAAAAGCATATGATACGTTTATCTATTCTTTGTTAAAAAAAGAACAGCCACAATAACTTCAATTAAATTAGAATCAGTGAGAAATCGAAAGAACAGTTTGTTCATCTATTGGATGTTTCATGGAATACAAATGAATACTTCAAATAGGGATTGATATGTAACGATTTCTGGAGGTGATGCTAAACATGTTTGATACGATTGTAGTCATTATTTTAGCAATACCATTATATGGAGTATTAATTTGGAGTTATTTCTACCCTCAAGAAAGCTTATTATGGGGAAAGCGATGGATGTACAAAGAAGAACTAGAAATAGCAGATGGTGCAATTCGTTATATAAAAGTTGCATCTTTCATCAGTATGATCGGATTGAAGCTAGTTTTCATTATTTTAATACTAACTCAATTTAGAAGGTGATTCTTTGTTGGGATTGTCATGTGGATGAATAGCTTTGTAGAGGTAGCATATTGATAATAAAGAATCTATAAAGAATGTCAAAAGGCTTAAATTGATAGCAACTCTCAACAATCGGGTGCTTCCCTGAATAAGGAAAGTGGTTTTTATAAAGGGCCAAATTGTTTAGTAAGAAATTTTGCAATCTAGAAGAAATTATTGATTCTTATGTGTGCTATACTTGACTTTGCACATAACATTAATGAAAACTGCAAAGTATAATGTGACATCCTTCATGAACAAAGGAGAACTGAAAATGAGAAAACTCGTTCTATTTCTGCACGCATCGCTTGACGGTTTTGTTGAAGGGCCAAACGGTGAAATGGACATTGGCTGGGTTTCCTACGATTCTGATTTGGAGAAACACGCGAAAGAGATTCTGAATACTGCCGACACTGTCATTTGGGGACGTGGGACTTATCAGATGATGCACAGTTACTGGCCATCTGTGCCTTCAAACCCATCAGCTTCGGAGTATGAACTGAATCATGCCGAGTGGATCGAAAAGACAGCCAAACTCGTTTTTTCCACGACGCTGGAGAAAGTCGAATGGAACAATTCCAGACTGGTGAAAGAAGATGTCGAGGAAGAGATCAAGAACCTCAAACAGGAGCCAGGCAAGGATATGGTCATTCTAGGAAGTCCTAGATTCGCACACTACCTTATGCAGCTTGATTTAATTGATGAGTATAAAATTACGGTTTCTCCCGTCCTGGTCGGCAGCGGGTTGCCGTTATTCCAAGGTCTCAAGGAGAAGGTCAATCTTAAACTTATCGAAAACAAGACATTTGATTCTGGAGCCATAGGTCTCGTTTACCAGACGGGTAGATGACCTTGTACTTAAAATAGATTAAGCTAACTTTTTAAACCAACCTCAATTCCTTTTTAAGTAACAGGGGAACAATGGAAATTGTAATTGTATTATCTTGAAATCCAGTCTTCCATATAAGGGCGCGATTCTGTAACAAGAATCAGCGCTCGTTTTTATTAAAGGGCCTTATTGTGGAGCAATACCACCCAAAAAATATTCTTATGCACCGACCTAGATAATTGTGTTTAAAGGACAGTCTAGCTTACATACTAAGCTAACTAACGTTTGATAAAATACATTACCAAGTAACTTCATAGAAGAAACTTAGGTAATGCATTTCGTGAGTATGTCTATTTAGTAAACAATCGTATATGGTTGTTAATATCTTTTTCTGAAAAGGACTGTTGTAAAATAGTATTTACCTCACTTCAAACCGTGGTTAGCTTTTTTTAACTGTAACAAGAAATCGTCTTTCGTGTTAGTACTTTGTACATCTTTCATATAAAACAAAATGGAGCTGCTATCGGCAGGTTCCCGCATGTCTTCGACGACCACATAGGTAATGGGAGCGCCACTTTGTTTTATTAAATTTTGCAATTCAAAGAAACGGTCCAATTCATTTTTTTCAAAGGTAGCCATTTCAATTGGAGTAGCAGTATATAAATAAAGAGCATGCTTTTTCGTTTCATCCGAAAAACGTATGCTGATCTCCTTATTAGTATAGTCTGGACCTTGAAACCCGAGGTCTTCAATAGCTGTAATCACTTTATCCAATTTGTGCAATGCTTTATCCGCTTCCAAGGCACTTGCATAATTATCTGTTATCGTATCTGAATAAGGATCTAGTATAATTTTGAATTCTAAATGTTGATGATTTTTTGGAAAGACAACGTATTCATAATCAGAACCAATCCCTGTTCTATATAATTGTTTAATCTCTACATCATAGCCATATGTATCTTCTGCATACTTTTTAATTTTGCGTTTTTCAGAATAGTCACTAAAATATAACGCGATACTTGCGATCAATAATACAAAAACCCCAAGTATAGTTAAAAGAACTTTTATAAAGGTTTTCATTCTTTCACTCCGTGCTTTAAGCATATTTATTGTAGTTTAACAATATATTTTTGATTTTATCAAAATATCTTGGTAGTAAGAATGAGTCTTTAAGCCTAATGAATTATTTGTTTGGGTTGATTCATTTTGTGGTTCCATGTTATATCAAGAGAGGTGAATGGTTTGGGTTGATTAAAAGAAAAAAAAGGATTTTATATTAATCTTGATGTGAATTTGTGAACAGTGTACCTAAGTTAACTAGGCAGGTTGGTTCAATAAAAAATTTCAGAGAAATAGATGAATTAATACTAAAATACGGTAAAATAACTAGTTGAATAGTTTGTTTTTTACATAGGAGGATTTTATTTGAAAAAATATCAAAAAACGATTATCATATTTCTTCTAATAATTACGTTGCTAACACTTACTTCTTGTACACAAGCTGAAGAATCGAAAGCAAAGCATGATATTGAAAGTATCGTTTTATCATTCGAACACCCACAAACAGGTCAAAAATTTAAAATAGTCAATGCCTATAAACTTTATCAAAACTTTGCAGATAAAGTTGAAATTAATCCAGAACAATCACAATTGGAAATTTATAATGAAGAGGTAATTAAACCAATATATAGTGTTTGTTTTGAGAATGGTGAATATCCTAATATGGCAGATGAAGTTCTAAATGTAGCTCCCGACCTTTTAACAGAAAATCAACTAATAAGTGAAAAAATTGATAGGGAAGAAACTGAAAATATTATTAAAGAAGCTCTTTTAAAATCTTCTGACCTTCTTCCATCTGGAAAGGAAACAACTGCATGTGTTTTTCCTGCTACAAATACAAATATACTTATGACTACAGTGGGGGCAGGAAAAATAATAGTACTTTACAACAAATATTATAACGAAGATGTTTTAAGGTCTAGCATGGCTCACGAATATCATCATAGTGTTTGGACAGAGAAGTACTTGCGTAATGCTCCACCTTTTACTGTTTTGGATAGCCTAATATTTGAAGGAAAGGCGTTTATGTTTGAAAAGTCAGTTTATCCTGATATTTATATTTATCCAATTTATTCAACATTCAACAAATATTATTGGTCAAAAATTGTATTAGATCTCGAAAAGCATGATCTTAATCGATCTTCCGAAATTATTCTGGGAGGTAATGGCCTTCCTAATCGTTATGGTTACAGTGAGGGCTATAAAATGGTAAAATCCTATCTTGATTTGCACCCAAATGTAACCCCAGAGGAATGGACTGCGCTAAGTGCAAAAGAAATTTTTGAAAAAGGAAACTATCTTGAAAACTATAAATAACAAATCAATTCATGAATTGACATATATTCTAGGGGTAAATATATGTTATTGATTAGTTAAGAATCATTTTGAGTTGCGTATGCAGCTCTTTTTTTCTTATAGAACTAACAGGGTACAGGGTGCTTTAGTTCAATAACGATCTTCAACAATTCGGGTGCATTTATTTAGGAACGCGTTTTTTCCTTTTAAAGGGTCATATTGTTGAAGAAGACTCTTTAATGAAGAAGATGAAAATTTCCTCGAGCAGATCATTGACAATAAAGAAGGATGGTTTTTTTACTGACTTGGTTGAAAGGCTATCTGGAATACAGAGTTCACGGAATACCGAGGAGGACTTGTAAAATGAAAAACAAACCCGGGATGAGATTCCCGGGTTTGCTTTTACTTATTGGCAACTATGACCAATTTACCTGTATCCAGTTCCTTTTCGAATTGAGCAGCTTCTGATTCACTTAATCCGACAGAAGCTAATTTATTGCGGAGTTCATCTCCACGGGAATTCACCAGGTTCTTCATAGAAGTCAGGAACCCTTGCTCGCTAATACCAGCTTCTTCTGTCCCGAGTGCTTCGTTAATATCCTCTTCACGCTCTTCATAGTGCGCAAAGATGTAAATGTTATCTCGAAGGTATCCTTGCGCTTCTAATTTCTCCACTTCTTGTTTCGCCTGTACTACGTTTTCTACTGTCAATTTGACTGTCATTATTTATCCCTCCAATATATATTCACATTCAATCTATTCCACTAAATTGAATGAATAAAACATCTTTTTAGTTTTTAATTATGTAGAGAGGCATTAAAAACTAATGGAATAACAATGAACAACTCGGAAACATTGTAAGTTGTTATTCTATAATTGGGTACTATTCTATTGAGGGATTGTACCTTATTCAAGAATAGGGAGCTTTTCTGCAACAAGAATTGTGCATTTATTTATAAAGGTTCCATATTCTTAAAAAAACGATGAGGCTGGATATGAATGAAACCGTGAACAAACCTTAGCTAACAGCAGCGGAAAAGATTTGAGCATCAATTATAGCTTCCATCCATTTTCCATTATATGTATAATCGAGGTATATTAATTTTTAAAATGATGTGAGGAGGGATACAAATGGGAATTTATCCTGATTGCCCTGTTATTGTTAAATCAATAGAGATTGGCGGACTAACAAAATGGCAGCTTCTTCAAAAGTTACAAGAACATTCAATCTCGATGAATCCGTATGGTGAGCAATTATTATCTGATGATCAATTTATTACTTCTGAAACAAAGTACAGTCTAAATACTGTTGAACTGGCTGTTAGGAATCTTGGTTTTTCTGATGGAGCTACTATGCCTCAGCTTATAAAACAAGCGAATAAACTTGGTTTGGAATTATGTCCACTTGAGGTTGGACCTTACTTAAGACTGGAATATTTAGACCAAGCTGAAGGCGATTCAGGGAATTCTCTACAACAATATCAAGCTCCTTCTGGGTCTATCACAATAGCATCAGAGAGAGTACGTGATGATGATGATTTTCCTAAAGGATTTTATCTTAGAAAAATAGCTGGCGTACTATGGCTACGTGGTTATATTGCTGACGACTTGCATATTTGGAATCCTGATGATCAATTTATCTTTAGGAAAACAGAGAAAATGTAAAGAAGGGGAAATACGAATGATTGAATTACGAAAAATAACCGGGGAAAACATAGAAGAAATCATAGCACTTGAGGTTGAAGAAAGGCAGAAGGACTTTATAGAAACTACGAATCTCAAAAGTTTTGCAGATGCTCATATGTTGAACACAGACGGGATACCAGCGACTCCCGTTGCCATTTATGTCGATGAAGTTGTGGTTGGGTTTATGATGTATATTTATGATACGTTAGATCATGAATCATTTGAAAATGAAGATTTTTACGGAAAGAAGAGCTATTTTATATGGCATATGATGATTGACAAAAGGTATCAGGGGAAAGGATATGGCAAACTTACCTTTGAAAAAATGTTGATGGATATTGAAAAGATGCCATATGGGGAAGCAAAGTATGTAACGCTCTTTTATCATACAAGCAATGCCAAAGCAAAAACATTATATGCTTCCTTTGGCTTTGAAGATACAGGCATCATTCAGGATCATTCAATGTTGGCGATCAAGCATTTAGATAAGCAAATAATCTTAGCTCACTGAAAGTAATGAAGCTTCTCGACCCCTCACCAAATTTAATAGTTATATTCCAATCGGATGCTTTGAAATAAAAAAGCATCTTTCTTTATGCTAGATTGTGCTTTATAAAAGGTTCGCTGACCCATTAACCAATATTTATAACTATTTCAGTCTAATTACCGATAGCATTTTAAGTGATTTTCCTTTATTGTTAATAGGTCGTAAAAGACACTATCAGGAATATCCTGCAAATATTGAAATGATAGGTGGAAAACAATGAATTATCAAGTTTTATTATATTACCATTACACAAAGATTGAAGATCCAGCTGTGTTTTCAGCAACGCACTTAGAAATGTGTAAAGAGATCGGTTTAAAAGGTCGTATTTTAGTAGCCAATGAAGGCATTAACGGTACTGTTTCAGGTACGATTGAGCAAACAGAGCAATACATGGCAAACATGCAAGCTGACCCATTATTTGAAGGCATTGTCTTCAAAATTGATGCGGCAGATGATCATGCCTTCAAAAAAATGCACGTACGCCCTCGACCTGAGTTAGTAAACTTAGGCTTAGAAGAAGACGTAAACCCGCATGAATTAACAGGTCGCTATCTGTCACCAGAACAATTCCTTGCAGAAATGCAGGATGAAAATACAGTAGTATTAGATGTGCGTAACACGTATGAATTCGATGTCGGCCATTTTCGTGGTGCGATTCGACCAGATGTAAAAAACTTCCGGGATACACCGGAATGGGTACGTGCGAACCGCGAGCTATTCGAAGGGAAAAATGTGTTAACATATTGTACGGGTGGCATTCGTTGTGAGAAGTTTTCAGGTTGGATGAAACGTGAAGGCTTTGGTGATGTAGGCCAATTACATGGCGGTGTTGCAACATACGGAAAAGACCCTGTTGCGAAAGGCCAATTATGGGACGGACAAATGTATGTATTTGATGAGCGCTTAACGGTGCCAATCAATCAAGTAGAGCATGTAATTATTGGTCGTGATCATTATGACGGTGAACCTTGTGAACGTTACATTAACTGTGCAAACCCTGAATGCAACAAACAAATTATCGCAACTGAAGAAAATGAAGCCAAGCATCTAGGTGGCTGTACAATTGAATGTACAAAGCATGAGCGCAACCGCTACATCGTGCGTCATAATTTAACAGAAGAACAAGTAGCCCAAACGATTGAGGCGTTACAAGCATAAGTATGAACAGCTAGTTAAACATACAAAACAATATTAAATATCTCATAACCTCTACTATCTATATAGAGGGACTTAAAACACTCTGTGTAAGTGTTCGAACTATCCATTTCAAAATGGGACTAGTTGGCTCGCTTACATGGGGTGTTTTTTCTTTTGTAGGAAAATAGTAAATGACTGTAGCTGTTTAGAGTAAATGATCACAGGGTATTCAAAAAATATAACCGCATTTAATTAGTGCAAGCTCATAAAGTGTTTTTAAATAATAAATATAGGAGATGAATGATAATGGCAAACCCACATCTAACTGACTCACGTAAGAAATATCATACGGAAAAATTCCCAAATCAGGAACAGAACACTCCAGCGCTACAGAATGAAATGAGCCCCAAACCTGACTGTGGAGAAGAATCATATAAAGGATACAATCGTCTGGAAGGGCGCAATGCCTTGATTACCGGAGGCGATTCTGGGATTGGCCGTGCAGCAGCTATTGCCTACGCACGCGAAGGAGCGAATGTGGCCATTCAATTCTTCCCGGGAGAAGAGGAAGATGCCAACGAAGTCAAAGCATTAATTGAAAAAGAAGGTAGAAAAGCACTGCTGCTACCGTATGATTTGCGAGAAGATGGTTCTGCGACAGAGATTGTTACAAAAACAGTCGAAGCCTTTGGTGGATTGGACCTGCTAGTATTAAATGCTGCGCAACAAATCGCACAGCCATCTCTAAGTGACTTAACAATCAATCAAGTGCAAGACACTTTCAAAGTAAACATCATCAGCATGTTCGAGACCGTCAAAGCTGCAGAAGAACATCTGGAGCCAGGAAGTGCAATTATTACCACCACATCAGTTCAATCTTTCGATCCATCCTCATTTCTCATGGATTATGCCGCTACAAAAGGTGCGATAAGCAACTTTATGGTATCCCTGTCCTCGTACTTTGCTTCTAAAGGTGTACGTGTCAATGGTGTCGCACCTGGCCCAATTTGGACGCCGCTTCAACTGGATAACGGGAAATTAGAAGGAGAAATACCTGAGTTTGGTCAAAATACTCCTCTCGGCCGTGCGGGACAGCCGGTAGAGCTTGTACCCGTGTATGTTCTTCTGGCCTCGGATGAAGGAAGCTATATCACTGGTCAGATATATGGAGTGACCGGCGGCAAGCCGATAGATTTGTAAGCTTAAGTAGGTGATAAACAGACTCCTTCGAAATCAGTGATGTTAACTACTACTTTAATCGGGCAAGGGATGCAAAATGAACTTTCTAAAGCTAATTAGAGTAGTACCATGAATTTTAACTTCGTCTCTTCTATAAGGCGAAGTTTTTATTTTTTTGAATACTATCATCAATATGAATTTTTGGAAGGCCAAATAGCAAACTCTCATCATTTTTTTCAAGAATATAAAACCCTTGAACAAACGAGAAAACTGTTATTACAACTGTTGTCAAATAACCACTATCCATTTAAACGACAGAATCTATACACAAAAATAAATTTGAAATCAACTTGAAAATTTTTGTTATAGTTAGCCCATTCCAGTGAGCAATTATGGAATAAACATTAGTTTTTAAACGATTTTATTGTTTTATTCGTTATTGAAGGAAGGGTAGCGGATGAGGTTTGTGAAGTAGTATGGGCATTAGTGAAGCCTGAATAATAAGGAGTAAAACCAGTGATTTGATAAAATTTGGATTATGTTTTCTGATGCAAGATCCACCGATATATGATAAACACCCTCATAGTTGTAACTATGAGGGTGTGGCTAATTATTTGACCAATGTTAGTAAAAACTGGTCTCGATCCGTTTCTTCCTGCATTTTACTATCGACTAACATTGCGCCTGATTGAACTTTTGTCCTGTCATTGTCCACAAGGAATTGCATATTGACCTTTGCAACTTTATTATCAATGGAGCAATCTCCTTCGAACTCGACTACATCTTGTCTTTTTTGTGTTTCAAAATAAACCCAATAGGGATTTTCGCAGGCAGCAGCAAAGCCATTTTCTAAAGTTTTTGTACTATTTTCATAAGAATAGTTTTTTACATATGTAATATATTCATTGTCTGTAATATCCTTTTGTGGACCATAGAAGTACCAAAACACCCCTAAAATACCGATGGGTACAATCCACAATATATTCCTTTTACTTAATTTCCCCATACCTTGCCTCCCCCTTTATGAGAATATTTTAACATCTTACTCCGCATTTTTGCTAGCTTACGATAATATTTTCTAAAGAGAGAGTTGTTTCTGTTGATTTCACATATTTTGAATTCATTCGTTAGATATGATAACGTTAGCTGGTAGAATGATATGCTACTACTAATGGTTGGATTGAGGAGGTTTTTTCATGCATAAAAGAAGACGTGGTTTTCTCGTATTTCTTGTGCTGATTTTATTGGGTTTGCTCTTTTTTATCGGTATGAAGATGAGACCAGCCACACAAACGACTAGAAATTCGGAGACACCCCCAGTCCAAGAGCATAGTGATACTGCTACTGGAGGCGGCGATACCGAAAATCTTGACGTAGTCATTCAGGAAATTGTCAACCTAGCGGGAGAAGGGAAAGTACCTGATGTGCCATTTACCGCAGGGGAATCAGATAGCCGTACGGTTCATCAGCAATGGGGGGATCCTCAGCAAGTAATGGAGACCACTAATGCACAATACGAAGATTTTCTTCAACAAGAGATAACGATTGGCTTTCAACGTACAAAAGCTTTCGATATCCGTTCGTTTAAAGCAAATATAAGGAATATTCATTTAGCAGATATTAAAAATAAGTTGGGCGAGCCTGATGAGGTCCGCTATTATCAGGATACAAAGACCGATCAAATTATTTTGGTGTATCAAGTGAACGCCAACTATCAACTAAAGTGGATTTTGCCAAAGCCGACTGACAATGATGTCAATCCTACTGTTCATCACATCTCGGTCTATACAGAAATAACGGATGAGATAGCAGAGACGATCAACCAGATGACATTGGATGAAAAGCTTGGTCAAATGATGTTTGCGGGTGTTTCAGGCACATCCCTTCAGCAGGAAACTAAAAGTTTGATTCGTGATTACAAGGTTGGAGGATTGATTCTTTATGCCAATAATCTTGAAACACCACAGCAAACGGTCTCATTGATGAATGATTTGATGACAGCGAATGGGACTAATCGACTGCCACTATTCTTGGGAACTGACCAAGAAGGGGGAAAAGTAGTCAGATTACCAGGACCTTTAAAAAATTTCCCGACGAACCAAAAGATTGGGCAAATCAATCAACCACAATTCTCCTATGAGATTGGTCAATTGTTAGGGGAACAATTAAAGGCATTTGGCTTCAACCTAGACTTTGCCCCTGTCATGGATGTGAACAGCAATCCGAATAATCCAATTATTGGGGATCGTTCGTTTTCTAATAGGCCTGATATCGTTAGTCAATTAGGAATTCAGACCATGCAAGGTTTAGAAAGTCAGCAGGTGATTCCGGTCATCAAGCATTTCCCTGGTCATGGTGATACATCAGTAGATTCTCACTTAGAGCTTCCTAAAGTGTCGAAAAGTCTAGACGATTTAAATAAGCTGGAGCTTATTCCATTTAAAGCGGCCATTGATAAGGGTGTTGATGTGGTGATGGTCGGCCATATTTTATTACCTAAAATCGATCAACAATACCCTTCATCGATGTCGAAGGAAATTATTACTGGGCTATTAAGAAATCAGCTTGGCTTTGATGGGGTTGTCATGACCGATGATATGACGATGAAAGCCATTACGAATCATGTTAGTATCGGGCAAGCTGCTGTAGATTCTGTGAAGGCGGGAAATGATATTATTTTAATTGCCCATGAATTCGCCAATGTCACAACGGCCATAGATGCATTGAAGGTAGCTGTAAAGAACGGAGAAATCTCAGAGCAGCAAATTAATGACAGTGTCCGTCGAATCATTCAGCTGAAAGAAAAATATCGGCTTGTCAATCAGCCGGTATCAGCAGTGGATCTGAACAAGCTCAATGCTCGTATGGATCAAGTATTAAATACGTATATGAAATAAGAGAGAAAGGGACATACATATCGATATGTATGTTCTTTTTTGTGAATAATAGAGAAGGGTGAAGGCATGGATAAGGAATTCAAATTAGCTAGCCAATTACTAACTTTA
The DNA here is from genome assembly GCF_000801965.1 of Lysinibacillus sp. A1. NCBI lineage: Bacteria > Bacillati > Bacillota > Bacilli > Caryophanales > Bacillaceae > Lysinibacillus > Lysinibacillus sp. A1. The sequence goes on from NZ_JSZM01000025.1 coordinate 234,267, forward strand.
CTAGATGCTGAGCAAAGATGGTTTACCTTAGCAGAGGTTGAACAAAGTCTACATATTTCTGATAAAACGATACGCAAGTTAGTGGAGGAGATTAGTACGCAATTGCCATCAGCGATGACCATTGAAGTGTCTAGAGGCAAGGGCATTTTTCTACAACGTGATGGGCGCAGTACTACAGTTAGTGAAGCGATTGCCAGCATGTTCAGGCAAACGACCTTTTATCGACTCATGGATGTATTGTTTACAAATGAAGAGCAGTGCTCAATGGAGGAACTTGCAGAAGCCATGTTTATGAGCACCTCATCTTTGAAGAAATTGATTATGCAATTAAATAATGATGATTTGAAGCCATATCAATTACGAATTTCATACTCGACGCCAGCAGTAAAGGGAAATGAATTGAATATCCGCTATTTTTATTGGAAATTTTATGGGGATGCTTACGAGTTTACGGGGTGGCCATTTACGAATAGTGACCTTGAGGATATTCAACAATTAATCACAACTATAGAGAATGAAAAAAATATTGTTTATTTCATCAATTCCAAAAGGAAATTATCCTTTTTAGTAGCAATTGTTTTGGAACGACTAAAAAAAGAGAACTACGTAAAAATGAATGACGGTCATTACCTGTGGGAGAAAGGTATTTTCTATGGGCCCGTAAAAAAACTTGCGAAGACACTAGAAGAAAGATTTTCAATGGAATTGCCAAATAATGAATTGTTTTTCCTGCAAGCGCTATTTAGTCTAAGCCAATATCATTATTATGAAGGGTCAGAGATGACACCACAGAAAGAAATCGAATTATACAAGAATAGAGAAGAAGACCAAATGGGCCAGCGGCTATTAGCTTTATTGGCAGAGGCTTACCCGAATTTAGATAAGAATGAGCGGTTTATTATAGAAGTATATGAGTTCCTTGACAAGCTTTTAATTGATAATGCCATTCCTGAATGGATGATGATTTCAAAAAGTAATTTAACCGCGTATGTTCAACATGAGTGTCAGCAAATTTATCAAGATATGGAGACGTGTCTGCACAAATGGCAATTAACCTATCCTTCTGTTCGATATAATGATTATCATCTAACAAAATTAACATTACTTGTTCGTTCTGGCCTTAATTATAAAAGTAAAAGTGCTTTTTTGGTCATTGGTGAAGAGTTTCCAATCCGCCATTATATAGCGAATCTAATAAAAAATGAAATAGGGGATCAACTGATTATTAATACGTCCATTTTGAAAGGACTTACTGACGAGATGGTCCAGCAGCAACGTATTGATTTTGTTATTAGTAATTTCCCTGTTGACCTAAAGACTGTGCCAGTTGTCATTATTTCAACGATTCCTTCCAAAAGAGATTTAGATAATATACGGAAAGAATTACTTCAGTAGTTTGGTCAAATATTTTCCGTACACAACGTAATAATCTGGTCTAGTTGGTCATCGTAAAAAAATCTTATACTCATAGTAGTTTCTGGACGGAATCCTTTTAAGAGGAGTCGGTTTGGAACTGGCTATGGGTATTTTTTTGGTGGTAAATGAAAACGGTTACCTAATGGATTGTAGATAAATTTTATGACTTGGAGGAATAGAGATGAGTAGGCATTTAAGTGCAAAAAAAGGAGACATAGCTGAAAGGGTATTACTTCCTGGCGATCCTTTACGTGCAAGGTTTGTAGCGGAACATTTTTTAGAAAATGCATTTTGCTATAACGAAGTAAGGGGGATGTACGGCTACACGGGGATGTACAAAGGTGTACCGATTTCTGTTCAAGGGACAGGGATGGGCAATCCATCGATGAGTATTTATGGTACTGAACTGGTAAACGATTATGGCGTGAAGCAAATGATTCGTATCGGCACATGTGGTGCGATGCAAAAGGAAATTAATATCCGTGATATCATCCTCGCTCAAGCAGTATCCTCAGACAGTAATTTGACGGAGAAAATTTTCTTCGGCAATAATTATGCGCCTACAGCAGATTTTTCTTTATTAATGAAGGCATATCAGCAGGCACAAGGTAAAAAAGGAAATGTCTTTGTAGGCAATATATATAACTCGGATGAATTTTATCGTGAAACATTAGACAGGCTTCACAAGTTTATGGAATTCGGTGTGTTAGGGGTAGAAATGGAAAGCACAGCGCTCTATACGCTAGCGGCTAAATATGGGGTAAAGGCATTATCCATTTTGACGGTAGGTAGTCAATTACTAACAAATGAATGCTTAACACATGAGGAAAGTGAAAAGTCCTTTTATGAAATGGTGGACGTTGCTTTGACTACCATTATCGATGAATAGTGTCGTGTAAATGGGTAGAAGAACAGCAATAAAAGTGATGAATGCCATTTTGTCTGGATAGCAGTGGAGGGTATTGATGATGGTAGCTCCATTGCTATGGCAGATTTAGCTAATTTAACGCCCGAAAAACGTCTAGGCCAGTGGACAAGCTAGGGTTCGTTAAATGTTGATGGTACACATGGAAAGTTACGGAGGGGAATAGATGCATTATTTAATTTCTATAGTAGGTTTACTGTTAGTTCTATTTTTAGCATGGGTTGCGAGTAATAATAAGAAAAAAATTAAGTATCGTCCAATCATTGTGATGATTGTCATCCAGCTTATTCTAGGATTTCTTCTGCTTAAAACAAGTATCGGAGAATTATTAATTAAAGGATTTGCTGATAGTTTTGCAAAATTACTAGAGTATGCAAACGAAGGGACCAATTTTGTATTTGGTGGGATAGCTAATGAAGGAGCGCATACTTTTTTCCTGTATGTGTTAATGCCAATTGTTTTTATGTCCGCAATAATCGGAATTTTGCAACATTATAAAATCCTTCCGTTTATTATCAAGTATATCGGTCTAGTACTAAGTAAAATAAATGGAATGGGAAAACTAGAATCTTATAATGCGGTGGCTGCAGCGATAGTAGGACAAAATGAAGTATTCATTTCGGTGAAAAACCAAATTGGATTTTTACCGAAGCACCGTCTCTATACATTATGTGCTTCTGCGATGTCAACTGTATCGATGTCAATTGTTGGCTCCTATATGACGATGCTAGAGCCCAAGTATGTAGTCGCCGCCTTACTATTAAACTTATTCGGTGGTTTTATTGTGGCTTCTATCATAAACCCGTATGAAGTGAAGGAGGAGGAAGATATAATCGAAGTGCAAGAAGGCGACAAGCAAACATTTTTTGAAATGCTAGGCGAATACATTATGGATGGTTTTAAAGTAGCTATTATAGTTGGCGTTATGTTAGTAGGCTTCGTTGGGTTAATTGCTCTTATTAATGGTCTGTTTAATGGCATATTTGGCATCTCGTTCCAGGGTATCTTAGGGTATGTTTTTGCGCCAATTGCCTTTCTTATGGGTGTCCCTTGGCATGAAGCGGTTAATGCGGGTAGTATTATGGCGACAAAGCTTGTGGCCAATGAATTTGTTGCTATGCTGGACTTCGTTAAAATCCAAGATAGCTTTAGTGAACGTACGGCAGCCATTGTATCTGTATTCCTTATATCCTTTGCAAATTTTGGCTCCATTGGGACTATCGTAGGTGCCGTAAAAGGGCTACATGAAAAGCAAGGCAATGTGGTTGCGCGCTTTGGATTAAAATTACTCTATGGCGCTTCACTAGTCAGTGTTTTATCGGCAATCATTATCGGTATTGTATTTTGATCGCCAAACTATAAAAATAATGAAGGCTTTAAGACGAGACACACCTTGATAGTTTACCTATTAAGGTGTTTTTATGTTGGCCGTGTACGATTGAACATAGAAGTGTTTAATACTTAATGAATATGTAAGGAATGAGTAAGAAAAAAGTGATGATTGACAGCTACAATGAAAATAGATTGAAAGATTGGTAAGAAGATAAGGAGGCTAGAGGAAATGGGCATGATGATAGGGATTATGACAGGTGCAATAATAGGGGTTGTTTTATTATTGATCAGCTTCATATTATTTTGGATAGGGAAGAGAAAGCAAGAAGAAAACCGATATGCAATATGGGTGATGGTTGCAGGTTTATTAGCGTTAATTACTTCTGGGAGCAATGCTTTAAACTATTTTTCATGAGGAAGTGGGACAAAAAGGGCGGTATCGATGTATCGCCCTTTGATTTACCACCTAAAATGCTCTAATTATTGAGGGAATTTAAAATGTACCTTATGTTCTTTTTCATCCCAAATAAGATGCGCATTGAAGGTTTTTTGTCCCTTTTTAAACCCTTTGATCATGTCTGTTTCACCAGAGGCAAGTAGCTTTCTTACATTTGTCTGTGAAATGGTTTTACTGAGTATTTTCTTTGAAACTGAAAATTTACAGTTGGCAGTTTTATAGTTTGAACAGCCGTAAAAAGTACCATGATCTATGATAGAGCCATCGCAAAGAATACACTTTCCAACAACGGTTTTTTCTTTTTTATATTTCTTTTGATAAGGGTTATTGGCACTGATTTTGTCGACTTCCTTTTGATCGAATGCCCATACTTTTTCACGTTCATGCGCATCTGTAATCAATTTATAGGTGAGCTTTTTTACTTGCTCCATAAATGCTTGAGGAGAAGCATGTCCTTCACCAATTTCAGATAGTCGCTGCTCCCATTTTGCGGTCATCGAGGGTGATGTCAGTAGGCTGTTTTCACCTAGTGCTTCAATTAATAACATACCTTTAGATGTAGCAAATACTTGGTTTTTCTTTATTTCAATATAGTTTCTATCTTTGAGTGTACCAATAATACCGGCTCGTGTTGCTTCAGTTCCTAATCCTTCCGTTTTAGATAAAACCTTTTCTAACTCAGCATCATCTAGATGTTTACCGGCTGTTTTCATTACTGTAATTAAATGACCTTCTGTATATCTATTAGGTGGCTGTGTTGCCCCTTTTTTAACGGTAGCTTGAGCCACAGTCCCGAGCTCATTTTCATGAAGAAGCGGAAGCATTTCTTCTTCTTCTTCTTGAGATGCATTTTCTTTAGATAGATAAATGACTTTACGCCAACCCTCCTCGATTTGCTCCTTCCCCTTCGAAATGAACTCAGCTCGTTTATCGACAAGCGAATGAATCGTTGTGTACGCAAAAATGGCGTGGTTATAATGTGCTGCAATGACTTGTCTAGCTACTAAATCGTAAATCTTCTCTTCTTCCATGCTTAGCTTAGCAAGGTTAGGTATTTGATCTGTCACAATGATCGCATGGTGGTCCGTTACCTTCTTCTCATTGACGTATCTTTTGTTATTCATAATTGAATTTGTTGGGGGAGGAAGAAGGTTTTTATATTTATCTATTTTGCTCAAATTGTTTAATATAGTTGGTAGTGTTTTGGCTTCTTCACTTGTTAAAAACTGCGAATCTGATCTTGGGTATGAAACTAAACCTTTTACATAAAGCTTTTGTAAAATATCAAGAGTTTTTTGTGGCGAAAACTTATAAGATTTATTTGCTGTAGCCTGTAATGCCGACAAATTAAATAACAGAGGTGGTGCGTATTCCTTCGTCTCTTTATTTATTTTCGTTATTTCTACATTTTTATGTAGACAGAAATTAGCAATGGCTATCGCTTGCTTTTCCTCCGATACTCTTGACATATTATTTTTATGCCATTTTGCTTTTAGCATTCTACCCGCGAAATGAAAGACTGCTTCGACTTCCCAAAAAGGTTCTGATTTAAAATTCGCGATTTCATGTTCCCTATGAACAATTAACGCAAGGGTTGGGGTCTGTACTCTGCCAATGGAAAAGACATCTTTGACACCATTTTTCTTAAGTAGGACCGTATATAATCTCGACGTATTCATGCCGATTAACCAATCTGCACAGGAACGACTTAAAGCTTCGTAATAAATATCCTTCGTTTTCGCTTCCGGTAGTAAATTGGAGAAGCCATTTTTGACCGAGTTTTCAGTTAAGGACGATATCCATAATCGTTTCATCGGTTTGTTTACACCACATACCCTTAAAATAGTACGAATGATTAATTCTCCTTCACGCCCTGCGTCTCCACCGATTATAATTTCTTGAATATCTGTTCTTTTAACTAGATTTTTTATGATAGTAAATTGTTTATACTTAGATTTAGAAACTTTATATTCAAATCGATCGGGAATAATGGGTAATGTTTCTAACTTCCACTTTTTCCATGTTGGATCATATTCTTCTGGTGTTTTTAATTCACATAAATGCCCAATTGCCCAAGTAATAATGGCTCCATTGGGAAAATATGAGTTGGCTTTGACGTCAAAATATCCTGTCCTTTTAGTAAAAGAAAAGGGAGCAGCTAACTTGGCAGCCTGATCTGGTTTTTCTGCAATTACTATTTTCATCTATCATTCTCCTGTAACTAATCATTCCAACTCTTGTAAGTTCATTATAAATTAATATTCAGTATAACGGTTAAACCAAACATTTTGTCGATCTATTTGATATTTATGATGAAGTCCATCTTGAAATAGGGGTCTGTTATGAAAATATAAGGAGAGGGGATTTATTTTCCCTTCTTTTTTCGTTTTGGACTGTCACCCATAATCCATGCCAGTAAAAAAATGGCCTATTGCACGAATTTTAAAAGATGAATCGTATTATGAAAAGAAGGAGGCTCGATAGGAACTATGAAAAAGTTTGCTGGCTTATGTGTTCAAGAGATTGTTCAAACATATAGTGACACCTTAATTCGTATTGCTGTGCATCAGACAAAAAATATGTCTGAGGCGGAGGATATTGTCCAAGAGGTTTATATGACTCTTATGAAACAGAGAAAGCCCTTCGATCATGAAGATCATTTAAAGGCTTGGCTCATCAAAGTAACTTTTAATAAATGTAAGGATTACTTTAAGTCTGCTCGTATGAAGAAGACGGTACCAATTACCGAAGAAATGTCCTTTATCGCCAAAGAGGAGCAAATGGTGCTTACGGAAATTTTTGAGCTGAATCCAAAAGAGAGAGTCATTGTTTATTTACATTATTATGAAGGCTACACAACTGCAGAAATCGCTAATCTATTAGGAATGAACGTCAACACGATCGGCTCAAAGCTAAGACGGGCACGAATGAAATTGAAAATCATATTAGAAGAAGGGAGTACGGTCTGATGAATGCTTATAAAAACGTGATGAAGCAGATTCATGCTTCCGAAGAATTTAAGATAAAGATGGAAAACGAGATGATGGAATTTCAACAAAAAGAAAAGAGGGTCTTTATGAAAAAAGTACGAATAAGTGTGGGAAGTTTAGTTGCCTGTGCAGTAATAGCGGTGGTCGCTTCTTTAGTCAATGTAAACAATGACACAACAATCGATTTAACAGATAGAATTGTGGTGGATCAATCAGCTCCTGCGGCAAGTGCAGTAGTCAATATCGAAGGAGTGATCACAGAAGTTGGAGAAGATGGACTGAGCTTTACGTTGGATAACGGCATGGAAGTAGTCGTTACCGATGAGACCAAATTGGGGATAGATGGTCCAACCGCCCCCCCTAAGGAAGAACAATTTTTTGAGCCGACATTTAGAGTAGGCAATCTAATAGGCGGTTTCACGGAAGATAAGACTACAGAGCCAGTAACGGCGGCTGTCATTTATACGAACTGGAATTTTGAGAAACCTATCCACTGAGGTACAGCAAAATAACCCCTTTAGATATCGATCTAGAGGGGTTTTAAACATTCAAGGTGCAACGAATATTAGGCTAGGCCACCATTAACGAAAAGTACTTGGCCGTTGATCCACCGTGCTGGACCAGCTAAAAATGCAACGACTTCTGAAATATCATTAGGCTCACCTAGTCTTTCTAATGGCACCGCATTTGCTAAATGCTGAATTTGATGTTCATCTTTTCCATTTAAGAATAGAGGGGTTGCTGTGGGGCCAGGAGCTACTGTATTAACAGTAATATCCTTACCTCTTAATTCACGAGCTAAAATCATTGAAATGGATTCAATTGCTGCCTTACTGGCAACATAAGCGCCATAGTTTGGGAACTGGCTACGAGTAACAGTGGTTGAAAAATTAATAATGGCGCCTCCTTTGTTAACTCGTTGTGCTGCTAATTGAGAGACAACAAAGGTACCTCGAATATTTGTCCTATGCATCCTATCTAAATCATTTAAATCTAATTCGGCTATTGGGCTAAGCAACATGATTCCAGCTGTATTAATGACAACATCTATACTTCCAAAGGCTTTTTCCACCTGATCAAAGGCCATACTCATTTCAATTTCATTTGCTACATCGCCACCGACAGATATTGCCTGACCTCCACGCGCCACAATGGATGCCTCTAATTGTTTTGCATTTGTTTTACTTGAAGAATAGTGAATACCAATGACATAGCCTTCCTCTGCTAATTTTTCTACGATTGAACGGCCGATCCCGCCAGATCCACCTAATACTAAAGCAACGCGTTGATCCATCTCTTTTCCCATAACACAAATCATCCTAAGCTTATGGTTGAGTTACAAAAATTAAATTTTGTAACTTTGTTGTTTTATAGTACACATGCTATAGTTACATTGTCAACAAAATGTAACCTTGAAAATGAATTGGGGAGATGGATATGGCTATTCTTTCGGAAGATAAGATTTTTTCAACAGCAGAGGCAATTATTCTAAGTAAAGGTATAAATAAAACGACATTATTAGATATTGCGAAGAGGCTTGGCGTAACTCACGCGGCACTATATAAACACTTTAAGAATAAAGAAGACTTATTACAGAAGTTGGCTCTTAAATGGTTGGAAAATACTTCGCGACCATTATTGGAATGGAGGCCTAAAGAACATGAGGATGCTGAAACTGCTCTACATGATTGGCTATGGCTCCTTAATCTTACAAAGAGAGATCTTTATATCAATCATCAGAAAATGTTTTTATTGTATACAAACTACATCGAAACCAATAGTAGCCTTGTTAGTAATCATTTAAATCATCTAGCTAAAAAGGTGGAGGAAATTAGCGGGTGGGAAAATCAAGGAATGGCAGTTATGACGGCATTTACGTATTTCCACAACCCGTATTTTGCTGAAAGATGGAGCAACAGTGACCATCAAGCATTATTTGAACAGGTATGGTCCGTTGTTTGTAAATCTCCACCCAATCTATAAGACATGTACAGGCAAAATAATACGTAGTGAACCAATAAAGCTGGCATATAGAAATGCCAGCTTTTAAGATTGCTGAAAGGGGTTTTCCAAATAGGGTCCTTTAATGGTAATACGCATTAACTGAGTCGCCATAAATTTTGGCGTATAGGGCATATCATTTTCTAACCACCAGACGATCACCTCAAGAAAGGCAGCGGCATAAAAACGGATAGCCATATCACGCGGTACGGTTAATTTTTGATCATCAGGCTCCATCAATTGAATGCCACTTGATACAAAATCGATAATTATCTTTTTTAAGCCTGCAGAAAAATAGGGGATATCTTTTTCTGTGAGGTAGACTTTGTAAAGCTTACTATTCAGTGCGATTTGCTCAAACAAATGCATAAATGTTTCATGTGGCTGATCATAATAAGGCAATAAATCAAAATCTCTCTTCTCTTCAAACGTTGGGTGAATACTTCCTACTAATTCATGTAAGATTTCCTCAGAGCTCTGGTACAGTAAATCTAATTTGTCGCGGTAATGTAAATAGAAAGTGGCACGGTTCAAGGTTGCTCGTTGAGTAATATCTTGCACAGTAATCTTCTCATAGCCTTGCTCATCAATTAACTCCACTAATGCATCTCTTAATAGTTGGCGTGTTCTTATGACGCGAGGGTCCATCTTTTTCGACATTTTTAAGCTCCTTGTATTAAATTTATCGTTTACACAACATAATAGCCTTACATGTTGTCAATGCATCAATTCATGCTCTTATGTTGTTTGCCCTTTTTGAACAGACAGTTATAATTATATTAACGACACGGTGTCGATAATACAACTAGTTGTTAACGTGTTCACGAATTATTCATTTATCTAATTCAGCTATTTTATATCAAACATACGGATAAGTCCCTTTTCTATGGGGAGGATGTATGCTTGTGATGCTCTTTTTAGAGGGTGTTCAAACATCTACTGAATCAAAATGAAGCCTCTAGCATTTATCAGGGAATAAAAATATGCTGGCATTTGCACAGAGGGAATGGATGAATAAAAGAAAGGGAGTATTATAGATGGGACGTTTAAATGGGAAAGTAGCAATTATTACGGGAGCAGCGATGGGCATGGGAGCTTCTGAGGCAAAACTATTTGCACAAGAAGGGGCAAAGGTGATTGCAACAGATGTGCAAATCGAGCCATTGAATAACTTAGTGAAAGAAATTAAAGAAAATGGTGGAGATATTATTGGTCTTTCACATAATGTAACGTCTGAGGACGAGTGGAAAGCCGTTATTGCAGAGGCAGTGAAGGCATATGGGAAAGTCGATGTACTAGTCAACAATGCAGGAATTTCATCACCAAAAACGATCGCCAATATGGAAATGGACGAATGGAATAAAGTGATGGACATTAACTTAAATGGCTGTATCATTGGTATGAAATATGTGATTCCAGAAATGCAAAAGGCTGGTGGCGGTTCTATTGTCAATATTTCTTCCATTGGTGGAATCGTGGGAATGGCAGGGACAAGTCCTTATACAGCAGCAAAAGGAGCACTTCGTGTGTTGTCTAAGTCGGCTGCTGTAGAGTATGGGAAAGATCATATTCGTGTAAATTCTGTTCACCCAGGCATTATTGTTACGCCTATGACAGCGCCAACGATGGAAGAAGGGGGCGCTTTACCTTTTTACAAAACTTATACACAGCTACCATACTTTGGTGCACCAGAGGACGTAGCTTATGGAGTAGTCTTCCTTGCCTCTGACGAATCACGCTTTATGACAGGCGCAGAATTAGTCATTGACGGTGGCTGGACGGCAATTTAAACGAAAATAGCTTGGAAAAACTAGGTTTCACTAATTACATGTGATCCTAGTTTTTTTGCATGTATGGGAGAGATGGATAAAATCATCCTCGGTTCAAGCATACTCGTAATGAAGTTTTACATACTGGCAAAAAGTGATGCAGCTATTTTCTAGAAAAAAACCTGTCCAACAGCCTTCGTCCTCCTACTCAAAACCCTCCTTTCGCCTGCAAATTAGCACAAACACCGAGGATGTTTGTGCATATCATAGTGGGGAGTAAGCGTTTTCCTCTTTATATAGAAGAAAGTCAAAACGGAAAATTTCACGAATCTGTGAATATCACGAAAAAAATTCATAAAAACCTTAACTATTTCATACGAAATCCGTATAATAAATCAAACAGTACGAAAATTGTCCATATTTCTCAGTAAATTGCGCGAATTTTTTAAATTGTATTGACGTAGGAATCGATAATTTGTACACTGTGTACAGTCAATTGTTTTTTGGAGGAATACAATTAATTTGAAAAAGTTAGGATTTGATAGATATGATCGTGTGTAAATTTGGTGGAACATCTGTAGCAAACGCAGAACAAATTCAAAAAGTAGCAAATATTGTGAAATCTAATCCGGCACGTAAAATCGTTGCCGTTTCAGCACCAGGCAAACGATCTGGTGACGATATAAAAGTAACCGATCTATTAATACAATTAGCAACTGCCGCGTTACAACATGAAGATACCGAAGACAAATTGCATATTGTAGTCGATCGTTTTCGAGCAATTGCAGATGGTTTAGGGTTAGATAATGCCATTTGTGACGTGATTGCGGAAGATTTACGGGAACGTGTACAAGGTGACAAAACAAACGTGGAATTATTCATTGATAGCATTAAAGCAGCAGGTGAGGATAATAACGCCAAGCTTATTGCCGCTTATTTTAATGCAATTGGAATGCCCGCACGCTATGTAAGTCCTAAGGATGGATTAGTGGTCAATGATTTGCCTGAACGAACATTTGCTTTACCCGAAGCGTATGCTAATTTAGCCCCTTTAAAACATACAAAAGAAATTATTGTGTTCCCAGGGTTCTTCGGTTACACTAAAGCGGGCGTATTGCGGACATTTGACCGCGGAGGCTCTGATATTACTGGCTCCATTTTAGCAGCAGCTGTTGAAGCGGAGTTATATGAAAACTTTACGGATGTGGATTGTGTGTTCTCCGCGAATCCGAAGGTTGTCAATGATCCAGTGGAAATTAAAGAAATTACGTATCGCGAAATGCGCGAATTATCATATGCAGGCTTTTCAGTGTTCCATGATGAAGCATTAATGCCTGTCTACAAGATTGGGGTGCCCGTTAACATAAAAAATACAAATAATCCATCAGCCCCAGGTACTCGTATCGTACCAAGTCGTCCTGCAACAGGTCGTCCCGTTACAGGTATCTCGGCAGACAGTGGTTTTTCAACTTTATATGTCTCTAAATATTTGATGAATCGTGAAGTGGGCTTTGGACGAAAGCTACTACAAATTTTAGAAGATGAAAATATTTCTTATGAACACACACCTTCTGGCTTAGACGATATTTCAGTCATTATGCGTTCGAATCAGATATCACCTGATAATGAAGAGCGTATTATTAGTCGAGTGAAAGAAGAGCTACATGCTGAGTATGTAGAAATGCGTCATGGTTTTTCAATGATCGTGATTGTTGGCGAAGGTATGCGTCATAACACAGGTTTAGCTGCGCGTGCTGCTACAGCGATTTCAAGAACTGGCGCAAACATTGAAATGATCAATCAAGGCTCTTCTGAAGTAAGTCTCGTTTTTGGAGTACTTCAGGAATTTGAAAACCGCATTTTACAGGCGTTATATGAAGAATTTTTTGCCCATGCGAAAGCTTAATGACACAATTATCACTAATCCAAGAGTTCCATACTTGGATTAGTGTTTTCTTTTTGCTAAGAATACGGTAAAATCGAGGGCGTACATAGTTGGGAGGGTTTTTCGTGAAGAATTTAACGATTGGTATGCTTTTTTCGGTTGTTGGGATACTTTTTGTCTGTTTAACGATTATGGATATTTTACCGTCATCGACAAAAACAATGAAAGTAGTTTACATAGCTATTGGTTGGGTCTTTATCATCATTGGCTCCGTGATCCGCTTTAAAAATCTTAAACAAAAGCAGTAACAACACGTCGAAATGGAATTGTGGCAATAGGCAAACTTATGATACAATTTCAAAGAAAATAAATAATTTGAGTATTATGAAGTTGTTATTCTGTACAAGTGTTCAGAAGGTTCAAATTTTAATAAAGAATCGACAGTACAAATTCTTCTTTGTAAGAATTTGTTTTTTTATGTTCATAATCTATTTATCGTCAGGAGGCGATTGAATGCCCATACTTACAAAGGATCATATTCAAATTTCTGACCAATATGTAGCACTTCAAGCGGTTTCACCTATGAAGATTGTCTCCTCTGCCATGCATAATCCAGGCTTTGGTTATTTTACTCATCTGATGAATCGGACTGTGCCTATTACGTATGATGATCGACAGCCACATCGTGATTTACAGCATTTTTTGCAGGCGCATGATTTTCCAGTCGATCACACAGTGGCGATGATGACGGCTGTCCAAGCCAAATTTGCGACCATTCGTGATTTTACATATGAAGGTATTCATCTAGTCATTATGATTACTGCGGGTCTAGGCAATGCCGTAGATATTACACGTGCTTTTCATCGTATGGAGCAATATCATGCAGGAACAATTAATACATGGGTGCTTATTAACGGGAGATTGTCTGATGAAGCGTTATTTCAGGCTATGATTTCGACAACGGAGGCGAAGGTGAAGGCGTTAGCGGATGAAGGTATAACTGATCCTACAACAGGCACGCAAGCAACCGGAACATCCACTGATAGCTTACTCATTGCTGCTACAGAAGAAGGGGACTACCATCAATATGCCGGTCCTATCACAATGCTAGGCAAAATCATTGGCTACGGTGTCTATGAGACGATGCGTGAGGCTATTCGTAAATACAAAAAGGATAAAGAGGAGAAGGCGTTATGATTGCCATAGTGATTGCCTGTATCATAGGAATTATATTCGATATTTTAGTAGGAGACCCTCCGAAGCTTCCGCATCCCGTGCGATGGATTGGTAAGCTGATTCAATCACAAACAGCTTTATGGAATCAAGGAAAATGGCGGAAACTGCGTGGTATGGTGATGGCTCTTGCTGTTGTAGGGACAACGATGTTTGTGGTCACACTTATTTTACTACTCAGCTATCAGGTAAGCTTGATTTTTGGTGTTTTAGTTGAAGGGCTTCTAATAGGTATTGGGCTTGCACAACGTAGCTTAAAGGAGGCGGCACTGGCAGTTTATGAGCCCCTTGTAAAAGGTGATTTTGCGGAAGCACGCATCAAGTTATCATGGATTGTTGGGCGTGATACCGAAAAGCTGGGGGAAGATGAGATTGTGCGGGGTGTAGTAGAGACCGTTTCAGAAAATACAAGTGATGGAGTGACCGCCCCACTATTTTATGCCTTTTTATTTGGTGCTATCGGTTTATGGGGCTACAAGGCTGTCAATACATTAGATTCCATGGTCGGCTATAAAAATGAAACATACAAAGATTTTGGCATGTTTTCTGCCAAACTTGATGATGTCCTGAATTTTATTCCAAGTCGTATTACGGGCTTTCTTATCGTGCTAGGTACAAAAAATGAAACGAGTTACTCTTTTGGACAACGATTAAAGCGTTGGGCGCAAGACGCTAAAAAGCATCCAAGTCCCAATAGTGGTTATTTAGAGGCGGCAACAGCAGTGCAGCTTGGCGTCCAACTAGGTGGGAAAAATACTTATCAAGGCATTGTTTCGCATCGGGCGATTATGGGAGAAAAATTAGTTCCGTTAACAAAGGAACATATAATGGCATCTATTATTCATATGCGTATTGCCATGGTGCTCTTTACGCTTGTCATGTTAGCAGTGGAGGTGTTCATTTATGCTATTACCTAATCATGGAGCAAATCCGCAAAATGTTTATGAGCAATTAGGTTTAACGATGCCTGAAGAGGTTTATGATTTTAGTGAAAATGTCAATGCGGCAGGACCACCATCCTTTGTCGAGGCACGTTGGCGTACATTTTACCCGCTCATTCAACGCTATCCAGATCCAGATGGAGAGCCTTTTCTATCAAAGGTTGCTGCTTTTCATCAAGTGGCGAAGGATATGGTTTTACTAGGCAACGGGGCATCAGAGCTCTTTAGTGTTATTGCGAGACGTTATGCGCAAAAGCGCGTCATTGTCGTCCATCCTACTTTTTCAGAATATGAGCGAACATTGCGAGCTGCAGGTGCTATTATTATTCCGGTTCTGGTGACGGACTTTATCCAACATACATTGCCAATGGAACGACTTAAACAAGAAATGATGGAAGCGGATGCACTCTATATTTGTACACCGAATAATCCAACAGGTGTATTGCCAGAAAAGGAAGATTTACTAGCGTTATTGGAGCATGGGCGAGCGGTCAAATGTGAGCTTGTCATCGATGAAGCCTTTATGGATTGGGTCGATGAGACGAATTCCCTCATGCATGAAAGTATGGAGAATTCACATGTCCTCGTTGTGCGTTCGATGACTAAAATGTACGCAATACCTGGCTTACGTCTTGGCTATTTAGTTGCTCATGCCACTATTGTAAGTGAGCTAAAGGACATGCTACCCCATTGGAATTTAAATGCCTTTGCACTGGTCATTGGTGCAGGCTGTTTGGATGAGCAGCACTATAGTCAGCAGGCAATTGCCTATGCGACAACGCAAAGAGAGCAGTTGCATCGTTATTTACAAGAAAACGGCTGTGTTGTCACTAATAGTGTGACGAATTATGTGTGCTTTTCATTGCCAAAGGAACAGCAGGCGGATGCCTTTTTTACGTATTGTTTAGCACAGGGAGTTGTCCTGCGTCATACGAAAAACTTTAAAGGATTACAGGGCGAATGGTTTCGTATTGGGATTAAAGAAATTGCGGCCATGACGTATTTATATAATTGTCTGCAGGCGTGGTTTAACGCAAATAAGGGGAGAGAAAAGTGACAACTTTTTATCTAGTAAGACATGGGGAAACACAATGGAATCAGGAGCAACGACTACAAGGATGGTTGGACTCTCCGTTAACGGACAATGGTAGGGAAGCGGCCGCAAGATTACAGCAGCAACTACAGTCAATCCCATTTGCGGCAGCTTATTGTAGTTCAAGTGGTCGTGCGAAGGAGACGATGGATATTCTGACGGCTCATCGCCAATTACCGGTTTACTATGAGGATAATTTACGGGAAATCTTTTTAGGGAATTGGCAGGGAAAGCGAATTGAGGACATTTTGATGACAAATGGGCTTGATTATGAATTGTATACGAAATACCCTGCGCAATTTATCGCAACCCATACAGAAAGTTTTGGTGCTGTCACAGAAAGAGCGATGTATACGTTGAAAAAAATAGCAGAGCAGCATGGTGATGAGCCTATTTTGATCGTCTCCCATGCGGTGACGATTAAATGCATGATTAATGCCATTTTACAACGCAATATTAGTGAGCTTTGGGCAGCTCCTTATATTCATGGGACAAGTGTTACTGTAATTGAACGACAGGAACAGCAGTGGGTAATCCAAGAGATCGGTACACTACATCATTTACAATAGGAGGTATTACAAATGCCCCTCATTTTTATTACTGGTGGTGTGCGTAGTGGCAAATCTCATTTTGCAGAGCAAGCTGCTATACAGTACTTCCAAGCGCAGCCTAGTACAGAAAAACGTTTAAAATATATAGCTTCTGGTATTGCTTTGGATGATGAAATGGAGAAGCGAATCGATCGTCATCAAGCTGATCGACTAGCTCAGCCAATAAAATGGTTAACAGTGGAGGCCCCTTATAATATCGCACCCGTATTTGAGTCACTCAAGGATGGGGATGTGGTGCTATGGGATTGCGTCACTACTTGGCTGACGAATGCTTTTTATGAAGGCTATGATCGTGGAGCACCCTGTGTAACGAAGCCTGGTTGTTTAGCATCCAAGGTTCGAACTGTTAAACAGGCCATCCAATCCCTGCAAACGAAGAACGTGACATTATTAGTGGTGTCGAATGAGCTGTTTGATGAGCCACCTTATCAGAACGAAGAGGTGGAGCTGTATCGAAGAACTTTAGGACAGCTTCACCAATGGTTCGTTGCGTCGGCTCAAGAGGCGTATGAAATGAATTATGGTATCGTAAATAGATGGAAATAATCGAGAAGGAAGGCAAGACAATGAAAAATTTTTGGCATAGCCTGCTGTTGGCATTTCAATTTTTTACGGTTTTGCCCGTACATAAGGAATTACCTTTAACAAGGTCAACGATTACAGGGATGTTTGCTTGCTTACCATGGATAGGGGCCTTGATGGGTACAACGGTAGTCGGAGTCCTTTACAGCCTTACACAATGGACGGCTAGTAGCGAGGTCATGCTTGCCTTTATCATCATCGGGCTATTTGCTTTATGGACAGGCGGTTTACATTTGGATGGCTTTATTGATATGGGGGATGCGTATTTTTCTTATCGAGATCGGGATAAACGTCTTGAGATTTTAGATGATCCTCGGGTTGGTGCTTTCGGAGTACTATCGATACTATTTTTGTTATTTGGGAAATTTGTCGTTTTACATGAGCTTTTTGTGCAAAATAAATTTGCATTATGGATGGTTGTATTCATTCCTTTTTTAACAAGAGTCGGCATGAGCTTTTATTTTATGTCACTTAACTGTTCAAAGGAAAAAGGACTTGCCTATTTCTTTCAATCGCATATCAACGCGAAACTATTAAAAATAATTATGCTACTGTCTCTTTTGTTGGCCATGCCGATGGTGCTGATCATCACAAAGTTCTCAATGCTACCAATACTATTAGTGATCGTTTTAGCATTTGCGCTCGTTATTTTTCGACAATTTACATTGCGTAATTTTGGCGGTGTCTCGGGTGATTTACTAGGTGCATCGATTGAAGGGATGGAGGTTGTACTATGGGTGACATTGTTACTGTGTGCTTAATGCGGCATGCGCCCACAAAGGCCAATTTAGAAAAGCGTTATTTGGGGTGGACGGACGCACCATTAGCTGATATCTCCAAGCTCTCTGTAGTGGATGCAGGTGTCGAAAAGGTATATGGCAGTGATTTACAACGCTGTCGAGTCACAGCCGCCCATTATTTTCCGAATGCTAGCTATGAAGCGGATGAACGGTTTCGTGAATCCAATTTTGGTGAATTTGAGGGGAAAACCTATGAGGCTTTAAAGACGGATGCTCGTTACCGTGCATGGTTGGACGACCCTATTCATTCGCCACCGCCACAAGGAGAGGCTTTTGATGATTTTGTGGCAAGAGTGGTAGAAGGCTTCAACCAGTTACCGAAGAATGAGGATCGCTATTTTTTAGTCGTTCATGGCGGGGTGATTCGTGCCTTACTCATAGCCTATGCGCCAACAGAGCAGCCGTTTTGGTCATACCAAGTGCCACATGATCATCAATTTAATTTAACATTTACTAGAAAGGCCTGGGAGGAGGGAACTAGATGCATGTTTTTATCGGAGGCGCCTATAGCGGAAAAACCGATTATGTAATGCGTTTATATGAACAACACGAGGTGGTACTTATCGATGGCGACCTACCTGATATTGCACCAGCCTGTGAAATCCTAGTCATTCAACATATGGAGAAATGGCTTATGACACAAAATCTTGAGGAAGATGAGCTGGTCGTACAATCCGTCCTCACTAAATTATCAGCCCTTGCCCAACATTGTTCGCTGGCACTTATTGTGACAGATATGGGCCGCGGTGTTGTACCGATGGAAAAACAAGCACGTTTATTACGTGATACGTGTGGCCGCCTATACCAAGCATTATTTGCTGAAGCGAAGCAAGTTGTGCGTATTT
>NZ_JSZM01000026.1:0-2794 GCF_000801965.1 Lysinibacillus sp. A1
TTAATCGCGTAGTATCTTGACGTGAATACATAGCGTCTTGAAGGCAGACCCAGGGAACTGAAACATCTAAGTACCTGGAGGAAGAGAAAGAAAAATCGATTCCCTGAGTAGCGGCGAGCGAAACGGGAAGAGCCCAAACCAAGAGGCTTGCCTCTTGGGGTTGTAGGACACTCAATACGGAGTTACAAAAGAGCGAGTTAGATGAAGCGACTTGGAAAGGTCCGCCAGAGCAGGTAAAAGCCCTGTAGTCGAAAGTTCGTTCCCTCCTGAGTGGATCCTGAGTACGGCGGAACACGTGAAATTCCGTCGGAATCCGGGAGGACCATCTCCCAAGGCTAAATACTACCTAGTGACCGATAGTGAACCAGTACCGTGAGGGAAAGGTGAAAAGCACCCCGGAAGGGGAGTGAAAGAGATCCTGAAACCGTGTGCCTACAAGTAGTTAGAGCCCGTTAATGGGTGATAGCGTGCCTTTTGTAGAATGAACCGGCGAGTTACGATTACGTGCGAGGTTAAGCTTTAGAAGGCGGAGCCGCAGCGAAAGCGAGTCTGAATAGGGCGAATTAGTACGTGGTCGTAGACCCGAAACCAGGTGATCTACCCATGTCCAGGGTGAAGGTAAGGTAACACTTACTGGAGGCCCGAACCCACGCACGTTGAAAAGTGCGGGGATGAGGTGTGGGTAGCGGAGAAATTCCAATCGAACTTGGAGATAGCTGGTTCTCTCCGAAATAGCTTTAGGGCTAGCCTCGTGATGAGAATACTGGAGGTAGAGCACTGTTTGGACTAGGGGGCCATCCCGGTTTACCGAATTCAGACAAACTCCGAATGCCAGATATTTATACACGGGAGTCAGACTGCGAGTGATAAGATCCGTAGTCAAAAGGGAAACAGCCCAGACCACCAGCTAAGGTCCCAAAGTAATCGTTAAGTGGAAAAGGATGTGGCGTTGCACAGACAACCAGGATGTTGGCTTAGAAGCAGCCATCATTTAAAGAGTGCGTAATAGCTCACTGGTCGAGTGACGCTGCGCCGAAAATGTATCGGGGCTAAACGATTCACCGAAGCTGTGGATTGACATCTACGATGTCAGTGGTAGGAGAGCGTTCTAAGTGCGTTGAAGTCAGACCGGAAGGACTGGTGGAGCGCTTAGAAGTGAGAATGCCGGTATGAGTAGCGAAAGACGGGTGAGAATCCCGTCCACCGTATGACTAAGGTTTCCTGAGGAAGGCTCGTCCGCTCAGGGTTAGTCGGGACCTAAGCCGAGGCCGATAGGCGTAGGCGATGGACAACAGGTTGATATTCCTGTACCACCTCCTCACCGTTTGAGAAATGGGGGGACGCAGTAGGATAGGGTAAGCGCGCTGTTGGTTATGCGCGTCCAAGCAGTAAGGCGTGTGTGTAGGCAAATCCGCACACTGTAACGTTGAGCTGTGATGGCGAGTCCGTATGGACGAAGTTCCTGATTTCACACTGCCAAGAAAAGCCTCTATCGAGGTGAGAGGTGCCCGTACCGCAAACCGACACAGGTAGTCGAGGAGAGAATCCTAAGGTGTGCGAGAGAACTCTCGTTAAGGAACTCGGCAAAATGACCCCGTAACTTCGGGAGAAGGGGTGCTCTTGAGCGTGCAAGCGCATGAGAGCCGCAGTGAATAGGCCCAGGCGACTGTTTAGCAAAAACACAGGTCTCTGCAAAACCGTAAGGTGACGTATAGGGGCTGACGCCTGCCCGGTGCTGGAAGGTTAAGAGGAGTGGTTAGCGCAAGCGAAGCTGCGAATTGAAGCCCCAGTAAACGGCGGCCGTAACTATAACGGTCCTAAGGTAGCGAAATTCCTTGTCGGGTAAGTTCCGACCCGCACGAAAGGCGTAACGATCTGGGCACTGTCTCAACGAGAGACTCGGTGAAATTATAGTACCTGTGAAGATGCAGGTTACCCGCGACAGGACGGAAAGACCCCGTGGAGCTTTACTGTAGCCTGATATTGAATTTTGGTACAACTTGTACAGGATAGGTAGGAGCCAGAGATCTCGGAGCGCCAGCTTCGAAGGAGGCGTCGGTGGGATACTACCCTGGTTGTATTGAAATTCTAACCCATGCCCCTTAGCGGGGCAGGAGACAGTGTCAGGCGGACAGTTTGACTGGGGCGGTCGCCTCCTAAAAGGTAACGGAGGCGCCCAAAGGTTCCCTCAGAATGGTTGGAAATCATTCGTAGAGTGTAAAGGCACAAGGGAGCTTGACTGCGAGACCTACAAGTCGAGCAGGGTCGAAAGACGGGCTTAGTGATCCGGTGGTTCCGCATGGAAGGGCCATCGCTCAACGGATAAAAGCTACCCCGGGGATAACAGGCTTATCTCCCCCAAGAGTCCACATCGACGGGGAGGTTTGGCACCTCGATGTCGGCTCATCGCATCCTGGGGCTGTAGTCGGTCCCAAGGGTTGGGCTGTTCGCCCATTAAAGCGGTACGCGAGCTGGGTTCAGAACGTCGTGAGACAGTTCGGTCCCTATCCGTCGTGGGCGTAGGAAATTTGAGAGGAGCTGTCCTTAGTACGAGAGGACCGGGATGGACACACCGCTGGTGTACCAGTTGTCTTGCCAAAGGCATCGCTGGGTAGCTATGTGTGGACGGGATAAGTGCTGAAAGCATCTAAGCATGAAGCCCCCCTCAAGATGAGATTTCCCATTACGCAAGTAAGTAAGATCCCTCAAAGACGATGAGGTAGATAGGTTCGAGGTGGAAGTGTGGTGACACATGGAGCTGACGAATACTAATCGATCGAGGACTTAACCAAAA
>NZ_JSZM01000027.1:0-1619 GCF_000801965.1 Lysinibacillus sp. A1
GCTGAAGGATGGGCAAAGAAATTACTACCTACCAATTGGACAGTTAAAAGTGCTGGTATTGAAGCACATGGCGTAAATCCGAATGCTACTAAAGCGATGGCGGAGGTAGGGGTTGATATTTCAAATCATACATCCGATTTAATTGATTTTGAGACATTAAACAATGCAACATTAGTTGTCACTTTATGTGGGGATGCAGCTGATAAATGCCCAATGACACCTCCTCACGTTCGTCGTGAGCATTGGGGATTTGAAGATCCAGCGAAAGCGACAGGTACTGATGAAGAGAAGTGGGCTGTATTCCAAAATGTTCGTGATGCAATTGGTAAACGCATTGAACAATTTGTAGCTGAGGAGCTGAAATAAATTGAAAAAAATTCATATCTATGAGCCAGCAATGTGCTGTTCTACAGGCTTATGTGGACCTTCTATAGACCCAGAATTATTGCGAATGTCATTTATTATGAATAATTTAAAGAAAACAAACATAGAAGCTGAAAGATTTAATCTTACAAACGAGCCAAATGCTTTTGTAGAAAACGAAGCAATCAATCAACTATTAGTGTCAGAAGGAATGGATGCCTTACCTGCAACGTTTGTGGATGGAGAATTACTTTGCAAAGGAATCTATCCAACAAATGAACAATTTTCACAGTGGTCAGGACTTTCAGAAGACGAATTACTACAAAAGCCAAAAGTACGCTTGTCACTAAAAGGAGATGCGTAAGATGGAACGCTTTACAAGAATTCATTTCCCTGACACCCCATTCCTGTTTTTCACGGGGAAAGGGGGCGTTGGGAAAACATCGGTTGCTTGTAGCCTATCAATAGCCATTGCAAGGGAAGGGAAAAAGGTACTTTTAATTAGTACAGACCCCGCATCCAACTTACAAGATATTTTTGGCCAAACGCTTTCTAATAGTCCAACAAAAATTGAAGGCATAGACAATTTATTTGCGATAAATTTGGACCCTGAACAGGCAGCACAACATTACAAAGAGCAAATGGTTGGTCCGTACCGTGGAAAACTACCTGAAGTGGTATTACAAAATATGGAGGAACAACTTTCTGGTGCTTGCACAGTAGAAATTGCTGCCTTTAATGAATTTGCTTCACTATTGACTGATACTTCAGTGATTGGGAATTTTGACACTGTGGTGTTTGATACAGCCCCTACAGGGCATACGTTACGATTATTACAGTTGCCTTCTGCATGGTCTACGTTTCTAGACGATAACACGACTGGCACTTCATGTTTAGGTCCTTTAAAAGGGCTAGAACCACAACGTGAAGTCTATAAAGAGGCAGTTGAACGTTTAAAGAATGCTAATCAAACAACGTTAATGTTAGTGACACGCCCAGAAGAAAATCCTTTAAAGGAAGCTGCACGTGCTTCTCACGAATTGTTTGAAATAGGCATTCAAAATCAGACTCTACTAATTAATGGATATATGAGCAATGCCAATTCTACTGATGATATCGAAGAGGCTTTCATTGCGCGTCAAGCTGATGCAATAGCAAGAATTCCTGAAGAACTAAATCAATTTGAGCATTTCTACTTACCTTTTGTACCGTACTCATTATCAAGTATTGAGCGTATGCAAGCATGGATGACTGAC
>NZ_JSZM01000028.1:0-14127 GCF_000801965.1 Lysinibacillus sp. A1
AATTGGGGTGCAGTTCAAATTTCAGAAAGCGCCTGATCGTAAAAGATTATTTTTCAGACCCTCAAACTTTCATTTGGGAACATATTTTTGTTTAGATTTGTAAAAAGTTATGTCATTTGACTGTATCGTATAGATTGTTGCTCCAGATTTTGACTATCTTCTTTAATTAAAGCCGCTGTTAGTTGAACAAAAATGCACCCCAAGCGCCGTTTTAACGTTGCAAATCCGCATTTTTCTGACTGGACCCTCTTTTAATGATAGCTTTATTTGGCGTCCACGGTTATGTAAGTATTGCTATATAGAGGCATATGAATTCTCTTTATATTCCAAAGTTTCTTAAATTCATTAATTGGAACTTTTCGATTATAGCTCTTGTTATCATCGTCACAATTCACTAGATGCTTTAATGATTCTGAAAGGTAAATATATTCCTTGTCATAGCCTACAACAGGGACAAAATGCAAATTATTACGATTCTTCTGTACTTTTATAAAAACAATTACGGGAGTACCTTTACTAACTTCATACTTTAATGTATTTATATTTCCTTTATAATAGTTTGTTTGAAAGCCCTTTCTTCTTAATACTTCACGAATTCCCTTTGGATATACAGTGCCTGCCCTCGTTTTACTAGGAAAATCCGTATATAACGCTTCACCCTCGGCCTCCATACCAAAATGGCGAAGTAGATACGATGTTGAAAATGCTGCACATTCCGTATTGATTTGAAAATCTATTCGGTTGTTTTGTAGAATAAGGTAGTTAGCAGGATAATTTCTTTTTCGTAAAACAGGTATGGGTAATGTCATTAAATAGGCATTAATGATAGTGGATATAATCATCCATAAAATAACTGTTCTAACTATAAATATATTAATTCCCCCATTTTTTGCGTCCATATCGAAACAATATTCTAAATCCTTCTTGCATTTACCTGCATCCTAGTTAGCTAACAACAATCTTTATGAAAACAGTCTTTCTTTAAAGTATTATGTTTACTTCTAAGTCCAGTATTTTGCGGCTCAATTCAAATGCAATATTATTAACGTGTAAATGGCTTTGACAACCTTTCAATTGCTTCCTCTATAATTTAAAAAAAGATATCTAGTTCATCTAAATCCTGTGTTAAAGTTTCTTCAATGTTTTAAAAAACTTGTAAATTACCTTTTGGTGATTGCTGGAGATTAACTACAATTGAATAGAGCCTCGTTGCTTTCGGCTATCAAATAGTAATTGAATAAGGCTTTCATAATAAGGAATAAACTCTCCGTTTTTGATCATAGTCAAAATTTCTTGCTTGCTTGCCCATTTCACATTTTGTACTTCCTCATACTGTAAAGTGAGCTTATGTAGCTGCACATTTTCTTCGATTAGATATATATCGTCAAAACCGTTCTCAAAGTTAATGGTTAAATGAGGACGTATTTGCTGAAGATCTAATTGTAAACCTATTTCTTCATACAATTCTCTTTGTGCTGCAATTTGACTTGTATCCCCAGCTATCGCGCTCCCTCCCACAGTAAGGTCCCACATATTTGGCCAACCTTCTTTGAACGGCTGCCTTTGTTGAATGAGCATTTCTCCACTTGAATTAAAAATACATACATGAATAACTAAATGCCAATCATCAGGTCGAGGTTGTTCTCCACGAACCCAAATACGTTTTGTTTTAATGCGATTTATATCATACACATCCCATAATTCCACAAAATCATCCATTTTCTAATTCCCCTCTCTTTTGCGCAATTTTAAAAATTAAGAAAAAAATGCAATTTCCATATATTTTAACATAAATAACCTACATAATTTAAAAATGACTCCACAACACAATCTGACCCTCTAATGCAAATGGTGGTTTAACAACATTTCTTTGTTTTCAGTCTCTTTCCAAACTTTCATTTAGGTACCTTATTTTGAATGATTATGTATAGGTTAAAAACCTTTAATGAACTAAAGTATTTTGAAATTAAATGTGCTACCTCAACATTTGCGCCCTTTTCCGTAATGACGACTGACAATTGTAGACAAAATGGGAAATTAGGAATTGGAATTTTTTCTTCTAACTGACAAATTCATAGTTTTAACTTATAATATCTGGAATGATAATCGAGAGGGGAAATGAATTGATGCTGACTTTAGGAGAATACATCATTAACAAGTTAAAACCATGTGAGGGTAAATGTAGCTGAGCCTCAATCCTTTACATAGCGTTCGGCAACGTTACGTTACCCAAGGAGGAGTCTACATGCAAGACCAAGTAAAATCATTTTGTCAAAAATATAATTTATATAAAGAAAATGAAATTCAACAGATACAATTACGTCATCGTTTCGCGTTAGTCAAGGCGTTTGGTATTCAAGAAGGCATGCGTGTTCTTGAAATTGGCTGTGGTCAAGGGGATACAACGGTAGTGTTGGCAGACATTGTTGGTGACACTGGGCATGTACTTGCGCTTGATATTGCAGCAAGTGATTACGGTGCACCGTTAACGCTTGCACAAGCCCATGCACAAATTCAGTCATCGCCATTAGGGAAGCGAATCTCGTTTCATTTAGAGACAGATTTTTTAACGTTTCATCTTTTAGAGGACATTGATGTGGTCGTGTTGTCCCATAGTTCTTGGTATTTCAAATCAATGGAACAGCTACTTCAATATTTTCAACGAGCGAAGCAACTAGGTGTGAAGCTATGTTTTGCAGAATGGGATATGGCGTATACGAGCTTACAGCAGCGTAGTCATTTTTGCGCTGTTTCCATTTTGGCGCTTTATTCAGCCTTTATTGAAAACGAAGGTAACATTCAGAATGTGTGGAGTAAAAGTCAAAGTTTAGCTATTGCAGAAACAGCGAATTTTCAGTTGAAAAAGTCTGTTATCGTTGAGGCGGACTATTTGCAAGATGGTGGATGGGAGCGTGATTATGCGAATGCCATCGCTGATGAATTTGAGAAAGCACCACTTTCCATTCAAGCTTTAATAAAGTCCTATATAGAAGTGATGAATGAGACACAAGATGTCGCTTCTCTTAATAGTTTTGTTCAAGTATTTGAATAGTCGAACGTAACACAATCAACAAAGGGGTATGTTTGCGTAAACATACCCCTTTGTTGTATTTATTTGTGATATATTCAATCCTACAAACTCCATAACATTTAAAATAAGAGGTGTCAGATGTCTCTACTGTGTATCCGGTATCCGTAAACCAGTAACCAATTCTTAAGCAGTGATATGAATGACGCTACTGCTTTATTCTTTTATTATCTCCCTAACTTAACTGGCGCTTAAATTGTTTAATGGCGAAAAAGTAAGCGATAACCATGATGCCGATGCACCAGGAAAGAGCAAGCCAGATATCGTTGCCAACAGACCCTTCATATAAGAGGGCACGAATAGCATTTACGATGGAGGTAACAGGCTGGTTTTCAGCAAACGCACGGACAATTTTTGGCATTGTTTCGGTGGGAACAAAGGCTGAACTGATAAACGGTAAGAAAACTAAAGGGTATGAGTAAGCTGTCGCCCCCTCCATAGTCTGTGCTGCCAAACCAGGAATAATGGCCAACCATGACAGTGCTAGCGTAAACAGCCCCAGTATCCCAGCTACCGCAAGCCAATCCAGAATTTCTGCGCTGGAACGGAAGCCCATCAAGAGCGCGATGAGGAAAACCACCACAATCGTAATGGCATTAGAAACTAGCGAGGTCAACACGTGAGCCCACAATACAGACGAGCGCTTGATAGGCATGGTCATAAAACGCGCCATCAGCCCGTTCTTTATATCCGTAAACATCCGTGCGGAGGTGTAAGCGCCTCCGGATGCGATAGCCATCAGCAAGATTCCTGGCAATAAATAATTGACATAGTTATCCGTACCTGTCTCGATGGCGCCGCCAAAGACGTAGACAAACAGAAGCATCATCATAATCGGCGTAATAGCCACTGTAATTATAGTATCCGGGCTGCGCATGATGTTACGCATTAAACGTCCTAATAATACCCATGTTTTGCTTGTCATTTATATTCCCTCCTTTTTGCCAATGATTCCGAGGAAAATTTCCTCCAGTGTCGGCTGCTTCTCAATGTACTCTACTTTCGCTGGCGGGAACATCTCTTTGAGTTCGCTTAGGGTACCGGTAGTAATGATTTTTCCGTCATGTAGGATGGCAATACGATCGGCCATTTGTTCGGCTTCCTCCAGGTACTGTGTTGTTAGGAAAATGGTCGTGCCACCACCAGCAAGCTCCTTGACAGTTTCCCAGACTTCTATCCGAGCTTCGGGGTCAAGCCCTGTTGTTGGTTCGTCTAGAAAAATGACTTCTGGCCTCCCAATTATGCTCATGGCGATGTCTAGCCTGCGCTTCATCCCACCAGAGTATTTGTCTGCCCGACGATTGGCCGCATCAGTCAGGCTGAATTTTGCTATCAGATTGTCTGCAATTTGTGAGGGATTGGGAACGCCTCGCAACTTGGCAACCATCATCAGGTTTTCTCGCCCAGTGAGCATGCCGTCTAAAGCTGCGAACTGCCCTGTCAGGCTGATGCTCTGACGGACATAATCCGGTTGACGCTGGACATCATGACCGCAAATACCTACTTTGCCACCATCAGGCTTCATAAGCGTTGAGAGGATGTTGACGATCGTCGTCTTGCCTGCTCCATTTGAGCCTAGAAGTGCGAAAATTTCGCCACGATGCACCTCAAAATCCACCCCCTTTAAGACTTCCTTTTCTTGAAAAGATTTTTTTAACCCTTTTACAGAAATCGTTTCATTAGTCATACTTTTTTCCTCCCTTATAAAAATCTCCTTACAGTTTGTATTCACTCAACTACTCTGTCTAACCGATAATCTGTATAACTTAGTACTAGGTTAAAAGTAAAACTGAATAGCGAAGGCGGTAATTAGCTATTCAGTCTGAATTATCGGTTTGATTTATTTTTTTCCTAATCGATTCAAAATGCTCTGATTCAAATCTTCACGATACTTGGCAATATAGGTTTTAGCGTTTGCTACTAGTTCATCAGCAAACGACGCCACGTCTTCACCTGTGATTTCCAGCACTTGTCTGCCTTCCGCTGCACCAGCTTCAAACAAATCGATCAATTCATACTGCATGTGCAGCATATCCATCCCATTGCCTGATGTGAAATTCCACATGTAGTTTTGAATTTTTTTAAATACAAACTGGTAGTCATCTGGAAGTTCCTCAACCCGTGCCATCATCATCTTGTACTCTTTTTTATCGCCAATCAATTTTTTGAACATTTCTATCATGTTATTTTCCTCCTTTTTTATTAAGCATAAAAAGATACTTCAAAATTATTGGACGGAATATCATATGAAACTAGATTGACTTCAGGACATTGATTTTCGAAGATATAAAATCCCATTTTTCCCAAAACAGCTTAAGTTCTTCACGTCCAGCCTCATTAAGTGAGTAAAACTTGCGGGGCGGTCCCATATCTGACGGTTTCTTTTCAATACTTACCAGATGTTTCTTTTCTAAACGCACAAGGATGGTGTATACCGTCCCTTCTACGACTTCGGTAAAACCTAACTCATTCAAGCGTCGAGTAATTTCGTATCCGTAGGTTTCATGGCGGCTAATGATTTCCAGTACGCAACCTTCCAGCGAACCCTTCAGCATTTCTGTTAAATTTTCCATATTTAGAACCCCCTCTACTATGTCTGACTTATATTCAGTATAACTTAGTACTTAGGTAAATTTTTTTTCAAAACAGCTTTTGAGTAATCAAGCTATTAAGTATTACTTATTACAACTACATAGTATCAACTAGTAGCGTCAGTGTCAACCATTTTTCTTAAATATTTTTAGAATGTATTACCGTAGCTATCGACACCATTTTTCTTGAAGCCCTTTATTTTTTTCCGACCACTACCTTTTACAGTGGGCATTCATCGAAGGAATTTTTAATCTTTCGGGATTAGCGTTACCGTTCAAAAATATAGCCAAGTTCATTAACACTTATTATCAGTAAGCTTATTTCAATAGACATTAACATGCAAATTTAAAAAATGAATTTTATTGAATCAAACAATTTGGGATTGATAAAACAAGAGCCTATATTCAAATTAATATTATGCTCATATTCCTGATTGCATTTACGCCATTTAAAAAAACCCCAAAAGTTAGATTATCCAAGAAAATGTCTAATTATAGACCTCGCATCAAGTCCGTGATTTGTCTAATGCTTGTTAAAATAAAGCAGACCGTTAGCTTAATAAAAAATAGTTAAACTGAATAACAACAACAATATAATGAAAAACAAAATAAATATATTGATAAACGATAATAAATAAACTAATATCATATTATCATTAAATCAGTGAGGTGCTTAATATGAATGTTAAACTAAGTTCAACTTTTTTCTTAAAAATCGTTGCTTTTCTTATTGGAATTGCGGTACTTGCTGTGTGTGTATATTGGTTACCTCAAACAGCTATACGAGATGCGAAAGTGCGTCCAGGAGATTACTCGATATATCCATTATTACTATGTGCCTACGGAGTATGCATTACGTTTTCTGTTGCGTTGTTTCAAGCATACAAACTATTAAGTTATATCCATCTAAACAATGCCTTTTCTGACCTATCTCTTAAATCCTTGAAGGTTATAAAAAAATGTGCTTTCACAGTTATTTTCTTCATTTTGATTCTACTAATTTACTTAAGGTTTTTTGCAATGTTCACGGGTGACGACGCAGCAGGTCCGATAGCACTTGGTCTAATAGGGATTTTAATAACAGCGATCATCGCAGCCATTATAGACGTACTTCAAAAGCCCATAAAAAATGCTCTAGAAAAGATGTAGATTTTGACTACTTTCCCTACTGAACCTTAAATGAAAAATGGGTGCCTTTTCTTTTTGAAAAGACACCACCAATTTAGACATTCCATTAAGTTAAACAGCTATGAAAGATTGAATTCGGTATTGTACCGTGTTTAATCCTTTTAATTTCTCTGCACTAAAGTTTTTCTATTTAAAATAGCCATAAATGCTACATTAGTTTATTGTTGATGAGCCAAGGATGGAAAATGAAGATATAGATTTGCGTCTAGTTGGTCCATTAGGTTGTGTTTTTTTAACAGGTAGTGTAATAGTAACTGTTTTTTTAGTTTAATGATTCAGTTCAAGTATTCAATATCTAAATCGGGGCTTTTAGTATTAAATTCTATTCTTTTTGTTTTCGAAAAGCTGTGCCATAGTTCGAAAAATTCAACAAAAAAACTTCAAACCTTCAAGCTTTTTAAACAACACGAAAAACGAATTCTAAAATCAAAATTCGTCCTTCGTAATTTTTTATACTACTAACTCTATCTAACACAATGTTTAAAGTAAATGTGAGAATACATTTCCCTGATTGAATATTAGCTAAGTTTTAGTTGAAGCGGCAGGTATTATGACGTAATCAAAAGCGGTCCATCGTTATATCAGTATTTACTGCAACCGCAGCTTTATTACCTTTTGCAGCTGAAATTATTAAAGAGGATGGTTTAGATCTTTCGGTTTCACCTGCAATATATACATTTTTTTGGGTTGTTCTACCAACACCGTCTGTAATAACTTTTCCATTCTCATGAATTTCACAGCCAAGCTTCTCAGCAAATTGATTGGGGCGATAATAAGATGGGGCAACAAATCCACCAGATCTTATAATTGTTTCCCCTGTTTCCAATTCAATTTTTTGTAAATAACCATCATTACCTATTAAGCCTTTGATCTTTTCCGAAATGATTTTAATATTGTGTTTTTGTAACTCCATTTTACCTTCTTTAGATAGTTGGGCCCCATTTGTTAAGACAACCAAATCCTTCGACCAATTATAAACTAACTTAGTCAAATGTAGTACATGCTCTTCTTTTTCTGCAATAACCACTAATGGCTTATCTCTTTGCTCCCAGCCATCACAATACGGACAACTAAATAGGCTTTTCCCATAAAACTTTCTTATACTTGGTATAGTAAATATTTCTTGAATACCTGTGGCGAGTATTATTTTTTCTGTAACAAATTCCTCATTAGTAGATGTTTTGACAGTAAATCGCTCATTTCCTATATCCTTAATAATTTCAGTTACTGTGGAAGTAAAATAGAATACGGACGGGTAATTTTCCAGCTCTTTTAACGCTATTTCTTTAAACGCTTGTGGTTTTATTCCATCTCGAGTAATAAATCCATGTGATGCTTGTGTCACTCTATTCCTATTGGTTCTATCGTCAAATAATGCAATGTTTCTTCTAGCCCTTCCTAAAGTTAAACTAGCACTTAAACCTGAAGGACCTCCACCTATAATGATACAATCAAGAACATTCATTATTTACCTCCATACTGATTTGGATTTGTTTTGAATTGTTATTTGCATAAGAAAACTCATTATTTCCTACATCATGGATTTCCATTCTTTACACTATATTCGTTTTTTTGTTTTTTAACGAAGAATTTTTGTTTTTCCACTATCACGCCCCGTTCGTTTAAATATTTTTTCTCTATATAGTTTGAAGAGGCTTAATAAAGGTTATATAACACTATAGCGAAATATTTATAATACAAGATAGGAGATGTACAGTATGAGTTTCATTTGGTTTTTAATAATTGGCGGGCTTATCGGTTGGCTAGCGGGAATAATTTTGGGAAAAGATATCCCAGGTGGCATTATTGGTAATATTATTGCAGGTATTATTGGTGCATGGATTGGTGGTATGCTTCTAGGAAGTTGGGGTCCTCAAATTTCTGATTTCTATATCTTCCCTGCTCTCATTGGTGCAATTTTACTAGTTTTCATTGTGAGCTTAATTATGAAATCATTGCGTCAAGCTGCATAAGCTAAATAGATCTATTAGTTAAACAAATCAGACACATAATCAACAATAAATGGTGCTGTATCAATACTAAAGAGCGGCCTTCCACAATCTATTCTGTGGAGGACCGCTTTTACTTTGTTCTTCTTTACTTAACCATCCACTGCTCCGTAAATTCAAGAAACAGAACGGCTTATTATTCGCTAAAAAAATATGAAAATAATGCAGGCTATTAACGAAAAAATCCCAGTCCCTAAAGCAATAGTTCCGTTAGCAATGTTATATTTACTTTTCTTTTTCAGCTTAAATATGAAAAGTAGTCCCGTGGCTGTTGTAATTAGGAAAATTATAAAAAAACCAATAGGCAAAATATACATTTAATGAATTCCTCCATTGCTAGGCTTAGTTTAATATCCATTTGTATCTAGCAAAAATTGATCTTTTTCAATTCTCATTCTAACATGATTCATTATTCTTATCAGTTTCCTGAATATATACCACTTCAAGCGTTGCTCAAATACTAAACATTTCTTAACGAGAACTAATAGTAGAATTAGATTCTAGTAAATGGACTCCCCTCACTTAAAATGAAGAATGAACAAAGAATGGTAGTGGGATAATTATGTGTGTCTATGACTTACTTAACCATTTTCTAATGCAATAATAAAATCTATTTAACCAGAAAATAGATATATCAAACTGATTCGATTTCCTAGAAAATCGCTGATTAACTCAATACTATAAAGCATTATATATCAAGAATATTTGATATGAGCCCTACATATATTGATGTTAATCTTTCTATAAAACAGAAGTCTATGTTGATTCTATCCGAATGATGGAATGTTCTCGTATAAACGAAAATTATTGATAAAGATAGGATGATGACAATTATTGATAAATCTCTTCTTGCTATGGTTATTTTACGGGTTTTGTCTGGAAGTATTGAAGTAAGTGCTGGGTTGTTAATGCTAAAGTTGAATAGTTTAGAAAAAGCATTCTATATTAATACATTGCTTGCTTTGGTTGGTCCAACAGTTTTAATCGTAACGACTGCCATTGCCTTATTTGGACTCGCTGATAAAATTCCTGTCATGAGAATCATTTGCCTATTCACAGGAATTACACTTATTCTAATTAGCTCTCATATAAAGTAAGGAAAAATATCCCACAAAAAGGATGTTATATAAATTTTAAAACATGACATTTACTTTCTATCATGATCACTAAACAAAGAACCATTCATTTCTTCACAGCAACTAGATATTCTATCCATCGATTACAAGCCCCACTTAAATCTACTCTATCGCAGACAGATAATAAGATCATCTTTTAACGGTATAACCATCAACAGTCTTTTTTCGCTTTGCATTTTACCAAATTCAATGACCGAGCGGACCCTTGTACATTAAAAAAACTCCTGAATACGCTACATTTACTCTTCCATCATTTCTAGATAGCCTTGCTGTAAACATGTATCCGTCACAAACTTCTTATTTCCAGTTGTAAATGACAATTCAATCGTGCTACTTGTAACAGCTACTATTTCCGCTTCTCCAAAAATCACATGCATTACTTTCGAGCCAACGATTAACGCTGACTCGGTTGTAATTGTCCGCTCATTATGATATTGCTTCAGTGCTTTCCTCGGGCTTTTCTGCGCTTTCTTTGGTACTTCCTGCGGTGAAATGATTTGTTTTAACTCCTTCATGAAAATCGATGGCTCCACACTTGTTTTAAAGCGCTTGCTATACGAAATTAATTCCAAATGGCGAATCGCTCGCGTGATCCCTACATAAAAGAGCCGCGTTTCTTCTTCAATTTCTTCTTCCTGCTCACTAGGTAAAATCCCTTCAATTAAGTCAATCAAATACACACAGTCAAATTCTAAGCCTTTTGAGCTGTGCAATGTTGTCAGTGTAATGGCATTCAAATCATTTTCTATGTGAGACGAGCGGGCTAAATGTTCAAGCTGCTTTAAACGACCTGCAAATTCAGTCATCGTCTGCGTATGACGCGCAATTAAACCAAGTACATCTACAATATCTAGTAAATTTTCATAATTAAAGCCGAGAGTCTCACTCATTTTCTTTAAAGTACGCTCATACCCAAAGTCATAACGGATATGCTCGAGCATGGCGGTTGGCGTTGTTTTATCAAATTGAATGCTATCATACGTTTTGCGAATTCGCTTAATATATTCAGGCTGATAATCCTTTAACTCAACATGCTCTAACAACTGAGTGAATACACAGCCTTCCTCCGGCACCCTTTGTAGTGCCTTCAATTGCGCTGGTGTAATATAAGCATTCATTTTTCTATAAATTTTTTCAAAGACAGTGATGTTTTTTGTGTTGTACGCTAGACGCATGAAGTTCATAATATCCTCCACGACCCAATGCGTAAAAAAGCGCATGGTAGAATCTTTCATATAGAAAGGCAAACCTGCTCTGTCAATCGCGTCTATAAGTGGAATGGCTGACGTATTATTTCGATATAAAATAGCCGTTGAGCCACGCTTAGACAGTTTTTTCAACTGATCCACTAAATATTTGGCCTGTAAATGGTAATTCTCTAGAATTTTAAATGAGATTGGCTCTGCTGCAGGGTTTTCCGTAAACATTTGTTTGTTATAACGTTTTTTATTACGCTGAATGAATGTATTGGCTGGCTCTACAATCGTTGCAGAAGAGCGATAGTTTTGTGTCATCAGTAAAACTTGCGCCTCCGGAAATACCTTTTGGAAATTTAACAAATAGTCTGGGTCTGCACCTCGCCAGCTATAAATGGCCTGATCCTCATCCGCGACGACGCATAAATTTTGATGCACCGCGACAAGCTTCGCAATAATC
Source organism: Lysinibacillus sp. A1 (assembly GCF_000801965.1). Classification (NCBI taxonomy): domain Bacteria; kingdom Bacillati; phylum Bacillota; class Bacilli; order Caryophanales; family Bacillaceae; genus Lysinibacillus; species Lysinibacillus sp. A1. Next base: position 11,669 of record NZ_JSZM01000028.1, read on the forward strand.
TCATGCTGGACGGGTGACGTATCCTGACTCTCATCCGTTAAATAATAATCATAGCGGCGTTGGTATTGTGCCAGCACATCTCGGTTTTTCGTGAAAATTTCATTTGCCATTAATAGCATATCATCAAAATCAATTAACAAACGGTCACTACCTGTGCGCTTATATTCCTCATAACGTTGTAAAATCTGTACTTTTCTTGGCACCTTTACGTTTGCAATATCCCATTCCTGTTCTGGCAGCATTTTATTTTTGATAAACGTTATGTACGTCAGTAGCTCGTCTAGCTGATCTTCCGTAATTTTTGTGTCATTTAATTGTTCAAAAATCTCGCGAAGCACTCTTTTTTTAGAAACGACACCCGGCTTGTCCGATTCTTCAATAATGCCGTACGAAATGCCCTGACGTTCAAGTGTCTGCCGCACCACTTGAAAAGCTAAACTATGAATCGTCGAGAAATCAACCGGTGGCAAATGCGGGAAAAACTTTGCAAAACGTGCCTTCATATCACCTGCCGATGCCTTGCTAAACGTAACGGCCTTTATGCGAGAAGGCTTCACACCAAGCTCCTCAATCATATATCCAATACGCATAATAATCGTCGTCGTTTTTCCTGAACCAGGCGATGCCAATAGTAGCAACGGACCATTCGTTTGCAGCACTGCCTGCGCCTGTACATCATTTAGACGAACGCCAAGTGAACGTTCCTTTTCCTCAAAAAACGCTTTTTGCGCTCCATTCATATCCATCGCTCCATTCAAAAATCTATACTATATTATAACCTAATGAATTCAATGATGAGGATTCTACAGAGGAATGCCCTACAATTAGCGCCAAAATTGGATCTTAATCCACAATAAAAACCGAAATCAGAAATTCCGGTTCGTCTTTTTTATATGTAAATTGACATTATTTCTACCCCATAATTTTGAAGTAAACTTTTAAAGATAAACTTATTTAGTTTAAGAAAAAAAGCGGATTTGAGATAATAAATCCCTTCCGCTTTTTGTTCTTAGTTGATCTCAGTTTCTAATGCTTCTTTCCAATCTTGGTCAGAGTCATCTTCATCAAGAACAACGTTATAAATTTTCCATTTACCATCATCATTTTTCTTAAGATAAGCAGTACCTGATAAGTCAATGTTCATGTTAAAAGACATATCTGGAGCTGTCATAGATACTTTATATACTAGGTTATCAATGCGAACTTCAGCAAAATGATTCGTTACAGAAATTGCATTGATCACATGTTCACCTATCTGTTCCATTGTGAATTTAGAATCTGGATCTTCTTCAATCATACCTGCCATATCCATACTATCAAGTGAATAAGCCAGTTGGTAACCCATTGTCGTTTCACGATAAAGGGCTTTTAATGCTTCTACGTCTTGTTGTTCAGTAAACTTCATCTCATCTTTAATGTAACGATCCACTGTTTGAATGCTTGCAGCTGGATCTTCATCTGTTCCTGGCACTAAATGTAAGGCACGGTCAATCATCACGATAGCTTCAGCTCGAGTTGCATCATTGTAAGGTTTAAAGACATTTCCATATCCTTTGATAATTCCTAAAGCTGCCGTTTTCATAACCGCTTCATAGGCAAAATTACCCTTTGGTACATCTGGGAATACTTTTCCTGTTGCTGAAAAATCAAGCGTTGACTCAAATGCACGGTAAATCATGACTGCCATTTCGTTACGTGTAATCTTATCATTCGGTCGGAAAGTGCCGTCAGGTTTACCATTGATTATGCCTTGGCTGCTAGCAACCTTCACATACTCGTAATACCATTTCGCTGGTTTTACATCAGGGAACGATTTAACTGTTTCACCTGCATGTAAATTCATTGAATTCACTAAAATTTTCGTGAATTCAGCACGAGTAATCGAATTTTTTGGTTTTATAGAGACGTATGTATAATCATATTTCTCCCCATCTTCCTCAAACGATTCTGTTTCCACATATCCGTCTATAATATCTGCATATAGGAAACGTTCCAATTCTTCGTATGCCCAATGATCGTAATCAACATCATCCAAAAAATATAAATCGATGGGTTTTTCTGCTGCTGCTGCTGGTGAAACACAAATAAATCCAAAAAATACAAGGGAAGATAAAAAAACATAAAGTGCTTTCATTGGTGGTTCCTCTACTTTCTTCTATTAAATTTTTACCAATAGACGTAGTTTACATGACTGTTACAAATATTAATAGAGTGTAAAATATGGAAATGAATAATATTTTTTAGAAAAATACTTCATATAAGATTAGTCGCAGTGCATATAAAAGTCTGGCAGAGGTTTAATTAGCTACTGTTTTGATTATAGGCTAGGAGCATTCTGAATCGAAAAAGAAATTATTTTAGGAAAGCTTTTCCAGAGGAGAAGTTGATTGAATATAAGGTGGAGGAATCATTAATATCATAAAAACGCTTTCCTTATTTTGAACTGCACCCCAATTGTT
>NZ_JSZM01000029.1:0-976 GCF_000801965.1 Lysinibacillus sp. A1
TGAACTGCACCCCAATTGTTAGACACAAATCTAACATTTGGAGGTGCTTTTTTTATGGCAAGAATTACTTTTGAACAAAAATTGGATGCGATTTTTCGTGTTGAAAAAGGTGATGAAGGCATTACTTCAATTGCTAGATCACTCAATTTCACTAATACTGAATTGATACATTTCTGGATTGGCAAATATAATCTTCATGGACCAGAATCCTTGAAAAAGAGCTATACACGTTATTCTATTGAAGATAAACTATATATACTAAATTATATGAACGAGAATAGGTTGTCTGATATAGAGACTGCAGTACATTTTAATTTACCTACTCCAGGTACAATAAGAAAATGGCGAATTAGTCTCAAAAACTTAAGTGTGGATACCCTATTTCTTAAGGAAAAGGGGCATAAACAGTTGAAGAAAGACAACTCAAAAAAAGGTAAAAATCAAAACTTTAAAGAAGGCTCATTAGAGGCATTACGAGCAGAGAATGAACAGCTGCGTATGGAGAATGCATTTTTAAAAAAGTTGAATTCCTTAGTTCAAGAGAAGGAAAAATTAAAACGAAAGACTTGGCACAAGTAGTATTTGAACTAAGGATTCAATTTAATATAAAAGAATTAATAAAGTTAGCCGGCATTAAACGTAGTACTTATTATTATTGGACAAGTCGCTTTGACCAACCTGATAAATATGACAATATGAAATCGATGATTTCAACTATATATCACGACCACAAGGGACGGTATGGTTATCGTCGTATAACGTTAGAATTACGTAATCAAGGCTTCCTAATTAATCATAAAACTGTTCAACGACTTATGAAGGAAATGGGTTTAAAATCGCTTGTACGTATTAAAAAATACCGTTCTTATAAAGGGAGTGTAGGTAAAATTGCGCCAAACATTCTTAGTCGTAAATTCATTGCGTCAAAACCAAATGAAAAGTGGGTAACGGATATAACTGAATTTCATTTATTTGG
>NZ_JSZM01000003.1:0-50457 GCF_000801965.1 Lysinibacillus sp. A1
TGCAAGCATGGATGACTGACCAAGAAGTTATACATGCAGATGAATCAAATGAAGAAACTAAGATTCCTGAGATAGAAGAAATGATTGCTGATTATTTAGAACGTAAACCGAAACTCATTTTTACGATGGGGAAAGGTGGGGTTGGAAAAACAACTGTGGCTTCTTATATTGCATTACGATTAGCAGAAGAGGATACTCATGTACATTTAACTACAACAGATCCCGCCGCACACCTCGATTGGACATTCGGAGATGACAACGTCAATAATTTAACGATCAGTCGTATTGATCCAAAAGCAGAAGTGGCAAACTATGAAGCAGAAGTGCTTGCAAAGGCAAGTGAAACGATGAATGAGGAAGGTTTAGCATTTGTGAAAGAGGATTTGGCTTCTCCTTGTACAGAGGAAATAGCTGTATTCAGAGCATTTGCTAACGTTGTAGAAAATCATCAAGATGAAGTCATTATTATTGATACCGCACCAACAGGGCATACGTTGCTTTTACTAGACGCAACAGAAGCTTATCATCGGGAAATAAGCCGTTCACAAGGGGGTATTCCTCTAGCTGTTTCTAACCTGTTACCAAGGTTGCGTGATGCCTCTTATACGAGTGTTGCCATTGTAACTCTTCCTGAAGCAACACCTGTTTATGAAGCTTCGCGCTTACAAGAAGATTTACACTGTGCTGGATTATCTGTTGATTGGTGGGTTGTTAATCAGACATTTTCATCTATCTATACAACAAGTCCAACATTAATTCAAAAACAACAAGCTGAAACGAAATGGCTAAAAGAAGTTAGATCCATCAGCAATAATCAATTTGTGGCCATTCCATGGGTAAAAACGCCACCTGTTGGAACACAAGGCTTACATGAATTAAAAGGAGAGAAAACCAAATGAAAATGAGTCCAGAAGGTAAAAATTATTTAGAACAGGTATTAGCTGATTCAGAGGTTAAAACGCTTCGTTTCTTTGGTATTGCAGGCTGCTGTGGAGTTAATTTAGGTGTAGGCTTAGAAGCACCAGCAGAAGAAGATGCAATTCAAACAATTGAAGGTATCGAAGTCGCAATTCATCCTGATATTGCACCGCAATTAACAGATGTTACGATCCATGCAGAAGAAGAGAATGGTGAACTAGGTTTAGTATTAGTTGGATACTCACCGACATCTTGCTAACGAGTGATCCTAAATATACTGTCTGTCGTAGCAATTATTCAATCCGTTGAATGGAGGATACAATAATGACAGTGAACCATGCTAGCGTATTAACTAAAGATTATTTTATCGCTTATATAAAATTAATTATGAATAATAGAGAATACACTTTGATACAGGCTAAAGAGTTTGCTTTTGATTTCTTCTTTAAAGGAGAAATGGATCGTTACGGCATTTCTACATGGTTGCAATTTGAAAAAGCTATAAAAGAAATTGATAAAATCATGTGTGAAATGGAAGTGCGTTCATAACAATCACAAAAGCTTAAATAAATTACGTCTAGCTTACTGCTAGACGTAAAAAATACATTTTATATAAGGGAATGCTTATATAGAGAAAAAAAGAGGAGAAGTTTATATGAAAACACTAAAAGTAATCAAACAAAATCAATCTTGTTGTACACCTGCTCAAGATATTGAAGTCCAAGAGACTATTAATAATTCCAATAAGAATTTACCAATAGTCATAATTGGTGCAGGTCCTATCGGGTTAGCTGCTGCTGCTCATTTAGTTGAGCAAAACCAGTCATTTATTTTACTTGAAGCTGGCAATGAAATAGCACACAACATTCGTACTTGGGGGCATGTCACATTATTTTCCCCATGGCGTTATAACATCAATAAAGCTGCTAAATCATTATTAGAGGGATCTGATTGGGTAGAACCTAACTTAGAAACAATACCTACGGGGCATGAGTTAATTGATCTATATTTAAAACCTTTGGCAGAGTTAACACTAATAAAACCAAGTATCCGATTGAACTCAAAAGTAGTAGGTATTTCACGACAATTAAATGATAAAATGAAATCAAAAAATCGATTCAATCAGTCCTTTAATATATATGTCGAAAAAGAGGATGACATATATATTATTGAGGCAAAAGCTGTTATTGATGCTACAGGAACATGGGGAAACCCAAACCCAGCAAATTCTACAGGTGTTTGGCTGAAAAATGAGAAAGAATTAGTAGATCAAATTGAGTACGGTATTCCAGATATAAATACGAATCCAAAGAGATATGCAAATAAGAAGATTGCTGTCATTGGTGGTGGTCATTCAGCGATCAATACCTTATTAGCTTTGGCTGAATTACAAAAAGATAATCCTTCAACAAAGCTTGTGTGGATTATGCGTAAAAGATCTGTAGAAGAGGCCTATGGCGGGGAGGAAAAAGATGCATTGGCAGCACGTGGCGCACTGGGTATTCGCATCCATGAATTAGTAGATACAGGGAAAATTGAGGTAGTAACACCTTTCTATATTTCACAGGTGAAAAAAGAAGAAAATATCCATATTGTAGGTACTATTAATGGAGAACAAAAAGTACTTACAGGATTCGATGAACTTATTGTTAATGCAGGAAATCGACCTGATTTTACCATGAACAATGAACTGCGTTTATCTATCGATACAGCAACAGAAAGTGTGCAAGCATTAGCGCCACTAATTGATCCTAATGAGCATAGTTGTGGCACAGTAAGAGCGCATGGTGAAGAAATACTACGCCAACCTGAAACGGACTTCTATATAGTAGGAGCTAAAAGTTATGGACGCGCACCAACATTTTTAATGGCAACCGGCTACGAACAGGTTCGTTCTATAACAGCTTATTTATCAGGTGATGAAGAAGCATCGAAACGTGTTGAATTAGAATTACCAGAAACAGGCGTATGTAGTATTAATCTTGTCAATCAATCAAATACAGGTTGTTAAAAATTTGACTGTTAGCGAAAGCTAGCAGTCCTTTTAAAATATTCAAAGGAGAAATGGAATGGATACACTAATTACTCGTAAAATGGAAAACAAGGATTTACAAGAGGTATTAAAGATTTATAAAGAAGGAATCGAAACAGGGATGGCAACCTTTGAAACAATTGTGCCAAGTGAAAAGGTATGGGATGAAAGACATCATGCGACCTTGCGCTTTGTTGCAGAAGAACACAATAGAGTAGTTGGTTGGATTAGTATTTCCCCAGTCTCTACACGCGCTGTTTATTCTGGAGTGGGAGAAGTTAGTGTTTATATATCAAGTGATCATAAAGGCAAGGGTATTGCCTCAAAGCTATTTAAAATACTAATTGAAGAGAGTGAAAAGATAGGTTTTTGGACACTCCAATCATCAATCTTTGCCATCAATACATCAAGTATTCAATTACATAAAAAAATGGGCTTTAGAATAGTTGGTACGAGAGAAAAAATTGCACAATTACATGGTCAATGGCAAGATACAATAATTATGGAAAGGAGAAATAATTTAATGTAGTTGTTTAAATAAAGTCTTCACTAAAATTCAATTATTGTAAAATCAAGATTTACTGCGAGAGCTTTTATTCAAACTTTATTCCTAATACATTACGATAAAACGGAAAATTAGGGGGGTATCACGTATAAATTTGGTACTCACCCAAATTTATACGTGATTTTCATTTCAACATATTTTCCTACATGGTAGAACTTGAGCTTATAAATCCTGCTACACGAGCCGAAGCCAATGAGGAGGTCATTACTTTAATATCATCAATATAAAATTCTTTATGTTTCTTTTCCTTTGGGTGAATAACGTATGCAATTTCCTTATAAGGGACTGGTCCTGGATAAAAATAAGATGGACTTTCAAGTGTTTCAATTACTGCATTAAGATGTCCAAATACGTTTAAAAATAGGCGGAGCTTGTTATTGTATTTATAGATGATAAAAATGTGTTCTTTATCACTTATTAAAGAATCCAAAATATTATCTAATAACATATTTTCAGTAGTATATGTGTAAATAATATTATCTTTAATCGAAAAGGCTGGGATTTTCTCTTTCTTTATTTGGAATGGAAAAAGTCTAGAATGGAGATTTTTTACTGTCATTCTTCCTTCTTCATTCATAAATAATTTCTTAACGCTGCTGCAGTACCTGATTCAGCAAAATTCGGGATAAAGAAACAACCCAATCCTAATATGATTTTAATTTGTTCTCTTCTGTTTACCTTTAAATCTAACCCTTTAGTGAAGGCTACTTTACCAACATCTATTTTTTCCGAGCTTATTTTGGAAACGTTTATTTCCACCCCTTTTTTTGAAGCTTTTTTCTCTATTTCTTTTAGTATTTGTTTTTGGTATCGTGGATCAAATTTTATAGTACCTTTTTTCCTTTTTCCCCATTCTATCTTAGTTTCTGGCTTAGAAATTGGAACGAAACCATCTTCACATACAAGAATTTGAATGGGTTCTCCATTTTCCGTGTAATCAAATGGATATAATCATACATCTTAATAGTGATAAAATATTAAATGGCTATTCCATTACCCGGTGCTTTTATGGCATAAAGGTCACTAAAATGAACAAACTTTTTTATAAAACTGAAACTTAAATTTGCTAGATAAGAATCTATTTTGATCAATTTTTTCAAAGCGGCTTCTTTTTATTTACCCTGAAATGAGGTTCTGCGAGATACTTTTGATCAAACTTTATTCCAAAGCTACAAGATTAGTTGAAATATTAGATAATCTTTGGGAGAACTGTATTGATAATGACAGTTTTTAAGCGGTGATTGCGCAGAAATAGAAAGGGTAGAAAAAGTTGAAGAGAAATTGGATGATGTCCAAGTCGATGGCAGCCGTGATCTCTTCGTATTTTGGGTAGGTTCCATTTCATATAATTTTTCCATGCTAAATAGGCTTCTGTTGTCTTATAATGGTCATAGGGAGTACTCCTCCAGTCTTTTTGGGATGTTTTGGTCGACTACCATTATACAAGACTTGGGGAGATACTTCCTTTTTTATGTCTATAAACCCTTGGGAGACAAGGGTCTGGAATTATGAAATTCATTCTCATACGTAAACAAAATCTACTTATTTTGATTAAACTTAATTTAAACTGAGTGGATTTTTTCTATATAGAATTAATGTTCATGACTTGCTTTTAATCAAACTTTCTTCCAAATCAACAGAAGTTTAGGTATCTAAACCCAAATTCAATCGAAGATGCTTTTTTTTATTTGTCTATACTGTTGGGGTCAGTCCCATGAAATGCTATGCTTTTTCTTTAAACATTAGCGCACTAGAATTGTCATTAAACGTCAGCTATAGCTTTTCTGTGAATTGGAGACTTGTATATCTTAACTTATGTTAAATCACACATTTATTAAAATTCGCTTTGGAACGCATGATAATATAGGATCGGGGCCTATTCATTTACCTCCAGATGAAATGCATACAAGCGCATCATGGCTATCACTTCATCTAACAGAACAGTGGTCAGAGGCGGAATTGACAGAGGCAATGATTGGAGTAGCCTATGCCATGAATGCCTTTATTCCTTTATTTATTCAATGTGATAGCAGTGATGTAGCAGTTGTCCCACAAGTCAAAGCATCCCATAATGAGTTGCCCACATTTTTTGTTTACGATAAATACCCTGGTGGGATTGGTTTAAGTGAAAAGGTCTATGACTTATGGGAAGAGCTATTAATGAAAACGTTAGAGCATGTTTCAAATTGTCCTTGTGAATCTGGATGCCCATCATGTATTGGTGCCCAAGACAGTTTACAGGAAGGCAAGAAGAGAGTCATAATACTTCTTCAAAGATTAAATCAAATTAATTAACATGAAAAAAGAGGGCTTGAGGAATAACTAAATTATTTCCTCAGGCCCTCCCTATTTAATAATGTATAGCTCAACTAATGGTTAATGATAGTAAGTTTTTCTAACTTGTGTCTAGCAACACTTTATTAGGTTAAAGATTAATTGATAGATATTTTATGTTTTTCGTTCAGTAGTGTAGTACCATTTACTTTAACGACGATATTTAGACTGAGTAATCCACCAATTTTTACTTTTACGGTAGAGATTGTGCCATCTGCTTCTGTAATTTCACCTTTCAATGTAACATAAGGGTAGATTTGTTTGAACATATTATCTCTACTTTTTTTATCTACTACTTCATTATTAATAGCAAGAACTTCTTCAGTCACGGCATTTACAATTCGAATAATATGGCCTTTATAGTCTAATTGCCATACTTTAAATACTTCTTTTTCTAAATCCTCGGTTGTGTTTTTCCATTCTTCTTTTATTTCTTCACGCAAATTTTTAAACAAGGCATTTCCTCCAAAAAACATAATTTTATCACAATTTATATGTAATTTCATTTTATAGGAAATACTTACAATAGTACACTGGCAATAGACAATAGCTAGAGGTTTCTGTACAAAACAGTAACATAATCATTTGATATCGTTCCTTTAATGTGGATAGGACAATGTTTGATGTCATTAATGAAAGAAATAGAGTTTCTATAAACAAGAATTTCCTGCGATGAAAATTTTGAATGAGTCAAGCAATCATGGTAATCTTGCAAGAGAGTCTTATATTATAAGCAGAAAATGAGTGAAATACATGTCTTATGAAAATAAAATACTACAAATGAAAAAAATGCTTAGTAAAAAACCAGCGGCGGCTCCACAAAAGGTAGAGGAACCAGCTTATCAAAAGCCAACTAGGCCGAGCTATACCGAGCGATGGGAAGAGGCTGGGCTTACGGTTGTAGAAAATGACTTTGGTATTGTGTTTAAGCGCCATGTACAGTATCCATTTTCTTTTCAGCATGGTCATTATCAGCTACAGTCATTTTTTGATGCGTTGAAAAAATGGCAGGATGCTTCGTTTGATCATCCGTATGCACTGGATTTTCATGAACCTGTATTATTTTTTGATACAGAAACGACAGGCTTAAAAGGTGTGGGCACGCATATTTTTTTGCTTGGGTTTTTAGAGGTAGACGAAGAATGTTTTAGTTTAACTCAATATATTCTTGCAGACCCTGCACATGAGGCGGCGTTTTTGTTTGAATCAAAACTGTGGCAAAAATCTGCAACGGTTATCACCTATAATGGTAAAAGCTTTGATTGGCCGCAGCTTGAAACACGCTGGACATTGCATCAAAAAACATTACCGAAATTAAGATCACAACGACAAATAGATTTATTGCATAGTTCCAAGCGTTTATGGAAAAATGATATGGAGCGCTTAAAGTTAAAATCTGTGGAGGAAGAGAAGCTTGGTTTTTCTCGAAAGGGAGATATTCCTGGTCATCTTGCCCCTATTATTTATTTAGATGCTGTGAAAAGTGGCGTACCAGATGCTCTTATGAAGGTTTTGCTGCATAATGAGTGGGATTTGCTGTCGCTTATCACACTGTATAGTCATTCTACTCAGCTCTTGTTTGACGAGGGATATGAAGAATCTGCAAAAACCTTTACCAATATTGGGAAATGGTATGGTGATTTAAAAGAAAGCACACAAAGTGTTAAGGTGTTAGAAAGGGTGACAACCCAATTTGATGCACTGGAAGCGGGTAATGCTCAATATTATTTAGCACTACAGCATAAAAAGAGTAAACGCTATAGTGAAGCGATTGACGCATTTGTAGCCTCTCTCCATTTTGTCGAAGCAAGAACAAAGTTGCATGTCTTTGAGCAGCTAGCCATACTTTATGAACACCAAATAAAAGATTATAAGCAGGCCCTTTATTATACGCAACAAGGCATACATCTCATTCAAAAGAATGAGCAATGGAGAGCAGAACAAAAACAAAAATGGGTAATTTCTTGGGAAAAGAGGTTGCTCAGATTAGGAAATAAGAAATAATTTCCCAGGTAATCGCATAAAACGACAAGTTTAGCCTTACAATTGGAGTTTTCAGACGATATAATGTGTTGAAGTATGCTATAATGAATTCGTGTATGTAGTGTGAGGAAGGGCGATGTGAATGGACATTAAATTAACGTCAAAAATGATCCTTGAAAAGGAATTTAAAAAGAACTTTAAAGGCTATAATGTGGAAGAAGTAGATTCATTCCTTGATGAAATTATTCAAGACTATGAAACGTTTGAAAAAGTGATGGCCCAACTACGTGAAGAGAATAGACAATTAAAAGAAGAAATTGAAAATACACCGAAGAGACAACCCGTTGCATCAGCGGCAGCAGCAGGTACAACTAATTTTGACATTTTAAAACGTCTTTCAAATTTAGAAAAACATGTATTTGGTAGCAAGCTATACGAATAAATTTAGTCAATTATATTGTATTTAACATAAAACTCTAGTATAATCTTTCGTATCATCATGAAATTCTGGTAATCGCTGCGGCGCTAGACGTCGTAGAGGAAAGTCCATGCTCACACGGTACTGAGATGTCCGTAGTGTTCGTGCTTACTGAAAAAATAAGGTAAGGCAGCTGAAAAGGCTGACGGCGGAAGGAAAACCTAAGTCCTTGGATATGGTTGACACTTCCTGAAAGTGCCACAGTGACGAAGCTTGCTTGGAAACATGCAAGGTGGAACGAGGTAAACCCCACGAGTGAGAAACCCAAATTATGGTAGGGGCACTCTCTTGAAGGAATTGAACGGATAGAGGGACGGAGCTTGCTCTGTAGATAGATGATTACTACCTGGTCGTACGAGGCGCAAGCTGTTTGAGTACTCAGGAACAAAACATGGCTTATGGAATTTTTTTGATGCTTATTTACGAAATAACAAGCGCTCTCCAACTCGGTGGAGAGCTTTTCTTTTGAGTTTATGAGGAAAAAGTAACCTAGTTAATCAAGTCTTGGTATGCGCGATACGTTTGAGAATGGCTATTTGCTAGCCAAGCCTCTATCGCTACCGCTTCTAAGTCACAACATCTGAAAACGGTGATCGCATCAATGTGTATTTATCTTGATTCAGCAAAAGTTTGGGTACCTAGCAAAATGTTAGATACACATGACTCTACTCGATAGGTAGCGAGAGTTTGCACATTTTCTTTCCATTCAGGTGGCGACAGGACAACTGCTGAATCAAGTATAAACCTCTAAGGATGTCACAGATTTTTAAGACGAGCTTACGAGTTACTCAAAAAAACTGTACACCATCTAAATGGGATGTCATTGATTTACATACGAGTTGGCCTGACGTAAGTGCCCTTTAAAGGGAGTATAGAGAGATAGGATGGGGCGGAACATGAACGGAGTAAATAATTGGGAAAGTGTGGATAAATTGAAGTTGATTTCTCAATATCCTACTACCTTAATACTTAAAATCTTCGAAAATGTATCTGAAGGTATCATGATTACTGATAAATACAAAAAAATAGTAATGGTTAATCCTGCCTTCGAATTTGTCACAGGTTATAAACGTGATGATGTGGTGGGAAAAACACCTGCCGTTTTACAATCAGGTGTTCATGAATTACCGTTCTATTTAGAAATGTGGGAACAGATACGACAAGAAGGAATTTGGCAAGGAGAAATATGGAATCGTCGTAAAACTGGAGACGTATATCCTGAATGGTTAACAATTGTTTGTGTAACCAACGATGAGGGTGAGGTTACAAATTATTGTGGTATTTTCACAGATTTGTCTGAAAGAAAAATAGTAGAAAACGAACTAGAAAAACGTTTACTGACTGATTCACTAACAGAAGTATCCAATCGTTTTGCTTATATTGAAAGAATGGATAATCTTTTAGAATCAACTTCTGCTATTTCTCATTCAGTGCAGCATGCAGTCTATTTTTTAGATTTAGATAGATTTAAGCAAATTAATGATACTTTAGGTCATGCTGTCGGAGATTCCATTTTAATAGAAGTCGCCAAACGACTAAAACATTTACTGAAAAACAAAGATATTATCGCAAGATATGGCGGAGATGAATTCGTCATTACATTAACGAATGTAAAAAACGTAAAAGAAGCTGCACAATTTGCTGAACAAATAATAAGTAGTATTGAAAAGCCAATGATGATAAACGGCCAGGAAGTGTTTATTTCTACAAGCATAGGCGTAAGTGTCTATCCAGTAGATGGGAAAAATACGGAAGAACTCATTAATTGTGCTGACAGAGCAATGACCTATTCAAAAAAGAATGGTTTGAATGGCTATTCTTTTTATTTTGATGAACTGCAAACAGATGCACAGCGTGTCTTATTGCTAGATTCAGAATTAAGAAGAGCCATTGACAATCGTGAATTTGAGCTGCATTTCCAGCCGAAAATTTATATGGACAATGAGCAAATTCAAGGATTAGAGGCATTGGTCCGTTGGAATAATGAAAGGCTAGGCTTTGTCTCTCCTGGAGAGTTTATCCCTTATGCCGAGGAAACAGGATTAATCATTCCTTTAAGTGAGGTCATTCTGGAAAAGGCGTGCGAGGCAGTTATTCAAATGCAACAATATGGGTGGAAAATACCGGTTGCCATTAATATATCAAGCATTCACTTTAAACAGCAAAATTTTTTAGAATCGATCCAAGCAATATTAGAACGCTATAATATGCCAGCAAACAATTTTGAAATAGAAGTGACGGAACGAACAGTCATGAACAGTGCTAACGAAACCGTGAGCAAATTAGTTCGTTTGAAACAATTAGGCTTTAAAATCTCCATAGATGATTTTGGGACAGGCTATTCGTCTCTGAGCTATTTAGTTCGCTTTCCGCTAGATTGTTTAAAAATCGATCGAAGCTTTATTCAACATATTGGGTCGCTCGATGAAAAACAGGCAGTTGTAGATGCTATTATTCAAATGTCCCATCGACTAAAAATGAAAGTTGTGGCAGAAGGTGTAGAACAGGCACAACAAGTGGATATACTACGTAAAATGAACTGTGATATTATTCAGGGCTATTATTACAGCAAACCATTACCATTAAACGACCTTATGGAGTTTATGGAATATTGGGAAATTGAGCATCAAGGAAGGAAATAATCTATGGCAAATTATCAATTAGTAGCAACGTCAGCAATGGGTTTAGAGGCAATTGTAGCCCAAGAAGTAAAAGCACTTGGTTATGAAACAACTGTTGACAATGGTAAAGTATTTTTTCAGGGTGATGAAACAGCGATTGCACGTGCCAATTTGTGGCTACGAGTAGCCGATCGTGTAAAAATTGTCGTTGGACAATTCCCAGCAAAATCATTTGAACAATTATTTGAAAGTGTAAAATCTTTACCTTGGGAAAAATATTTACCCGTGGATGCTGCCTTTCCTGTATCAGGGAAGTCGGTTAAATCTAAATTATTTAGTGTACCTGATTGCCAAGCTATTACAAAAAAAGCAATTGTTGAACGGATGAAACAGCATTATAAGCGACTTGGCTTTTTAGATGAATCAGGTGCTACTTACAAAATTGAGGTTTCGATTTTAAAAGATGTGGCGACACTTACGATTGATACATCAGGCGCAGGTCTTCATAAACGTGGCTATCGTCAAGCACAAGGCGAGGCACCGTTAAAAGAAACCTTAGCAGCGGCGCTTATACAAGTTTCAAAATGGAATCCAAATCGTCCGTTTGTAGATCCATTCTGTGGTTCTGGAACCATTGCTTTAGAGGCAGCCATGTTTGGACAAAATATAGCACCAGGCTATAATCGTGAGTTTATTTCTGAAGACTGGCCATGGATGAAAGCGCAAATCTGGGACACTGTCCGAGACGAAGCGGAAAGTTTGGCCAATTATGATCAACCGTTAGAAATTGTAGGTTCTGATATTGACCATCGCATGGTAAGCATTGCACAAGAAAATGCTACAGAAGCAGGATTTGGTGAGCTAATTACGTTTAAGCAAATGCAAGCACGTGATTTCACGACTCAGTTAACAGATGGTGTAATGATCGGTAACCCGCCATACGGAGAACGTATTGGTGATGTTGAAGTTGTTGAACAGGTTATCCGTGATTTAGGGAAAGTTATGAAAAACTATCCAACTTGGTCTGTATATATGCTATCCTCCATGAAAAATTTTGAAGAATTATATGGACGCCAAGCGACGAAAAAACGGAAATTATTTAATGGTTTTATCGAAACAAATTATTATCAGTTCTGGGGACAAAAGTCTAAAAGAGATTAACGAATAGTAACGGAAGATAAGATTTTTTCTTATCTTCCGTTTCGTCGCGTATAATAGCACCAGATAGTAAGAGGGGGAACATCAATTGCGTAAATCTTTACCATTTGCATTATCAAAGGACCGATCATTTTTTGATTCACTAGGTGACTGGATGGGTGACGTCCTTTATGATGAATTGCCTGAAAAAGGCTTTGAATGTCGTGATGAGCAAATCTTTATGGCTTATCAAATAGAACAAGCGCTAAAAGAAAAAAACGTACTCTTTGCAGAAGCGGGTGTTGGAACTGGGAAAACAATCGCCTATTTACTCCCAGCTATATCGTATGCACGCTATACAGGGAAACCGGCACTTATTGCATGTGCTGATGAAACATTAATCGATCAGCTCGTTAAACAGGGCGGAGATATCTATAAGCTACAAAAAACGCTTGGTCTGGAAATTGATGTTCGTTTAGCCAAATCACGGGATCAATATTTATGCTTAAAACGCTTTGAGGAAGCGGAAAAAGTTGAATCGGATGAATGGATTGATGATATTTCCTTCTCCATTCCGGATGGTGTATATGCCCAAGGTTCAATGATTGCTATTCATCCGTATGGAGAACGTAGTAATTATCCAACTGTCAGCGATGAGGATTGGCAAAAAGTTAATTACAACTCGATTATGCAATGCTCTGTATGTGATCTACGAAATCGCTGTGGGCAAACATTGCATCGTTCTCATTACCGTAAATCAACGGATTTAGTTATTTGTTCGCAAGATTTCTTAATGGAACATTTAGCTACAAAGGAATCTCGTGAACGTGAAGGACAGCTTGCCTTATTGCCAGAAGTGTCTATGATGGTTTTGGATGAAGGACATCTGTTGGAATACGCTGCACAAAAAGCAATGACTTATAAAGTACAGGCAACAACGATTGTTCAGCTTTTAGAGCGATTAATGGTAGATGGTGTGCGAGAGCGAACATTGTATGCTATGGAAAAATTGCAAGATGATCACGAGTTATTTTTTGATCAGCTTCGTGATGATATCGTTGCTTCAGATGAGGATCGTAAACGTATCAATAAATCCAAAACATTGCTTACTTATGGAAAACAATTGATACATGATGTAGAAATATTGATGGAAGAATTTGTTTTTGAATCTGAAATGTATATGATTCCTGAATATGAGTTAAATATGGCAGAGGAATATTTAGAACAATATGAGGCTTCCTTACGTATTTTCATAGCTCAAGGAGATGCAGTGGATTGGCTGGAGGAAACAGATGGAGAAGAAACGTTGGTAATTATGCCTCGTCTAATTACAGAAGTTTTAGCAGAAAAACTATTCTCTAAAAAGCTTCCGATCGTCTTTTCGTCTGCTACACTATCTGTTAATAAAGACTTTTCGTATATCGCCTATAGTTTAGGTATTAAAGAGTCCCAATCATTTTCAGTCCCTTCGCCATTTGATTATGAAGAGGTAATGAAAATCTATTTACATGAGCTTGATCAACATGCTAAAACCGCACGTGTACAGCAATTACTGCGTGATGGAGAGCAAACATTAATTTTATTTAAATCCAAGCAAGCCATGTTGAAATTTAAAGCCGAATTGCCATTAATGGAGCGCATGCACGTTGCCTTTGAAGGTGATCGAGAGCTCTCCGCCATTGTTCGTGATTTCCAGCAGGGAACCGTTAAAACATTATGCTCATATCATTTATGGGAAGGCTTAGATTTACCTGAAGAAGCATTAACACGTGTCATTATTTATGATTTACCGTTTCCTCCACAGGATCCATTATTTGATGCGAAGCGTACGTTTGCTGAAAACCCATTTGAAGAAGTGGAGTTACCATTTATGCAATTGCGCTTGCAGCAAGGAATGGGCCGCTTAATTAGGACGTCAAACGATCATGGCGATATTCATATTTTATTGAATGAAGAAGAACAAAAACAACGCGCAGCCTTTGAAAATATATTAGCTGTTGCCCCTGAAATAAAGTAGAAATAAGAGAGTTTGCTAAATCAGCAAGCTCTCTTTTTGTTATATCGAAATAACTATTTTCTCCTTGTTAAATAATGTAATAACAAAAAGATGTTGAATATTTCTCTTTTAAGCTATATAGTTCTTTGTAATGCAATGAATTTTGATGAAAGATAATATTTTTTGTATTGAAAATAATTTCACAAAAGGTTTATAATAATGACAAGAATTTTTAAGAATAATCAAACTGATTGTTGATTATTCAGTGATGGGGGGCTTTAACCTGTCGAACATTCAATCATTGTGTAGAAACTATACTAATCTTTCGGCAACGGATATTGACAAGTTAATAGAAATAGAAGCTACGCTTAAATATTATGCAGAGCTCACTGATTGTTATATGTTCATAGATTGTATGATGGATAATTTATCACATGCAATTGTCGTGGCAGAAGCATTCCCTAACAAGGAAAAAGGTTTATACGAAAAATCGGTTATTGGAAAATTCGTTTTTGAAAGTTTTGAACCAGCCGTATTTACTGCGTTTAAGCAACAAGAAAAATCATCGATTTCCAGAGCCGTTACACAAGAAGGCATTACGGTCGAGCAAAATGTGATTCCGATCTTTAATGAACAACAGCAAGTAATTGCTGTATTGATTCAGGAAAAGACGGTGAAGATGCAAACGACACCAAAAGATGATTTTCAAAATATGCCTTTTGCATTAATTGAACATATTGTAGAACCTAATTCTCAACCGATACCAGTTGTTTCTGATTTACTTGTAGAGTCAATTATTCTTACCAATCACGAAAACAAAGTCATCTACAGTAACCCAGCTGGCTATCATTTTATTTCAGAACTTTCGGGATTAGAAAACTTTGACAATGTTGCGTTGGATAAAATCTTACCGTTTTTACAGGAGGTCTATGATAAAGGCGACGATGTCTTTTTCCTAGAAATTACGATCGAACGTAAATCCTTTATCGTCAAGAAAATTCCAATTCGCAGTCAAAATGACAAGGTTACACTCCTCATTATTCATGATCTAACAGAGCTAAAGCTGAAAGAAAATGAACTTATGATGAAAACATTTGCCATACGAGAAATTCACCATCGTGTGAAAAATAATCTTCAGACAGTGACAAGCCTATTACGCTTGCAAATGCGCAATGAATTGTCGGCTGTCAATGCAAGTGCTTTTCAGGAGGCATTAAATCGAATATATAGCATCTCATCTGTATATGAGCTTATTTTAGAAAATGAGGATAACGCTGAAGAAAAAGTAGACGTTATTGCATTGGCTAGAAAAATTGGACATAAAATGATTGGCACGTCCAATACAGCAACTATTCAACTAGCATTTCATCACGAGCATTTGCAAGTATTTTGCCATTCCAAAAAGGCAGTATCCCTTGCACTCATTATTTGTGAGCTACTACAAAATGCATTAAAGTATGCTTTTGTAGGTCGTGATGAAGGAGCCATTGATATTCATTTCATGCAGGAGGCTTCAACTATTTCACTTCATATTTCTGACAACGGCGTTGGAATGCATGAGGTGAAGGCATCATTTGGCATGGAAATTATCACAAGGCTTGTGGAATATGATTTAGCTGGCTCATTTTCAATTATCCCTAGTGAAGAAGGTACACATACTCAAATTCAGTTCCCTGTAAGTGAGGAGGTATTTATCGTAAATGACTAGGAAAGTTATGATTGTCGAAGATGAATCATTGATTGCCATTGATTTGAAGTTTATGCTAGAGGATAATGGTTACGAAGTAGTGGCACAAGCTAATAATGGTGAAACCGCTATTGAGCTAGCCTTTTTGCATAAACCACAATTAATCTTAATGGATATAAAAATGCCTAAACTAGATGGTTTAAAGGCAAGTAAAATTATTGAACAACAGCTTGGCATACCTGTTCTCTTCATCTCGGCATATAGTGAAAAAGAATTATTACTATACATGAAGCAGGATAATATATTAGGATATGTTATGAAACCGTTTTCTGAAAAAAATGTGTTGCCTGTGTTAGAGGTTGCTTTTCATCAAATTGATAAGTTCAATCGTCTCAATGGGGAGATTTTACATAAGCAAACACAATTAGATAAGCGAAAAGTCATTGAACGAGCAAAGGGCTTGCTTATGCAGGCAGAAAATATAAGCGAGGACGAGGCTTACCGCAAAATTCGCAATGAAAGTATGCAAACACAGCAAGAAATGGTGCATATTGCGGAGCAAATTATTTTAAACTTACAAGTTAATAGTTGAAGCAAAGGCGCTTTAAAGAGATTTCTTCTTTAAAGTGCCTTTTTTTATATAAATTTATTAATCATAAAGGGGTGATGAGTAAGATGGCAATGATAGGAACGATTATCGTTTATATTATTATGATTTGTGCTGTTTTAGGGGCAATCGGAGCAATCCGAGATGCTGAGTATGGAATTGGTAAAGAGTTTATGAATGGTATCCATACAGTTGGTCATATTTTCGTCCCAGCAGCAGGGATCATGGCAGCTATACCTTACTTAACATGGTTTATTAGTCATTTTATTAGTCCGATTTTTGAGTTAATTGGTGCAGATCCTGCGATTGCAGCGACGACTATTTTAGCTTCGGACATGGGTGGTTACCAATTAGCCAATGCTTTAAAAGAGTCATATGAGGGATGGGTAATGGCTCTAGTCGTTGGATTTATGTCAGGTGCTACTATTGTCTTCTCGATTCCAATGGGTCTTGCGATGTTAGATAAGCGTGATCATAAATATATGGCGCTTGGTATTATGGCCGGCGTATTAACAATTCCGATTGGTGCATTTATTTCATCGATTATGATCGTGCTATTTAACACAGAAGTGCGTGAAGTTATTAGTACAACAGAGGCGCCTACATATGTATTTGCCATTTCTGTTTTACAAATTTTAATTAATTTACTGCCTTTGTTCATCTTTGTTGTGTTAATCGCGTTAGGTCTAAAGCTTATTCCAAACGGTATGATTGCAGGCTTCATGTTATTCGGCCGTGTGATGGATGCAGGAATCAAATTGGTATTAGTGTTCTCGATTGTTGAAATTTTTACAGGTATTTTTACAAAAATATTTGGTGCATGGGGCTTCGATCCAATTATGGCTGATGAGATCGATCAATTCCGAGCATTAGAAACAGCTGGTTATATAGGTATTATGCTAGCCGGTGCATTCCCAATGGTTTATTTAATTCGAAAATATGCATCGAAACCACTTGAAGCGGCTGGTAAGAAATTGGGCCTTTCATCTGTAGGGAGTGCAGGGATTTTAGCAACCATTGCTAATATCTTGGCGATGTTTACGCTTGTTCGTCATATGCCACCAAAAGATAAAGTGATTAATATTGCATTTGGTGTATGTTCAGCATTTTTATTAGGCGATCACTTATCATTTACAGCTAATTTCCAGCCGACGATTATTTTACCTGTTATTGCTGGTAAGTTTTTAGCGGGTGTGATTGCAATTATTTTAGCGTATAAGCTTTCTGTACCGACTGCCTTAAGGTTAGAAATGGAAGATCGTAAAGCAGGCATTATAAAAGAAGGCGAATATTTAGATCAAAAATCTTAATCCATTAAAAGTGAGGTGATGATGTGTGAGTGAAGAAAAGAAACGATTTATTCAGGAGTTTGTGCCGGGTAAACAGCTAACATTGAGTCACCTTATTGCGAACCCTGACCCCGAGATGTTTCAAAAGCTGGGTATTCAAGAATCGGGTGCGCTAGGTATTATGACGTGTACTCCAAGTGAAACGGTTATCATCGCAGGGGATTTAGCGACGAAAGCTGCCAATGTTAGATTAGGATTTTTAGACCGTTTTACAGGCAGTCTCGTTATTGTAGGTAGTGTATCAGAGGTGGAAATGGCGATGTTAGAAATTAATCGTTTTTTATCCGAGGTATTAGGCTATACACCATCAAGAATAACAAAATCATAGGATGTGTCGTATGAAAAATCGAGTAATGATAATAGGCGGTGTGCAAGCAGGAAAGTCAACATTGATGAATACTTTGTTGGGCAAAGAAAGCAGTGCCAATAAAACACAAGCACTCGTTTATGAAGACTGGATTGTCGATACACCCGGTGAATATATTGAAAATCCCATGTATTACAGAAACATTATGGCCACTTCGTTGGAAGTAACTCATGTTATTTATTTGCAGGATGCGACATCTTCAAGAAGTGTGTTTCCTCCGCAATTTAGCTTAGGGATTCCGAAGATACAAATCGGTGTCATTACAAAAATAGATGCACCTGATGCAGATGTTGAAAGAGCGACAGGTTTATTAAAAAATGTGATGACACAGGGCCCTATCGTGAAAACTTCTTCGTGGAAAAAGCTTGGGGTTGAATGGATTGCGCCACTTATTCAGCTTCATACACACGAAGAAATTCAACAATTCGTGAAGGATTGCGATAGTCCATATCTCATGTATTGCTCACGGTAGCGAGAGGGTGGTGTAGGGTGAAAACTGAAACAATTTATAGTGCTGGCATTGATATTGGGACAAGCACGACCAAAATGGTAGTTAGTCGTTTTTTGTTAAAGAATGTGGCTGGCGTAACCCATGTGCCAAGGATTGAAATTATTGAGAAGACGGTGTTACATCAAAGTCCCATCATTAAGACACCATTTATCAATAAAGACATCATTGATATGAAAAAAATTGAAGAATTCATTTTTCAGCAGTATCAATTGGCTCAAATTGCACCAACTGATATTTCGACGGGCGCCATTATTATAACTGGAGAATCTGCCACGAAGGAAAATGCAAGAGAGGTTGTCCATACCATTGCAGATGGCGCAGGTCATTTTTTAGTTGCTACTGCTGGTCCTGATTTAGAAGGCATTATTGCGGCCAAAGGGTCAGGTACTTTACAGCAATCCAAAAACTCTTCTAAAGTGATCGCCAATATTGATATTGGTGGTGGAACTGCCAATATAGCAGTTATGCAATTTGGAGAAGTCATCGGGACATGTACCTTACATGTTGGTGGTAGATTGATTGAATTTAACAATGGTAGGATTCAATCAATTTCTCCGCCACTCATGGAACTGATGGAAAAGTGGTCTAATCCGTTATCCGTCGGTGATGGGGCAGAAGATGCTCGAGTGACGCAATGTATAGAGGAAATGGTCGGTACACTTGCTTTAATTTTGAAGGGACAGTGTACGGATGACAAGCATCCATTATTACTTGGGCATTTGCCAAACTGGCATAAACCAGTAGATGCCATCGTCTTTTCTGGAGGAGTAGCCTCTTGTATTTATGAAAATGAATGTACACAGCGTCAATATGATGATATTGGTGAACGATTAGCGAAAATGCTCGTTCAGCATGAGCAGCTGCAATCGTTTTTATGGCTCCAACCTAAAGAAACCGCTCGTGCGACCGTCACTGGTGCAGGTACACAAACTACGGAAATTAGTGGGGCAACCATCCAGGCGGATGCCGAGGTGTTACCACTCAAAAATGTTCCTGTGTTTAACTGCCATCTGGATGAAACAGCAATAGACTATAACAGCACGGTGAAAACAGCGGTGGAGCGAGCAGATGATTTATTTGCAATACAGGATAATCGTGCACCATTTGCACTCTATTTTAGTGAATTGCCGTATTTAAGCTTTCAGGATGTACATGCATTGTGTGAGGCCATATTGCAACATTTGGCAACAAGATGCTCCAAGGACATACCAATTATCATAGTCATTCAATCAGATTATGCAAAGATTATTGGACAAACCATACAAGCAATCAATCCGACAGTCCCAATTATTTGCATCGATCAAATCAAAGTGGAGACGGGTGATTACATCGACATTGGAGAGGTTCTGCCATCAGGCGTTGTTCCAGTTGTTGTGAAGACCCTTGCCTTCCACTCAAAGTAAGGAGGATGAATGTGAATTTATCGGTGATATTTGGTGGAGAGAAATATAATTTTAAATCATTAAAAGATGTCATGGCCAAGGCCAATGAAGAAAAATCAGGTGATCAGCTAGCGGGAATTGCAGCTGAAACCGTTCAGCAACGTATAGCTGCGAAGGCAGTACTAAGTGAGCTTCTAGTGAAAGATATCCGTGAAAATCCATTAGTGCCGCAAGAAAATGATGAAGTTTCACGCATTATTGAGGGCGATATTAATGAGCAAATATATGGAGAAATCAAAAACTGGAGCATTGAGCAGCTACGCGAATACATCTTATCGAATGATACGGGTGATCGTGAGTTAAAGCGTTTAAGCAAAGGGATGAACTCTGAAATTATTGCAGCTGTCACGAAGCTAATGTCAAATCTAGATCTTGTTCATGCAGCCAATAAAGTAGAGATTTTATCGACATGTAATATTACTATCGGTCAAAAAGGTACGCTGTCATCACGTTTACAGCCAAACCATCCAACCGACAATATCGACGGTATTATTGCTTCCCTAAAGGAAGGTCTGTCCTATGGTATTGGTGACGCTGTCATTGGTATTAATCCTGTGGATGATTCAGTTGAAAGTGTCAAAAAGGTATTAACTGCTACAAAAGAATTTATCAATGAATGGTCAATTCCTACGCAAAATTGTGTATTAGCCCATATTACGACACAGATGAAGGCCATTAAACAGGGTGCACCAGCTGATATGATTTTCCAAAGTATTGCTGGCACTGAAATTGCCAACCGTTCATTCGGGATTTCAGCAGATTTAATACGAGAAGCAGAGGAACTCATTAAAAAGCAGGGAACGGGTACTGGTCCGAACCTATTCTACTTTGAAACAGGGCAAGGCTCGGAACTATCAGCAGAAGCTCATATGGGCATCGACCAAGTAACACTTGAATCTCGCAATTATGGATTTGCTCGACATTTCAATCCTTATATCGTTAATACGGTAGTTGGTTTTATCGGCCCTGAGTATTTATACAACAATAAACAAGTAATACGAGCGGGTCTTGAGGATCACTTCATGGGCAAAATGCATGGTATCCCTATGGGGGTAGATATTTGCTATACAAACCATATTAAGGCAGATCAAAATGATGTGGAAGATTTAAGTGTGTTACTGACAGCGGCTGGCGTTAACTTTATTATTGCGGCGCCAATGGGTGATGATGTCATGCTCAACTATCAATCAATGAGCTTCCATGATGTAGCTACATTACTACAAACATTTGGAAAAAAACCAGCACCAGAATATTTAGCATGGCTAGAGAAAATGGGCATTTATGAAAATGGTCGACTTTCAGCTAGGGCTGGCGATTTATCCATTTTTGAAAGGTAGGTGAGTCGAGTGAATGATCAATTAGTCTCTATGATTACACAACTTGTCATGGAAAAGATGGAGAAAACTACTGAAGGACAAGCTCCAGAGGTAACCACAACACGAACAGAGGAGCCGCTTATAAAGTTCTATGATACAGCAGCAACTAAAGGTGCTACAGAATTAGCAGAACCTATGTCTACAACAAGTGAACCATTAATTCAGCTGTATCAGCAAGGAACTCCTCAGCAGGCACATATAGCTCCTGCAACTTTTGAACAACCGTTAAATGTAGCTGTACCCATTAAACCTTTTCAGTTTGAGGCAGACACATTAACGGACAGTATACAGGCGGCTAAAAAACATACACCAGCTCGGATTGGAGTAGGTAGAGCGGGCACAAGACCAAAAACAAAAACGTGGTTAAAGTTCCGTCTCGATCATGCCGCTGCAGTGGATGCTGTATATGGTGAAGTGACAGAAGATCTTTTACAAAAACTTGATGTCTTTCAAGTGACAACGAAAGTAACAGATAAAGAGGAATACATTACAAGACCTGACTTAGGTCGTCGTTTATCAGATGAAGCCAAGTCATTAATTCAACAAAAGTGCAAGCAACAGCCGAAAGTACAGATTATTATTTCGAATGGCTTAAGTGCGAGTGCGATTGAGGAAAATGTACAAGATGTTTATTTAGCGCTTCAGCAAAGTCTTAGCAATTTAAATATTGATATTGGAACAACCTTCTATATCGATAAAGGCCGAGTGGCGCTCATGGATGAAATCGGTGAGTTGTTACAGGCGGAGGTTATTGTTTATTTAATTGGTGAGCGTCCCGGACTAGTATCAGCTGAATCGATGAGTGCTTATTTATGTTATAAACCTAGAATCGGCACAGTAGAAGCAGAGCGGATGGTCATATCTAATATCCATAAAGGAGGCATCCCACCATTAGAGGCGGGTGCGTACCTTGGAACAATCGTACAAAAAATCTTGCATTACGAGGCAAGTGGGGTAGAGCTTGTCGCAAAAGAAGGTTAGGAGGCTGAAATATGAATCCTCAAAAAATAATGGCCCAAATTTTGGCGATGCAAACTATTCCAAGAGTTAACAGTGAATTAGCAGAGCAGCTAGATTTGAAGCCGCACCATCATAGTATTGGGCTCGTGACGCTCACAATTGATGATGTAGGATATGTAGCATTAGATGAAGCAACGAAGAAGGCAGATATTGATGTTGTCTATGCGAAAAGTTTCTATGCGGGAGCAGCACATTCATCTGGTCCCTTGTCGGGGGAGGTTATTGGCATTATTGCTGGGAGCTCACCTGATGAAATCCGTAGTGGTCTAGATGCCATTCAACAAAAAATAGAGTTTGACACGTACTTTGAAGCTATTAATAACAATGACAACCATGCTTTGTTTGCCCATACGGTGGCAAGCTGTGGGACGTATCTTGCTGAGCTAGCAGATGTAAAGGTTGGCACACCTCTTGCGTATTTAATCGCACCGCCATTGGAGGCAGTTGTTGGTTTAGATGCAGCATTGAAGGCGGCAGATGTAGAGCTAAAGGTTTTCTTTGGCCCTCCCTCGGAAACCAATTTTGGTGGCGGTTTATTAAGTGGCAGCCAATCTTCCTGTGAGGCTGCGGCACAAGCTTTTAGAGAAGCCATCGAAAATTTAGCAAGAAACCCAGTGATTTAGAAAGGAGGCGGCTTTATGGCCACATTAGACAAAGACTTATTAGCTATTCAAGAAATGAGAGATGCTGTTAAACATGCTAATACAGCACAAGCTGCCTATATGCAATTTTCACAGCAACAAGTAGACAGCATTGTGAAAGCTGTTGCGGATGCTGCCTTTAAGGAAGCGGATCGCTTAGCCAAAATGGCTGTGCAAGAAACAGGGATGGGTATCCCTAATCATAAAAAAATGAAAAACGAAGTTGCTTCACGAGATGTCTATGAAGATATTAAAGAATTAAAAACGGTTGGTATAGTAGGCTATGATCGTATGAAAAAAGTGGCAGAGATTGCAAGTCCTTTTGGGGTTATTGCAGGAATTGTGCCAACGACGAATCCAACATCTACAGCTATTTTTAAAACATTAATTTCTTTAAAAACGAGAAATGCCTTAGTACTAAGTCCTCACCCATATGCTGTGAAATGTACAAAAGAGGCGCTAGACGTTTGCCGAGTAGCTGCTGAACAAGCAGGTGCACCAGAAGGTTTACTACAATGTTTAACAATGTCTTCTATGGAGGCAACACAGCAGCTAATGAAGCATCCTGATATTCATTTGATTTTAGCAACAGGTGGCGGCGCATTAGTGAAGGCGGCGTATAGCTCAGGAAAACCTGCTTATGGGGTAGGACCCGGGAATGTCCCAGCCTACATTGAAAAATCAGCAAATATCCAAAAGTCTGTACGACAATTGGTGCACAGTAAATCGTTTGATAATGGCACAATTTGCGCTACAGAGCAAGCTATTATTGTAGATAAAACAATTGCAGAGCAGGTACAAACAGAATTAAAGAAAAACGGTGCCTATCTATTAAATGCTGAAGAAAAAGCTAAAATGGAGAAATTAATCTCACCAGTCCCTGGAAAGGTGAATCCACAAATCGTTGGCAAATCAGCAAGCTGCTTAGCGGATTCTGTAGGCATCACTGTACCAGAGGATACTAAAGTACTTGTTGGCTTAGAAACGATGATTGGTAAAAATATCCCGTTTTCTCTGGAAAAATTATCACCTATCTTTGCCCTCTATACGGTAGAAAACAGTACAGAAGCTAAGCAAGTGATGATTGACCTTTTAAATATTGGTGGACGCGGACATACATGCTCGATTCATACTGAAAATGCAGCTTTAGCAGAGCAATTCTCCGTTGAATTACCAGTATCTCGTATTGTAGTGAATACACTATCATCTATAGGTGCAGTAGGTGGCACAACTGGATTAGCACCATCCTTTACATTAGGCTGTGGTACATTTGGCGGCAATATTACGTCAGATAACATTACAGCAAGACATCTTTTAAACATTAAACGTATGGCTTATGGCATTAAGGATGTAGAAGTGCCAAAACCAGAGTTTGAAGTACAGTCCGTAGTTGAGTCGGTTGTCTCACAGGAGCCTTCTTTAGACACAACAATGGTTCAACAAATCGTTGATCAAGTATTAAAACAAATCACATTACAAAATAAATAATTTGGAGGAATGACAAATGAGTACAGCATTAGGAATGGTAGAAACAAAAGGTTTAGTAGGAGCAATCGAAGCAGGAGACGCAATGGTAAAAGCGGCAAGCGTTAATTTAGTAGGTAAAGTACATGTTGGTGGCGGTATCGTAACTGTTCTTGTTCGTGGAGATGTAGGTGCTGTAAAAGCAGCAACAGATGCAGGTGCAGCAGCAGCACAACGTGTAGGGGAACTTTTATCAGTTCATGTAATCCCACGTCCACACCATGAATTAGAAATGATTTTACCAAAAGCAGAAGCTTAATATATCAGCAATGAGAGCTGATCCAACTCAAGGACAGCTCTCCTCTTGTCATCAAGGAACAACAATCCATTTAATATAGAGGTGGCTAACGTGACAACAGCAACAAAAACATTTCCAGTGGCCATTTCGGCTCGCCATATCCATCTAAGTGAAGCGGATTTACAAGCACTTTTTGGTCCACAAGCAACGCTAACAAAGGATTTTGACTTATCACAGCCTGGACAATTTGCAGCAAAGGAGCGTGTCTCCATTGAGGGGCCGAAAGGCGTTATCCATAATGTTCGAGTACTTGGTCCAGTAAGAGCAGCTACGCAAGTGGAAGTCAGCCGAACAGATGCGATGAAACTAGGGGTAACCCCTCCGCTGAGACAGTCAGGAGATATTGACCATTCAGCAGGCATCAAAATTAGTAGCCAACATCATGAATTGACTATTGAGCAAGGAGTCATTATTGCACAGGCACATATTCATATGACTGAGGAAGACGCGAAAGTATTGGAAGTTCAAAATAATGAATTGGTTTCTGTAGAAGTAATCAGTGACCGCCCAGTTACATTCCGTGGTGTAGTTGTACGCGTTTCCAATGATTTTAGTTTGGAAATGCACATTGATACGGATGAAGCAAACGCTGGTTTTATTGAACAACAAGCACAAGGAACTTTAATAAAAGTAACATCGTAAGGAGGAGGCAAGATGCAAGAAAATTTAGTGCAAAAAATTGTAGAAGAAGTTCTGCAGCAAATTTTAAAAAATCAATCTTCCCCTCCACATGACGGTAAAATTCCAATTGGTGTATCCGCCCGCCATGTCCACCTTGCACAAGCAGAAGTGGAACAGCTATTTGGTGAGAATTATCAGCTTACACCAAAGTTTGAGCTTTCCCAACCTGGGCAATTTGCTGCGGAGGAAACCGTAGTCATTGCTGGTCCAAAAGGATCAATTGAGCGTGTGCGTATACTGGGTCCAGCTCGTTCATTGTCACAAGTGGAAGTCAGCTGGACAGATGCCATGAAACTAGGGATAAAACCACCATTAAGAATTTCAGGTGATATACAAGGCTCTAGCCCTGTTACATTGATTGGTCCAAAGGGAAGTGTCGTGCTAAATGAAGGACTCATTATTGCACAAGCCCACATTCATATGTCCCCTGAAGACAGTGCGAAATTCAATGTAATGGATGGACAGTCTGTACAAATCAAGGTAGAAGGTATTCGCCCAATTATTTTATCGAATGTGGTTATCCGTGTATCAGAGCGTTATCGATTAGAGATGCATATTGATACAGATGAAGCCAATGCAGGTTTAATTCAGCAAGGAACAGTAGCAGAAATCGTTCAGCATCAAGTGAATGAGCAACCGATTCCAGTGAAAGAGCAGTCTCCAGTCGTAGCAAAGGTAGAAAAACCAGCTATATATCATTATGACAAAAAGCTACTTTCACAACTGGAAGTGTTAGAAATAGATGCGCAAGAAATTGTCGTGCCAAAGAAAACCATTGTAACGGCGTTAGCTTATGATAAGCTGCGAGAGTTAAATAAAACGTTAACGATCCGTTCTGAGTAGCAAATTAATCTGTGTAGCATAAAGAGGGTGAAGTTCATGCAAATGGGAAGAGTGATAGGCAGTGTATGGGCAACACGTAAGGAGGAAGGGTTGAATGGTTTAAAACTATTAATCATTCAACCAATTGACTCTAATCAACAGCCGATTCGCACTGAAATTGTAGCTGCTGATCGTATCGGTGCAGGGATTGGTGATGATGTCCTAATAACAAGTGGCGGTTCATCACGCTATATTATGAAAGAAAATCCGTTACCAATTGATGCAGTTGTTATAGGTATTATTGATTCTACTGAAGTGATGAGAGGTGAGGACAATGAGTAGCGCAATTGGCATGATTGAAACAAAAGGATTGGTAGGTTCTTATGAAGCGGCAGATGCGATGATTAAATCTTCTGACGTGACAATCGTCAAGCAGGAATTCGTAGATGGTGGCATTGTGACAGTGGTCGTGAAAGGTGACGTAGGTTCTGTACAAGCAGCAGTAGAAGCTGGAAAAGCGGCTGCTATGCGTGTTGGAGAATTATTAGGCGCTCACGTAATTCCAAGACCAGATGACGAGGTATTCCAAATGATTAATGGACCAGAAGCACCGAAGAAAAAGCCGGCTCCTACATCTACACGTGCTAAAAAAACAACCGAAGCAACACCAGCGACAGATAATCGAGGTGAGGCATAATGGCATTTCGTAAAAATAAAATCGCTGTGATTGGTGCCGGTCATACCGGATCTACATTGAGTTTATTTTTAGCACAAAAGGAACTAGGCGATGTCGTGCTTGTTGATATACCCGAAGCTGAGAACCCAACTAAAGGGAAGGCATTGGATTTATTACAGACAGGTCCAATAGAAAAGTTTAATGTATCTATAAAAGGGACGAGTAATTATGAGGATATTGCTGGTGCAGATATCGTAGTCATTACAGCAGGAATCCCTCGTAAGCCAGGCATGAGCCGTGATGATTTAGTGACCACGAATGCGAAAATTATTCAACAGGTTTCAAGACAAATAAAACACTATGCTCCAAATAGTATTGTCCTCGTGTTAAGTAATCCGGTTGATGCCATGACGTATGTATGTCACAAGGAAACAGGCTTTGCTAAAAATCGTATTATTGGTCAGTCTGGTGTGTTAGATACAGCTCGCTTCAACACGTTTGTTGCACAGGAGCTACAAATTGCACCTGAAGATGTCTCTGGCTTTGTGCTAGGTGGACATGGTGATGAAATGGTACCATTAATCCGTTATTCCTATGCAGGAGGTATTCCACTAGAAAAACTAATCCCCCAGGATAGACTCCAGCAAATCGTCGAACGTACACGTAAGGGTGGCGGTGAAATTGTCGGTTTATTAGGAAATGGTAGTGCGTATTATGCACCAGCTGCTGCATGCGCACAAATGGTCGAAATCATTATGAAAGATCAACGGAAAATTGTCCCTTCTATTGCCCTATTAGAAGGTGAATATGGGTACCAAAACCTGTTTCTAGGGGTACCAACAATTTTAGGCGGCAATGGTATCGAATCTGTAATCGAATTGCACCTAACAAATGAAGAACAAGCAGCGCTTCAGCATTCTGCGGAGGCTGTTAAACAAGTAATTGCCATTTGCCAAAACATAGAGTAAACAGACTCTACTTTCGATGAATAGAAAGAATCCCCATCTTTCTTTTGATTGAAAATGAATGGCAGCTCCTAAAAATGTTTGATTGGAAACCGAACATTACTCGACAGCTAGTGAAAATTCTCCTAAATATATACCTCTCTCTGATTAAGAGAGGACGAGCTGTAGCAAGCGCATCGTTTGCTACAGCTTTTTTATTTTGTAAAAAGTGCTTTTTATGCAAAAAGGTTAAAGGAAGTTGACTTTGCCCTAAGGGGAAAGTGTATAACGGATATAAGACATAGATAAAAGGGAGAAGGAATGGTGTGATAACAATTGGTGAATTTTCAAAAATTTGTGGTGTATCAACGAAGTGGGGGAAGATTTCTTTTCTTATGCTGCAGTTGGCGATGGCGGCAATATAATCTGTTGTATTCCTTCACTGAACACAGTAGTTGCTATATCTTCACTCTTTATGGTCAATGCTCCAGATAGATGGTCATTTATCAAGGAACATATTATTCCAACATTAGTGCAATAATATCACAACCTATATCATAACAAACCATATCACCTCTACTATAATCAAAGGGGGAGGGATGAGGATGAATAACATCATACAGGAGATGATAGATTGGATTGAAGATCATCTCTTAGAAGGCTTTTCATTAGAACATTTAGGGAAGGATATGGGCTATTCCCCGTATTATTGTTCGTTTAAATTCCATCAAATAACGGGGATCACCATTAAAAAATATGTTTCATTACGCAAGGTATATTTAGCCTCTGAAGCATTAAAAAAGTCGGAAGAAAAAATGATCGATATTGCCTTGCATTATGGCTTTTCAACACAGGAATCCTTTTCTAGAGCCTTTAAAAAGGTCTTTGGTATAAGCCCTCATGAATTCCGAAAGTCCCCACAACCTTTGCAAACATTTGTAAAAAAGAATTTAAAGGATGAAAGAGGATGGTTTACTATGGATATTTCTTCAAAACTAAAAATTGAAGCATTGCAAGAGAAAATACATGCGCAATATGATCAAGCGATATTGAATGTTTTAAATGGTCAAATGATGTACGAGGAGTTTTCGAAACAGCAATTAATGGGGAATAGTGATTATGTACCCTTTAATGAAGCCATGTGTACCAATCAAACAGCAAGCCCTATTTTTAGTGAAGAATTTAACAAAATTCGTGCTGCTGGACACCAAGTAACGGTCCAGGACTATGAGCGTATAACAGTGAATCCTTTGAGGTCATTGTGGACCAAAAACTATCAATGTATCGTTTTATGGTTTGGGGATGATATGTTTTGTCAAATGAACTTACTAACTGTACTTGCTTTTCTGGAGCAGCAAAAATACGAAGGCAAAGTTTATTTCCATATGGTACAGGAAGCGACCTATGATGTGGATGAAATTGAGATCGTGCTTGGAGTTTATTTAAAGATTTATCAGGACGTTTTGATCCGCCATCGTATCCCAGAGGCAACGCTTTTACCAGTAATGTATCAGGGCATTCAATTATATTTTGACTATTTAAAAGAAGAAAATGATATTTCTACTTATATTAAGAAACATGTTGATCAGTCACCACAGGAATTGTTAACACAATTATTTCGCCTCTTTCCTCAATATGGGCTCGGAGATACTCAGTATTTAAAAATAATAGATAAAGTGAAAAATGAAAAATCTGAGTAAAACTACTAAACGGCCCACAATATACAAAATTTTCGAAAATATGATAAACTTATAGCACAAGGAGGATGAAAGCATGACTGTTCAACAATTTACTGACTATGTTAAGAAGATGCAGCATTATGAGGAAGCACTCAATGTAATTTATTGGGATATGAGAACGGGAGCACCTAAAAAAGGGTTAGCACAACGTTCAGAGGTAATAGGTACATTATCAGCCTCCTTATTTGATATGCAAACGAGTGAAGAATTAGGTGAGCTACTATTAGCCTTAGAGGCACAAAAATCAGACCTTGATTATGTGACACTTCGTTTAGTGGAAGAAGTAAGAAAGAATTACGATCAAAATAAAAAAATTCCTGCTGAAGAGTATAAAGAATTTGTTATTCTACAATCGAAGGCGGAAACGGCATGGGAAGAAGCAAAGGAAAGCAATAATTTTGAACTATTCCTACCATTTTTAGAGGAAATCATTCAATGGCAAAAAAAATTCATTCAATATTGGGGCATTAAAAATGGATCTCCCTATAATACATTGCTCGATTTATATGAACCGGACATGACGACAGATGTATTAGACCAAGTATTTGGTGATTTACGAGAATCCATTGTGAAGCTTGTACAAAAAATTGCTGATTCATCGAATAAACCAGACACAAGCATGTTATTTAAGCATTTTCCACGTGAAGCTCAGCGTGAACTATCACTAGAGATGCTAGCTCAACTTGGTTACGACTTTGATGCTGGCCGTTTAGATGAAAGTGTGCATCCATTTATGATTGGTTTAAATTACGGAGATGCCCGTATTACTACTAAGTATGATGAAAGTGATTTCCGTTCGGCCATTTTTGGTACCATTCATGAGTGCGGTCACGCCATGTATGAGCAAAACATTGATGAAAAACTTGCAGGTTTGCCATTAGCCACGGGTACATCAATGGGGATTCATGAATCCCAATCATTATTTTATGAAAACTTTGTTGGCAGAAATGAAAAGTTCTGGGAGCATAACTATGAGCGTCTTCAACACTTCTCACCAGTTCAATTTGGTGATGTGGCATTAGCCGATTTTTTACGTGCCATCAATATGGTAGAACCATCTTTCATTCGCATTGAAGCGGACGAGTTAACGTATCCACTACATATCATGATTCGCTATGAGATTGAACGTGACTTGTTCAATGGAGAATTACAAGCGAAGGATCTCCCACAAGTATGGAATGATAAATATGAGGAATATTTAGGGATTCGTCCTGAGTCTGATGCTCAAGGTGTGCTACAAGATATGCATTGGTCAGGTGGTATGTTTGGTTACTTCCCATCTTATGCGTTAGGAATGATTTATGCAGCGCAATGGAAGCATGCGATGGATAAGGATATTCCTCATTTTGATGAGCTATTAGAAAAGGGTGAGCTGCTGCCAATTCGTGAGTGGTTAACAGAGAAAGTTCATCAATATGGAGCATTGAAAAAGCCATTCGAATTGCTACAGGAGGCGACAGGGGAAGGCTTAAATGCTAAATACTTAGCAGACTATTTACAAGATAAATATACAAAGCTATATCAGCTATAAAAAAACAAGCGATTTCTCTATAATGAGAAATCGCTTGTTTCTAAATGCTTACCACAATTGATAGCCTTTGGAGCCAGCTGGTGAATTCGAAATAATATCAAAGATTGGCACGGTGTAAGCGAATAAAATTAAGGCTACTAAAATGACAAGCCACACTTTAAAGTTTTCTAAAATAGCCGGTGTTGGACCACTAAGCTCATGTACATCCCCAATAGGGAACTCCTCTTCCCCCTTAGGCGCAAACCAAGCTAATTTCACAACGATATAAATAATGATTAGGATGGCGATAAAGAGAATCGTTCCGCCCACAGCCTGTGCAATTTGATAAGGAATCCAATCGTATGCCTGTGAAGCACCACCATATTCTGAGTAATCTGAACGACGAGGTGCACCGATAAGACCAGCAATATGCATAGCAGAAGACATAATTGTCATACCGACTGCCCATAAGATACCAGCGAAATTACTAAGATTGTTTAAAGCCTTTGTTAAAGTACGTCCTGTTAAATGTGGAATTAACCAGAAGGCCGCACCAAAGTATGTTAGAACAACAGCGGTTGCAATTGTTAAATGGAAATGCCCAGTCACCCAAATAGTGTTATGGATTAATTGGTTCATTTGATAGGAGGCATTGACAATACCGCCAGCACCACCAGGAATGAATGCCACCATACCGATAAATGGAACGAAGAAACGAGAATCTTTCCAAGGTAATTTTTTGAACCATCCGAACAGTCCTTTTCCACCTAATTCTCGACCACGTAATTCGAACATGGCAAACATCGAGAAGGCTGTCATTAAAGATGGAACGATTACAGCAAATGTTAAGACAACTTGAATGAACTTCCATGTACCATCAATACCAGGCTCTGTTAACTGATGGTGAATCCCAACAGGAATAGAGAAGAGTAAGAACAGCATAAACGAAAGTCTTGCTAAAGAATCGGAGAAAATTTTTCCGCCAATGACCTTTGGAATAATCACGTACCAAACCATATAAGCAGGTAATAGCCAGAAGTAAACAAGTGCATGACCGAAATACCAGAAAAGGGTACGAGATAAGGCAACATCGACACGTTCAATTAAACCTAATGACCATGGTAACAGTTGGATTAATACTGAAGCTGCCACACCAAGTGTTGCAACGAACCACATTAAATTATTTACAACTACCATAAATGATAATAATGGGCTAGGCTGACCGCTACCTTTATTTTCTTTGCGCCATTGAGCATAGCGTAAAATTTGACCTGCGCCACCAACCCAAGAACCAACTACGACTAGTGTAAGGCCTAAATAGAAAATCCAGTGCGCCTTTAGCGGTGCATAAAACGTATAAAGAACAGTTGCTTTATTCAATAAAACCATTGTTGCCGCAGCGGCTGTACCGATTGTCATTAACCAAAAGCCAATCCAACCAAGTCTGCGTTGACTATTAGTAAATGTACCAGAAGTACGACTGACACTGGCAATTTGGAAACCGTAAATAAAGAATGTAGTTAAAATAAGACCGAGTAATACTCCGTGTACGGTTAACACTTGGTAATAGCCAATGCCCGCTGGTAAAGTAAATTGACCAGAACGTACAAATACTTGTAATAAGCCTGCAAGACCACCTAATAGCAATGCGATAAATGCCACATATATATGCGCCATTGCTAGCTTTGCATCACGACGATCTACTTTTGTCATTGAATTAGTGTGACTCATTTGAATCCACCACCTTTAGCATAGAGTGCATCATCGTATGTCCTGTACCACAATATTCATTACATACGATTAAAAACTCGCCTACTTTGTTGACTACTGTTACATATTCTGAAATATAGCCAGGCTCAAGCATCATGTTGATATTCGTCCCTGCAACTTCAAAACCGTGCATGACATCCTCGCTTGTTGCAATAAATTTTACTTTCGCACCAAGTGGTACCTCAATTTGTGGAGGATTATAATTGAATGCAGAAGCTATTACGACTACCTCATAATCCCAATCTTTGCCCTCTACCTTATGGACCCCTGGATTATCAAAAGGTGCTGTCTCTTTCACTTTCTCGTAATCTAGTGTTTTTTTACCATTGTTCGGGTGAGAGCCTTGATGAAATGCTCCGATACCGAGAATGATTAGGAATGCGACTAAAGTAGCAACCCCGAACACAAGCCAATACTTTTCATACTTATGTATGTGCATATGTTTCTTTCCCTTCTTCGTAGATTAAAACCGTCCAATGAACAAATCAAAGCAGTACACCCAAAGTAAAATAATGATGATGCCTACTCCAAAAACTGCATAGAGTGAACCTTTTAAATTCTCATCTGACTTCTTTTTATTTGCCATTTTTTGCTCCTCCTACGCTTTTTATAGTTGGTGTTTCTTACAGTCATCATATATAAATTCAATGCAATTTGATGTGAAAAAAATCACACTTCTAAACAAATTATGTGAAGAAAGTGTGAAGAATTTAAAGGAGAAAAAAACAAGCTATCTCAAAAGTCATCGAGATAGCTTGTTTCATTGTTATATTTAGCTTTTTTTTAATAAAAACACTAGATGTTAAGGAAGTCTGATCAAAGTATCTAGGCAAATGGCAAATTTAAAAGATATATGCAGTATGCTCTTGCATATAATGTCTTATTTGGCATAGACTTTAAACTTAGCTTTCTACTCCGCTTCTTCCTCAATTGTTAATAGAACTGTTAGGTCACCGACGCTTGGGACAGAAACTGGGAGAGCAAATGCCTTCTCAAAGCCATATAATTTTGTATTGCCCACCATCACAGTTGGCGGAGTGATGTCAATTTCTAAGCTTTCTTGCCCAACAGCTGTACATAAATTTCCTGCAATCATGTTACCAAATTCCCCTGTAAAGGATTCTAGCATTTCTCCTTCAAGCGGCATACCGAACATCGTACTACCGATTCCACTGAACACTTCAGGAGAGGAGTCAATGATGACGCGACCCTTTAGATCTCCGATTAAACCAATTAATACACCCATTTGCTGCTGTTGAAAGGGTTCAGAAATAATACTAGGCGACTTTACTTCTATATCCATAGGTAGAATTGATTTTAAAGCGTGAATAGTCCCGTTTAAAATAGTTTGAAAGTACTTCGAATTACTCATCATTACCGCATCCTTTTTCCGACTTTTCTACATCTTACCATGTAAAAAGGGTAAGATGAAAGTATGTCTTGACGAATTAACAGGAAATTTATAATATATTAGTGAGAATGATTTTCAAATTCAATGAATTGGTCTGAAAGCCAAGAGAAAAACACTACATTTATATGAAAAGGAGCGGTCAGCAATGGCATTCGTATTGATTGGAACAGCTGTAGCCATCTATATTGGAGTAGGGAAATACGTCATGAAACAGGCGACTGCACATTTGAAATAAGAAATTATACAAGAAAAAATATTAAGCATGGTCCGAGCACTTGGGACCATGCTTTTTTTGCATTTTTCAAAAGGTAAGAAGATACTTGGCGGTTTACAAACAGTATTAATTGTTTTTCCGAAATAATTATAATAAATAGAATTTTTATTTTTTTCTGAAAACTATTGAAATAACCTATTAATCTCTGATAAGATTTTAAAAAATGGAATCGCGTTTCATATTATGGAACGGAGGGGGAAAAATGGGATTGAATATTTTAGAAGTAAAGGATTTGAAAATAGGTATTCAGCAAAGTAAAAAGGATATTTCCATTGTGAATGGGGTGTCATTTCAACTTGAAAAAGGGAAAACATTAGGGATTGTAGGGGAGTCTGGTTGTGGAAAGAGTATGACATCCTTATCTCTTATGGGTTTATTGCCTTCTGGGGTTGAATGGCAAAATGGAGAGATTTACATAGATCAAAAACAAATTCATAAAAAATTGAAGAAGGAATGGCGAAAGATTCGTGGGAAAAAAATTTCAATGATATTTCAGGAACCGATGAGCTCCCTTAATCCAGTGTATAAAGTAGGCTCCCAGATCATTGAAATGATTCATAGCCATGAAAAAATTTCAAAAAAAGAGGCACATGAGCGAGCGGTTGATATGCTTCGCCTTGTTGGTATTCCTCGTCCCGATAGAGTGGTTAATGAATATCCACACCAATTATCTGGTGGTATGAGACAACGGGTGATGATTGCCATGGCATTAGCTTGTGGACCAGAAATATTAATCGCAGACGAGCCTACTACTGCATTAGATGTAACTATTCAGGCGCAAATTCTAGAGCTAATGAAAGACATACAAGAAAAACTGGACATGTCCATTATTTTAATTACCCATGATCTTGGCGTTGTGGCTGAAATCTGTGAAAAAGTGATTGTCATGTATGCGGGTGAAATAGTTGAAGAAGCAAATGTGTTGGAATTATTTGATCATCCGCTCCATCCCTATACGAAAGGGTTACTAAACTCATTGCCGGATATTGAGACAGAGCAAGAGTATCTTCCGTCTATTGAGGGTGTGGTGCCATCACCATCCGATATGCCAGCAGGTTGTAGATTTTTCGATCGATGTGAATTTGCAACTGAAAAATGTAAAAAGAAACCAGAGTTATTTACTACGTCCATTGGTAGCACGGTTAGATGCTGGTTATATGAAGAGGATGATGTGGGAGGAGGAATTGTAAATGAGCAGTCCATTGTTAGAGGTTAAACACTTAAAAAAATATTTTCCAGTGAAAGGGTCACGTTCGGGAAATTTAAAAGCAGTAGATGATGTTTCATTTTTTGTCAACGAAGGTGAAGTTTTAGGAATAGTAGGGGAATCTGGTTGTGGAAAATCTACAATGGGCAAAACACTCATTCAACTTCTAACACCTACTGAGGGCGAAATTTTGCTGAACGGAGAAAATATAGCCACACTTAGTGCCAAAGAGGTCCGCCAAAAACGTCGTGATATGCAAATCATTTTTCAGGACCCTTTTTCTTCCCTTAATCCTCGTATGAAGGTTTTCAAAATAATTGAAGAACCTTTAGTGAATTTTGGAATCGGTACAAAGGAAGAAAGGAAACAACGTGTTTATGAAGTCGCCAAACAAGTGGGGCTTACAGAAAAGCAGCTAGATCGATTTCCACATGAATTTTCAGGCGGCCAAAGACAGCGCATTGGAATTGCGAGGGCACTAGTATCAAATCCGAAATTGATTGTTGCAGATGAACCGGTATCAGCGCTAGATGTTTCCATTCAGTCCCAAGTGCTTAATATAATGAAAGATTTAAAAAGGGATATGAATCTTACCTATATTTTTATATCCCATGATTTAAGTGTTGTGCATCATTTTTGCGATCGTATAGGGGTGATGTACTTAGGGAAGATAGTGGAATTAGCTGACAAACATGAATTGTTTAATAATCCGAAGCATCCCTACACGAAAGCATTACTTTCTGCATTACCGAAGTCTCATCCTTCAAAGGTTAAAGATCGAATTGTCCTTAGCGGAGATGTGCCAAATCCAGCAAATCCTCCATCTGGATGCACCTTCCATACGCGGTGTCCAAACTGTATGGAGATTTGTAAAGTAACACCCCCGAAATTGAAAAAAATTAGTGATCAACATGAAGTTTCTTGTTTACTTTATGAAGAACAAATGGAGCGATTAACATGAGCAAAACATTGGAAAAAGGGATCAATATTTTAACGTTATTTACGGAAGAAAAACCTTCTTGGCGGTTAGACGAACTAGCGATAGAAACCGACATTCCTAAACCGACCTTACATAGATTTCTAAAAACATTTACGGATTTAGGCGTATTAAAGCGGCCATATGTTCAAAGTGGTGGACAGGTAGTTTTAAGTGATCATTATTTACTGGGGAATAAACTAATTGAATTAGGGGCAATAGCTGCTAATTCCATAGAGATTCGTTCGTTAGCCATTCCGTATATGAAAATGTTACAACAGAAATTTGATTTGGCTGTTCAATTAGTAGTATTGGATGAAACAGACGGCCTTTATATAGAAAAAATAGAAAGTCTAAAACCGGTTCTATTATATACAAGAGTCGGAAGAAGAGCACCACTATACGCAGGCGCTTGCTCACGTATTCTTTTATCTTTTCAATGTGAAGAGAAAATTAACGAGGTCCTTCATAAGCCTCGAAAAAAATATGCGAGCGGAACCCCTCATACGGATAATGAAATTCATGAACTAATTGAATTTGGTAAGACAAATGGCTATGCCTACAGCGTGTCGGAACTAGAAGAAGGAACTGTATCAATAGCGGTGCCAATTTTTAATAGTGATCGAAAAGTAGAGTACTCCATTAGTATTGCTGGTATAGAATCACTACTACCACAAGAAAAAATAAATTTGTTTTTAGAGGGACTGTGGGAAACTGCTGCGTTAATTTCGGCTGAACTAGGTTATTCGATGCCATATCCTTATGGCGTATAAATAGCACAAATATAAAAGGGGATGAACATAATGAAGAAGCAAAAATGGCTAGCGCTATTACTAGTTTGCATGATGATTATTTTGTCAGCATGTAGTGGCGGTACATCAACAAAAGAGGATAGTAAAAATAGTAGCAAATCTTCTGGAGAAAATGCTGCACTCACAAGGGGTAATGAATTAGTTGTCCGTGTGGCAGGAGATCCTCAAAACTGGGACCCGATTGATACGTTTTTACTGTCTTGGAGTACAGTAGCAACATCAGTATTTGAAGGGTTAGTTAGTCGTTCTTTAGATTTAGAAATTCAACCTGGATTAGCGGAATCTTGGGAATATAAAGATGACAAAACAATTGTCTTTCAATTACGCCAAGGCGTTACCTTCCATAATGGTGAACCATTTAATGCGGAGGCCGTCAAATTTACTTTTGATCGTCTGCTAGGTGATGAAGGTCAAAAAGGTCCTCAATATTCAAATTACACTTCCATTGAAAGTGTGGAAGTAACGGGTGAATATGAAGTAACGATGCACTTAAATTCTATAGATCCAGTATTACTTACAAAACTATCAGGATATGGTGCTGTAATCGTACCACCTAAATATATTCAAGAACAGGGAGCAGAGAATTTTGATATGAAACCTGTTGGTACAGGTCCGTTTAAAATGACAGATTATCAACGAGATAAACAAGTGGTAATTGAACGTAATGAAGGTTATTGGAATAAAGATGCTATTAAACTAGATAAAGTTACATTTAAAGTAATTCCAGAAACTGCAACAGCACTTGCAGAATTACAAACAGGCAATATTGATATTATGACACGTTTGGAAGTTTCCCAAGCTGCAACAGCAGAAGGAACTGACTTTATTGAATTAATGGAAGTGTCTACACCTACAGCTTATTCAATTCGTTTTGATACGGCGCAAAAGCCAGTTGATGATGTACGTGTTCGTCAAGCTATTAACTATGCTATCGATAAAGAAACGATTGTAAAAGAAATTTTAGGTGGCTATGGGAATCTGATAAGCTCATTCCAAAGTGATTTATCATTTGGCTATAATAACGATTTAGAGCCATATCCATATGATCCTGAAAAGGCAAAAGAATTACTGGCTGAAGCGAAAGTTCCTGAAGGTACTACATTAGATTTCTTTATTCCAGGTACAGATGGAACATTTAAAGAGATTGCACAAGCAGTAGCGTTTTACTTAGAGGAAGTTGGAATTAAAGTATCTATTAATAGTGTGGAAAATACGACCTTCCAATCAGAGCTAATTCCTCAAGGAAAAGCTGGCCATATGTATAAAAATGGTTGGGGCGGCTGGACGCTAGACTTTGATAATACCGCCTATTTAATGTATCACGAGGGGGAATTCTGGAACCCATCCTATAAAAATGACAAAGTAGAACAATTATTAGCAGCAGAGCGTGCCACTATTGATAATGACGAAAGACAAAAGGTCTTTAAAGAGCTTACAGAAGTATTATATGAAGATGCAACTGAAGTCAACTTATATTCTGAAGTTGAAATATACGCAGTGAATAAACGAATAAAAGGCTTCCAACCACCACATGATGGCCGCTTTAATTTTGCAGGTGTCACTGTCGAGTAAGTAAAAAATTATGAGATAGTATGCTAGCATACTATCTCTTTCATTTCACATTAGGAGGATGGAATTATGCTTTCCTATATTCTACGACGTTTGTCGCATACCGTGCTGGTGATCATTGCG
Organism: Lysinibacillus sp. A1; assembly: GCF_000801965.1. Taxonomy (NCBI): domain Bacteria; kingdom Bacillati; phylum Bacillota; class Bacilli; order Caryophanales; family Bacillaceae; genus Lysinibacillus; species Lysinibacillus sp. A1. Next base: position 39,401 of record NZ_JSZM01000003.1, read on the forward strand.
GTTTCATTAATTATATTTTTCTCCATTCGTTTGACAGGTGACCCCGTAAGTATCATGTTTGGGGCTGGTGAACCTTCACAGCAGGCAGTAGAAGAACTGACAGCCAAACTTGGTTTAGATAAACCTGTTTGGGAGCAATACTTCATATTTATGAAGGATTTAGTGACACTTGATTTTGGTACGTCCTATCGCTCCAATAGCCCTGTTTTAGAGATGTTACTCGAACGAGCGTGGCCGACAATTGCACTTGCTTTAGGTGGAATGGCAGTGGCTTTGTTAATAGCTGTTCCGCTAGGTATTCTATCCGCTATTTATAAAGGAAAATCCATTGATGTGTTTAGTCGTATTTTTTCTTTGTTAGGTATTTCCTTCCCTAATTTTTGGTTGGCGTTCATGCTAATATTAATTTTTGCTGTTCAACTAAAATGGCTGCCAGTATCCGGATTTGATGGGTTTAGCTCATTAGTTTTGCCATCCGTTGCCTTAGGGCTCATCCTATCTGGTATTTTAGTTCGATTAATTCGTACGTCTATGCTGGAAGTACTTAAAATGCAATACGTCACAACTGCACGTGCGAAAGGAATAAGAGAATGGCTAGTGATCATTAAACATGCTTTCCGCAACGCCTTATTGCCAACTGTAACATTTGTTGGTTTACAGTTTGGGGGGCTATTAGGAGGTGCGGTTATTGTTGAGCAAGTCTTTTCTTGGCCCGGGATTGGAAGGTTAATTGTTGATTCTATTAATCAACGAGACTATCCAGTGGTCCAGGGAGGAATCATCCTTTTAGCACTGATTATGATTTTAGTCAATCTAATCGTTGATTTATGCTACTCATTAATTAACCCAAAAATAAGAACTGGAAGAGGTGAGCAATAATGACTCAAATAATGGAAACAGAAGCAATCGAAATGAAAAAAGCCAATAAACTAGTAACCGTTCTTAAATTCGTGAAGAATAATCCAACGGGCATAATTGGCTTATTATTGGTTGTCACTACGATACTATGTGCTATATTTGCACCATATATTGCTCCCTATGATCCGGGGGCGGCTAGCTTAGGACATCGGCTTGACCTACCCAAATGGCTAGATGATACTGGTAAATCCCAATACTTACTCGGAGGAGATCAGGTTGGGCGTGATTTGCTAAGTAGAATTATTTACGGAGCTCGTATATCTCTATTAGTTGGGATTTGTGGCGTAATCATTTCTTTAGTGCTTGGTACATTTCTAGGAATAATTTCAGGTTACTTTGGGAAATGGATGGATGATTTAATTATGCGGCTAGCCGAAGTTCAAATGGGGTTACCGTTTATTTTACTAGCCATCGTCATTATGAGTGTTTTTGGAACAGGTATTGAAAAAATTATTATTATCCTAGGACTTACATATTGGGTTAGTTTTGCGAGATTAATTCGAGGAGAGATTTTGGCTTTAAAGGAACAAGAGTATATCCAAGCAGCAAAGGCAATTGGTGGAACACATTTCAAAATAATCATGAAGCATATACTTCCTAATGTTGCCTCCTCCATTTTAGTGTTAGCAACGATGTGTATTGCAGAGTTTATTTTATTGGAGGCATCTTTAACATTTTTAGGGTTAGGTGTGGAGCCTACAGTACCTTCGTGGGGAGGAATGTTAGCGGATAGTCGAAATTATATGACCTCAGCTTGGTGGATATCTGTTTTCCCTGGGGTGGCCATTATGTTAACTGTGTTAGGCTTTAATTTATTGGGAGATTGGTTGCGAGATCGCTTAGATCCAAATATGAAAGTTTAGGTGATATGATGAACTCTATATTTTTTTCTAGTTTATTTCAAAAGAACGAAACGAACAAAAAACCTTCTTTATTTATAGATTTACCTAAAGATTTAGCTCCATTAGGATTAATTGATTTTTGCTTACGCTTAGGCTTTGAATCAAATGAAGTAGACTTTGATTTATTTCAGCCAGCCAATCAGTCCTATACAATGAAGTTTTTACAGCATACTAGTACATTTATTTCACAAGATGACTCTACATGGATCATTTATTATGAGAGTGAATCAGCACTTTCTACATGGTTAAGTGCAATAGCCAGTGAAGGAATGGTCGACACCCAAACGGACAGCCCTTTAACGTATTACGAAAATTTAAGTCATCTTTGGTCAGCCTATGGCACGGGTGAAAAGGATGAGGCACATCCCCAGCAACATGTAAGTGTGAAAATGGATATACAAGAAGAATTAAAGACAAATGCTCTATTAAAAGAGACTTGCTATCTAGCATTGCGTTTAGGCCTATATGCCACATCCATTTCATTACCAGCTATAACATCAGAAGAGCGACATATAACCATTTCATTCAAGCACGAAAACGAAAGTTATATGGAATTGACCGCCAAAAACGCCATTCAAATCTGTGGTACGAAAGACAGCCTACCGACGGTTATCCATTCCATTGCAACTGCAAAGCATGTGTCTGAGGGAGGACTGCTTGGAGTTTGGGAGTTAAACGAAAAACAAGTGAATGAAGCGGCTATTTTAATGGAAGAACAATGGAGCGATGAATCTGAGGCTTCATACATGATAAAAGCGATAGAAGAAGAGCAAGATAGAGCGTTAGAGGCTGAAATTTATATGACGGCCACCAAAATAAATCGTGATCAATTTAAGCTAGATTTAAATGAAAAATTTTCAAATTTGACAACCATTAAAGTTCGCTCTGCCTTTAAAACAGGGTTATACTGGATATTAGAGGAAGTACTTCCATCTGTCGAGGGGCGCTTTGAAAATGTAAAAATAGTTTGTAAGGATGGGGTAAGTGTAAACGGCTTAGAGCAACATAATCGCTGGATTATGGAGCTATACCCTGTGGATGAAATGATTGAAATGCAGTATGGCATACCAAAAGAGCATGTGCAATTTGAGCTTTCCAGCACGCAACAACATGTGTATAGAGTATTTGTAGATGATCAATTAATAGCTGAGCTCGATCCACTTATTAGTGAGGTGGATTATGTTGATGGTCAGAAAAAGGCCTATCCAACTACCGCTGGGTATAGATTATTCAGCAAGACAGAGCGAGTGCAGGAGAACATCATATTTTCTGATCGTGAACGTTTCTATAAATACTATATGAAGGAATTATTGCCACGAATGGTGAAAGAGTTAAAAATTGATCCCCATAACGTTGATCAAGCTCAGCTATTTCCATTATTCGATCGAATTGAAATTGACTTTACTTCTTCTGGAATCGAAGAAGAAATAGGCGTCCAGCAAGAAGCGAACTCATCGTTTGAGGCGTTATACGAGGATTTATACTTTAATACTTTAGACTATTTTCAAGAGCTTGGTCGCCAGTTAGTTAATCAGCCTTACAAAGCGCCAGGTGGTGTTATTCCTTATATTCATATAGAACAAGATTTGTATAAGCCTATTAAAAGTGCCATAAAGGTTTACCAGTGGAATGACAAACCGATGACGGAACCCGTTACAAAACGAATTTTGTTTAATCAAGAAGGACAGTTTGACACTGTAGAAATGTCTATCGGTAATGAACTGAAGGTCACTAAGGCAAAAACCTTTTTAAAACACAACATGAAAAATATAATTCCATTAGTAGAGCGTTTTAAACAATACGCAGAGGTCAAATTGAATTATGGAGATATATCTTATAAAGGTACTGTCATTCCATTTTTAGAAGTGACGGAACCTATTACGAGTGAATATTATTCAGGGCTAAAAAAATCAGATGAAAAACATACGATTGTTTTTGAAGCTGGTCATCATCCAAATGAGGTATCTAGCACTCCAGCAATTTTGGCGCTAATGGAAGATATTATTTGTCAGCATCCAGACATATTAAAAAAAATGAATGTCATTATTATCCCTTTAGCGAACCCTGATGGCTATGAAATTATGGAATGTTTGACAAAGGAGCATCCGAAGTGGAAGCATCATGCTGCAAGATTTAATGCGGTGGGATTAGAATTTGCCCATGTGAAATTCCGAAAAAGTGTGTTCGGTGAGGCAAATGTATTACCACTTATCTTAAAAAAATGGGCTCCAGATATTGTTATTGATGACCATGGAATACCTGCTCGTGAGTGGGTTCAACCGTTCGCAGGTTACGCATGCCCACCTATTTTCCCAGTTTCTTATACGCTTCCAAGTGCCAAAATTTATGGAATTGGTCGTTATGCAGATGATGATACGAAGGAAATTCAGGCTAAAAATCTGGACCTAGTAGCGGAAAGAGTTAATAGGATGTTTGATGGATCTACGTTTGCTGAAGAAAATGCGTATTGGCGCAATCGATACTATAAATATGGAACAAAGTGGGACCCAGATAAATATCCGATTGAAGAAATGGGGAATATTAACTTTTATCGTAGTATGGAAGTAACACCTACGTATTCATCGGTTAGTATTTTACGTTATCCACAGTGGGTCGCTTTAGATATCATTTCGGAAGTTGCAGATGAAATCGTTTATGGTGAGGAATTACTATCGTGTATGGCAGCCCATCAATTATTTAATCAGGCAATTTTAGAAGCTGCACTAGCTACTCCAGTAAATAAACAAAAACAATCTGGACGCTACATAAAAAAACGTCCGATAGAAATTAGGTGACTAACACATGACAAACATATTATTAACGGGGTTTGAGCCATTTCTTGATTATAAGCTTAATCCAACTATGCAAATTGTAGAAAACTTAAATGGTGAAAAAATAGAAGACTATCATATTATAGGAAGAATTTTATCTGTAGATTTTCAACAATCTGCCGAGCAGCTAAAGCAATATATAGAGGAAATAGAACCGCAAATCATTATTTCTTTAGGGCTCGCTGGAGGTCGTTATAAACTAACGCCTGAGCGAATAGCTATTAATGTGAAAGATGGGGAGCCCGATAATAACGGCTACACACCTGTTGATGAGAGCATTCAAGAGAAGGGGGCAGATGCTTATCTGACGAATTTACCAATTCGCCAAATGGTTAATCGCTTACAAGCAGAGGGCTATCCCGCTGAAATCTCTAATACAGCAGGTACTTACTTATGTAATAACATTATGTATGAGGGGCTTGTGTATGCGCAACAACATGAAGGGGTACGTGCTGGCTTTATTCATATACCTGCTTCCTTTGAATTAGCCATTCAACATGGCAAAATCCCAGGCTGGCATATTCGTGATTTAATCGCTGCTGTGAAGCTTTGCATTGAGGAGACAATACGTGCAGGTAATCATTGAATTTCCTCATTCAATGTGGATTAGCAAGAATACGATTCGCTTTTCCTTTAAGGAAGAAATATCCCACCCAAACTTTTATGCAGTACAAGCATTTAATCGATTTCTGAAGAAACAACTACGACATCATCTTGTCGAGTGCGTTGCAAGCTATCATACAGTTACAGCTTATGTGAAACAACGAATAGATGTAGACCTTTTAAGAAGGCAATGGCTGGACAATCAAGCATCCACAGCCATTGATGACAGAACGAATAGACTATTAAAAATCCCAGTTTGCTATGATGAAGAATTTGCCTTAGATAGGCGACGAGTGATGGACTATACGGGCCTATCATTTGAGGACATAAAAATGATACACCTGTCCAAAAGCTATTATGTTTATTTAATTGGCTTTTTGCCAGGTTTTCCATACCTTGGAGAACTTGATTCTAAATTATTTGTACCTCGCTTAGAGAAGCCGAGAGCATCGGTGTCTGCAAGTTCTGTTGGGGTTGGTGGTGGACAAACAGGAATCTATCCTGTCGATTCACCTGGTGGCTGGAATATTATCGGAAAGACGCCATTTGAGCTTTTTAATATCAATGGTAAAGAGCCATTTCTATTTGAACTTGGTGATGAAGTTCAGTTTTATGAAATAACTAAGCAACAATATTGGGAAATGAAAAGCAAGGGAGTGTAGCGATTGAAGCCACTTCTGCTCATAACAAAACAAGGGGTTTATGGTAGCTTACAAGATAAGGGAAGGTTTGGCTATCGGGCATTTGGTATTCCGTTATCTGGACCAATGGATTATGTTTCATTTCAAGCGGCTCAGCTGATTTTACAAAATCATCATAACCAAACTTCTTTCGAAATGTTCATGGGTGGTTTTGAATTTGAGGCAATGGCTGATGGGGTCTATGTTTTAACCGGCGGTCATGGGGTATGCATGATCAATGATGCAGCCATTGAAATGTGGAAAACATTCCACTTAACAAAGGGTGATAAGTTAACGATTAAGAGTGTGAGTCAAGGCTCTATCATTTACTTGACACCGCTGGGAGGGTTTATTTCAACATTGCAGCTTGGCAGTACTTCATACCTCTCTCAGGGGAATCTAGGTACGGTCCATGCAAAAGGAAGTATTTTATATGGACAAATAGCCTCGCCGTTAAAATATAATAGAGGTCTTTATGCTCCGTATCGTCCGACTTTTGACAATACGATTACTGTTAGAATTTTTAAGGGTCCTCATTTTTATTTATTTACGGGAGAGAGTCAGCAACAATTTTTGCAAAATCCTTTCCAGTTTAGCGGTGGTAATCGAATGGGCTATTATTTAAAAGGCCCTGTTTTACAGCTAAAAGAAATGAAGGAAATTCTATCTGAAGCGACACAGTTTGGCTCAATCCAAGTGCCTCAAAATGGGAATCCCATCATCTTAATGGCCGATGCTCAAACAGTAGGCGGCTACCCTATTATGGCCACTGTACATGAAGATGATTTACATAAAGTAGCCCAAATGCGTATGTTTAGCACAATACATTTTGCACTGGAGGAAATGTGAGACGAATGGATATTAATTGTGATCTAGGAGAAAGCTATGAAGCATTTTTGACGGGAAGAGATGAAGAGATACTAGATTATGTGACATCAATCAATATTGCATGTGGCTACCATGCGGGTGATCATTCTATTATGCACCAAACAGTTCGGAATGCAATTCGCAAAAATGTTCTTATTGGTGCACACCCTGGGTATCCTGATCGTGAAGGATTCGGACGAAGGGATATGGCGTTTAGCCCAGCAGAAATTTACGATATGATTGTCTATCAGGTAGGGGCACTGCAAGCGTATGTCCATATCGAAAAAGGGACAGTACATCATGTCAAGCCACACGGAGCACTGTATAATCAAAGTGCAAATGATAGGGAGAAAGCTTCAGCCATTGTTCATGCGGTATATGATCTCCATCCTCAGCTTATTTTATATTGTTTAGCGGGTAGCCAAATGGCAGAAATCGCAAAAGATAAGGGTCTTCAAGTATATGAGGAGGTTTTTTCTGATCGCCGTTATCACTCTAATGGCACATTAGTGAGTAGACAGGAACCGAATGCCTTAATACAAACTGAAGAAGAAATGCTAGAGCATGTCAAAGGTATTCTAACGGCAAATGAAGTATTGTCTATAGAGTCTCAAAAAGTAAAAGTAGCGGCGCACACCTTATGTATTCATGGAGATGGTCCACATGCCTTGGACTTTGCTAAAAAGATTGCTGCTCTTAGGAGGCAACTACATCAACAATAAAGTAGATGGCTTCAGCATAACGGTTTGTAACACAAAAAAGTTCGCATAAAGGGCGAACTTTTTTGATTGGAAGAGCATTCTTATTTTACATACATTTTTCTGTGTTTCTTGGTGTCTTCCATAAGACCAATTAGCCACATCACTATGTAAGTTACCCCTAATCCAATGCAAGCACCTGCTAACACATCTAGAGGGTAGTGTACACCGATAAAAATTCTCGAAAACGCCATGAAGCAGGCCATCAAGATGAGGACAGCTCCAATTTTTCTTCGTTTCCAAAACAAAGCAAATGCTAAGGCAAATGCACCTGCCGCATGATTACTTGGAAATGATGGGTCTAGATTTGATTTTTCAAGTAATAATATTACGCTATGATTGACGAATGGACGTGGTCGAAAATACACCATCTCTATTAGTTTATCGATACCAAGTGTAAGAATAGCAATCGATACGGCGTATAAGACTATTTTTCTATTTTCATGCTGATTTTGAGCGTTTGAAAACCATAGCCATACCAATATTAATCCAAATAGGATAGGGCCATATTTTGAAAATAAGAGGACAAGTTGATCAAAAATCGGGTTTTGTCCTGCTAACTGGTTAAGTAATTTAAAAAGCTGATAATCTATCGTCATATTTTCTTTAAGAGGAAACTCCTTCTAGTTTAGACACTTGCACATCCTCCTCGGAGGATAAAAACTTTTCTAATTCATGTTTATTTTTTTCTAAATCAATATCTAGAACTGCGCCCACATTTACATGTTTGTTTTCAAAAGAACTGGCAACAGGAATCCGTAAAGTATCTACCCCATTAGAGTGTCCATTCATTAAATCTTTTCCAATTGCAAGTATTGTTTTTTTGTCAACATTCGTATCGATGTATGCCTCTGCAACACCTAATATTTTTGGTAAATTCATGAAGCTTTGAAAGCTAATTTGATCTTTAACCTTTGTCATAATTTCCTGCTGGCGTTCCACTCGTCCGAAATCACTTAAACGATCGTGACGGAATCGTACATAAGCTAATAACTGATCACCATGTAAAGTTTGTTCTCCAGGAAATAATGTCATGCCAATGCCATATGACATTTCATAAGGGATGTCCACATCAATCCCATTGGGTGCAAGAAGATCAACAATTTTAGGGAATCCTTCAAAATCAACGATTGCATAGTAATTTACATCAATATCAAAGTTTTGCTTAATGGTCTTCCTAACAAGCTCTGGACCTCCAAAAGCAAATGCAGCGTTTATTTTATTCTTTCCGTAATCTGGGATGTCAACATACGTATCTCTCATAATGGAAACGATTTTTACTTGATTCGTCGTTTGATTGTAGTGTCCAATCATTAAGGCATCCGATCTACCTTCATCGCCTCTAGTATCACTACCTATCAAAAGGACATTAATCTCACCAAATTGTAGGTCTGCACCTTGAAAGGGCTCAAAAGTTTCTTCAGCCTCAGCTCCATTTTTACTGTCGTCTTCTGCCATGGCCAACCCACTATTGTACTGATAAAACCAATAAACAACCCCTATTACAATCATCGATGCGAATATGACACATGAATTTTTTAGCCATTTACGGCTTGTTTTACTACTTTCCATAAATTAATGAATCCACCTATCCGTTATTTTTCAACAAAGATTTTCCGGTAAGTTGTACAGCTATTGCATCATCCAAATATCCAATAGGAAATACATAATCCGGAATTACATCTACAGGAATAATAAAATATAGTAATGTACTGCCGATTATTGTTAATTCAAATAGTGTACCTTTATTTGTTGTAAATTTTTCATATAACTCTTTTAACTTATTTATAAATGGACCAACACTACCTACTTTTTGAATCTTTTCAGTAAAATTCGTATGAATGGTATGTTTGCCTTCCTCCGTTTGAGAAAATAGCCCATAATCATCTAATTTTTTTTCAACATCCTGCACTGAAAACTGGTTGTCGTATACATTTGATGCCTTAAGAAAGTTTTGTATAGCATCAACAGAGGTATGAATATCTGATTGTGACTCTTCTTGTTTTTGTTCCATAGGATATCCCGCTGCTTCAAATAGCTGAATAAAAGGAACACCAAGACATTCAGCGAATTTTTCTACATGTTGAGGGGTAGCTTTTCGTTTATGATTAATAATCCGTGAAATCGTAGCCGTATCGATTCCTGTTAGTTCACTAAACTTTCGCATAGATAATGAACGTTCTTTCAATAGATCTTTCAACAATAAACCTAGAGTCGTATTTTCTTTCATTTCTGTCATATTCGATTCTCCCTTCCGTATTAAAAATAACTGTTGAAGAGAAGTGTATAATGATGTTGACAAATTGTCAACACTCGTCGATGATAATGCTGCCAAATAGAAGTAATAACGGTAGCATACTTGCATTTGATTAGTTGTAGGCCTATTAGCGTTTGGAATGTTTTCAAATTACGGTGATTGCTTGATAAATAAATGTAGAATGCACTTAATTGTAAGAAGCGAACAAGATTTATATTCAGACTTTTCTAAAAAAACAAAAGTTTTTTCATCGGATTTTGTCGGATTCTATAAGGATCTCTTATTATTAGGCAAGCCCTAAAAAATAATATGAGGAGGTACGAAGGATTGAAAAAGAAATTTAAAATTAGTTTAGCCAGTCAAATATTAATCGGTTTGATTTTAGGGATTATTGTTGGTGGTATTTTTTATGGCAACCCCAAAATTGAAACCTACTTACAACCATTAGGGGATATTTTCCTGCATTTAATTAAGATGATTGTTGTGCCGATTATAATTTCGACGTTAATCGTAGGTGTTGCTGGTACTGGAGACATGAAACAGCTTGGACGATTAGGCGGGAAATCCATTATTTATTTTGAAATTATTACAACAGTAGCTATCGTAGTTGGATTACTTTCTGCTAATATTTTCCAGCCTGGCGCAGGTTTAAACATGAACGAGCTATCTCAAGGAGATATTTCGAAATACGTGTCAACTACAGAAGAAGTACAGCATGAAGGACCGTTTGATATTATTGTAGGCATTGTACCGACCAATATCATTCAGTCAATGGGTGAAGGCGATATGCTTGCGATCATATTCTTTGCTGTTATTTTTGGTTTAGGTGTTGCGGCCATTGGTGATCGAGGCAAACCAGTTTTAGACTTCTTCCAAGGGGTTGCAGATGCGATGTTCTGGGTAACTAACCTTGTGATGAAATTTGCGCCACTTGGGGTATTTGGTTTAATTGGTGTAACCGTTTCCAAATATGGATTTGCCTCTTTAATACCTTTAGCTAAGCTGGCTATCCTTGTTTACGCTACAATGCTATTCTTTATATTTGTTATTCTTGCACTTGTTGCAAAATTCGTAGGTGTCAATATATTATTTTTAATTAAAGTACTGAAAGATGAGCTCATTTTAGCATTCTCAACAGCAAGTTCTGAAGCTGTATTACCACGTATTATGTTAAAAATGGAGAAATTAGGCGCTCCGAAGGATATTGTATCCTTTGTTATTCCAACCGGTTACTCCTTTAA